>JAHCID010000001.1:1531478-1862956 GCA_026129405.1 bacterium
TCGGTCCACCGGTGTTGGGCGGCCAACTCTTCTCGACGGGCGCGCCCGTCGAGGTCGAGATCAAGCCCGCTTCCGCTTCCATCACCTCGACGCTGTCCTTGTACGAGCCGCCACCGATCCTGCGGATCGCGACGAACCGTGACGTCGGCACAATCGTCCAGCTCGGCACGTTCCCGGTCGGCGTCGAGCTGGTGTTCGGCATCGCACACGGATCGTCCATCTTCCGGATGGGGCCGGGTGAGCGCAATGCCGACGGCGTGATTCATGCGGTCGTCACGCCGCTCGACAACGGCGGCGTGTTGGTCGGCTTCGAGGATCTCCCAGGCGGCGGCGACGGAGACTACGACGACAACATCTTCGAGTTCCGCGGCGGGATCACGCCGGAGCCCGTGCCGACGCTGGACATCGACCTACGCCACCTGCTGGCCCCTGGATACGCGGCCGACTTCGGGAGCATCACGCCGCCCGCCGAGTCGGCAACGGTGGAAGACATACGCTGGACCGTTCGTCGCGAGGTCGACGAGCCCGCGACCGTGGTCTTCCGCGTCGTGGGGCAGGTCACCGGCATGCTGCCGGGGGAGGTGCGTGAAATCAGCCGCGGATCCCTCGTGGACGTCACTGCGACCGATACCGACGGGGTCCAGGTACTCACGTCCCTGTCGCTCCCGCCCGTTGCGGTGGCGGCCGCGCACATCATCAGGCTCGATCCTCCGTCGCGAACCGTCGCGGCGGGAGATGCGACCGTCTTCACGGTGACGTTGCACAATCCCCTCCCGCAGCCCGTGACGTACCAGCTCGTGACCGTGGGCCTGGAAGACCTCGCGGTGACGCTCGCGTCCTCGGTCGACGTGCCGGCCGGCGAGACGGTCGCGACGACGCTGGCGGTCGACACGAGCCCCAGCGCGGCCGTCCGCGAGCGGACATTCGGTGTGGTGACGCGGACCGAGCAGGGCGCCGTCGACTCCGTCGAGGGATCGCTCGCGGTCGTTGCAGGCGCGCCGATCGCGTTCCATGGCGTCAAGGTCGACGTCGCACCGGACGAAGCGACGGCAGGGCAGGGGGCGAGCGCCGTCTACCGAGTACGCGTCACCAACACGGGCGACGCGAGCGATACATTCTCGCTGGTGGCGTCCGTTCCGCCAGGCGTCGCGGCCCGCTTCGCCGATACGCCGCTGGCGGTCCCCGCGGGCGTCGCCTCCGGCCGGGAGACCACGCTGACGCTCACGCCGAGCGCGGGAACTCCGGCAGGCCGCTTGCCGTTCGACGTGACCGCCACGTCGACGACACGATCAACCCTGCTGGACGACGACGTTGCCACGCTCGTCGTGAGCGATCGCGGCGTTGCGGTTACACTCACGCCGTCGCAGGCCGTTCTCGATCCGAATGGTACGGGGAGCTTCCGTGCGACGATCACGAACACCGGCACTCAGGCCGACTCGTTCGACGTGAGCCTCGCGGGACCCCTCGGCCCCTTCGGCTGCTTCTCCATCACCACCGGGTGCCCCACGACGTTGCGGATCGCGTTGGCGCCGGGCGAGTCGTACGCCACCGACATCGAGCTGACGAACCTCCAGCGGTTCCTCCGGCTCAAGACGGCATTGCTCACCGTCGCGACGTCCGTGACCGATCCAACGATTTCGGGAGCAGCGGCGGCGATCGTCGAATTCGGTGCTGCGCGGGCCGTCCAGGCGGAGCTGTTCGCCGTCGCGCCCGGAGCGGTCTGCCCGGGCGCGCTCGCCTACGCGCTGGAGATCACGAACACCGGCAACGCGTGCGACGAAGCCTACGAGGTGACCTTCGTCTCGGATCCGCCCGGGGCGACATTCAGCGCCGAGGTCACCGACTTCCTCGTACCCCCTTTCCACACCGCCCACCTCGACGTCGGCGTGATCATTCCGGACGGGGGAAGCTACACTCTCCGCGCCGAGGTGCGGGCACGCGCGGCCGAAAGCGGCTGCGGTGGCGCGTCTGCCATGCCGGCCCCGACCGTGATCGCGGAGACTACTGCCACCTTGATCGTCTGTGCTCCGCCGTCGGGATGCCACGCGCAGGGAATCTGCGACCCGGCGACGGCGACGTGTCCCGAAGCACCGTTGCCGGACGGCACCCCGTGTGCCGGCACGCCGTCCTGCGACGGGACATGTCAGGCCGGCGCCTGCGTCTGTCCGACGACGACCACCACGACGACGAGCACGCCGTCGACCTCCACTACCCTTCCGGATTGGGAGTGCTTCGCCGTCAAGCGGCGTGCCTTCGCCACGCGAGGGCCGATCGAGGTGTCGGATGCCTTCGGAACCCACGCCGTCGAGATCCAGCGGCCGGAAGCATTCTGTGCGCCTGCCGCGGTCGGTCCCGGGCCGACGGCCATGACCGGACTCGCCGATCATCTCGTAGCCTATCGAATGCCATCGTCCGGCGTCGTCGATCCACCGCAGGTCACCGTCGTCAACGAGATCGAAGAACGCGTATTCGGTGCATTCCGGCTCGATCGCCTGCTGATTCCGACGGCCGCGAGCCTGGCTGGGCCGCCGGAGGCGACGCTGGCGACGGGGAATCCGTTCCTCTGCTATCGCGTGCGGGCGAAGCGTCCGCGCTTCCACCGAGTGCGCGACGTCGAGGTGCGCGGCGTCTTCGGCGCCAAGGACGTGCAGGTGTTGAAGCCCAAGCGTCTGTGCCTTCCGGCATCCGATCTCTCGTTCGGTAGGGATGGGCAATCGGGGGCGACGTCGCTGCTGTGCTATCGCGTTCGCCCGGAGGAGCACGCCTTCTTCCGTGAGCGGCCGATCTTCATCGCCAACGAGGTCCAGCCCGCGGCAACGCTGGACGCGATCCATCCAAACGAGATCTGCCTACCGTCGCACACGAGTCTGTCGTTGCGCTGAGCAAGCAGCGGTGCGTACCGACGCGGGAGCCACGATCGGCCCATAGCCGAGCGCACTGCTCCTCGCCGCCGCGTCACCGCTTGCATGCCGGGCGCGGGCAGGGATCCCTGCGCCGATGCATCGCCCGATACGCACCGCGACCCTGCTCCTGCTGCTCGCCGCCGCGGCCCACGCCGCCGATCCGGGGCAGAACTCCTGGTTCCGCGATGGCCGTGCCGCCGTCGCCCGGGCAGCGGCGGACCTGAACCACTGATGGGGAACATGCCTCGTCAACGCACGTTCTGCCCGGATCAGCCCGTCCGCTCCCTCGCCGAGTTCGCCGCCTTCCTCGCCGCGCTCGAGGAGATGTTCGGCCCCGACGACCGCTCGCGGAAGCCCATCACCGGCAACCGCTTTCTGCTCTAGCCCTCCGGCCGCATCCACTCCGCCGACGGCCGCGCCACAGCCGCCTTGATCGTCCACGCGATCGAGCGCCGGATCGCGCCGACGTCGCAGGGGATCGTCGCGCACGACGACCAGGTCGCCGCGCGTCCCGACCTCGATGGTGCCAGCCTGCGGCTGCACCTGCAGCGAGCCGTCGTCGATCGAGGCGATCGTGCCAATGGTGCCGATCAGGATCGGCACGATGTCGTAGCTCACCGCGGCCGCGAGGAGACTCTCCGACGGGCCGAAGGTTGGTACCGAGCCGCGACGCCGGCTCGATCCGCTTCACACTCGGCCGCGCGAGCTGCATCCTGATCCCGAACCAAGGGACTCGATGACCTCGACTCGTCGCTCCGCCAGCCGCTCCCGCACGCTCGCCGTACTCATCGCTGCCGGTCTGGCATGCAGCGGACTCGTGGATGCGGCCGCGGATACGATGCCCGCTCGGGATGAGCCGCCGGCCGCCGACCGGCAGCCACTCAGCGTCGCGATGGTGACGGTGGGCGATGCCGGCAATGCGGCGGACCCGCCCACGGGCCGGGGTCGCGTCGACTACGCCTACCGGATTGCCACGCTCGACGTCACGATCGCCGAGTACGTCGCCTTTCTGAACGCGGTCGCCAAGCGAGATCCCCACCGCCTCTACAACGAACGCATGGCCACCGACCTCCTGGTCGCCGGTATCCGCCGCTCCGGCAAGCCCGGCCGGTACATCTACGACGTCATCGGACCGAGCGGGCCGGCGCAGAGCGCGGCCGCCACCCCCGGCAATCGGCCGGTCACCTACGTCAGCTGGTACGATGCCGCCCGCTTCGCCAACTGGATGGCGAACGGCCAGCCCGAGGGACGGCAGAACAAGAGGACCACGGAAGACGGGGCCTACAAGCTCCGTGGCCGACGCGTGAAGCGAGGCATGGCGGTCGCGAGGAACGCCATCAACCCCAATACCGGCGAGGCGCCGGCGTACTACGTCCCGAGCGAAGACGAGTGGTACAAGGCCGCCTACTACGATCCCGGCCTCGGCGACGGCGCGGGCGGCTACACTTTGTACGCCACGCAGAGCGATACCGCTCCCGGGAACGTCGCGGGGGGCGGGCCGAACCTCGCCAACTACACCGCCCGGGGCCTGTTCGCGCTCACCCAGGTCCTCAGCCTCGACCTGAACCAGAGCTACCTGACGGACGTCGGCGCGTTCCGCCGCAGCGTCGGCCCCCATGGCACCTTCGATCAGAATGGCGGCGTGTGGGAATGGACCGACATGGACGGCAGTCGGAGTCCGATCCGCATCATTCGCGGCGGGGGCTGGACCTCGTTCTACACCTACCTGCAATCGACGTATCGCCTGGGCAACGTCGCCCAGACCGCGAGCTCGAACGCCGGGTTCCGGCTCGCCAGCTCGGTCCCTCCCTCGCCGTCCGACGGGTATGCGCTGGTCGAGGTCGGCCATCCCGGCAACCGGGAGGACCGCACCGGCTTCGGTCGCGTGGATCAGACCTTCTGGATCGGCACCTACGAGGTGACCATCGGCCAGTACGTCGAGTTCCTGAACGCGGTCGCCGCCGCCGATCCCTACGGTCTCTACGACCAGCAGATGGCGCTGGTGGCGAATAGCGCCGGCATCCAGCGAAGCGGCGCTTCCGGCGCCTACGTCTACGCCCCGATCGACAATTTCGGCGACAGCTCGGCGCGTCCCATCACCTACGTGTCCTGGTTCGATGCCGCGCGCTTCGCGAACTGGATGGCCAACGGGCGGCCGCGCGGGAGTCAGAGCGGCGTCACCACCGAGGACGGCGCCTATGCCCTCGACGGCGCCACCACCGGCGAGGCGATTCCGCTTCGCTCCATCAATCCGAATACGGGAGCCGCACCGACGTTCTCGATCCCCACGGAAGACCAGTGGTACAAGGCCGCCTACTTCAGCCCCCGCTTGAGGTGCGGTCGCGGCGGCTACTACCTCTACGCCACCCGCAGCAACGAGGTGCCCGGGAATCAGATCGGCGACGGCACCAACGACGCCAACTACATCGACGACTACTCGGGAACCTTCTTCTACTCGGTCACCCAGTCGCGGCAGATCGACCCGGGGCAGAACTACCTGTTCGATGTGGGCAGCTTCACGGGCACGCGGAGCCACTACGGGCTCTTCGATCAGGCTGGCGCCGTGTACCAGTGGAACGACCTGGACGGCGCCACCGGCCCCTCTCGCGGGATTCGGGGAGGCTTCTGGTTCGCCGGTTCCATCTCCATCCAGAGCCTCAACTTCGCCCAGGTGGCGCCCGACCGGGAAGAGAACGACACCGGCATTCGGCTGGCGGGACCGGCGAGCTAGACGGCCGCGCGGTCCGGCATTGCGCGTCCTCGCCGAAAATGTCCTCTCGGCCGACGTCGTAGCGATGCCGATTGGTCTCCTCCTTTGGGCACGAAGAGAGAGCGGGTCCGCGCCGACGGCGGAAAGGACGACCGCGCCCCGCTCGGAGCCGCCCACGCGCGACACACCTTGCGGCCTCGCCGCGAACCCGCCACACCAGCCGCATGCCCATCGCGCGCAACGCTGCCGGACGACTGCACCTCCAGCTCGGGGACGGTGCCAGCCCGCAGGGCATCCTCGACACGCTCGTCTCCGCGTTCGATGCGCGGCCGGGGACGCGGTCGGCGCAGCCGCAGGCGGGGTGGCAGGAGCTGCGGATCGGTGGCTACCGCTTCACGATGGACTGGGACCGCTGGAAGGGGTGCGGCATCGCGAGCGAGGAGCCGGCCGGCGACGAGACGCTGCGGCGGATCGCGGCGTGGTTTCAGGAGGATCGAGAGGTCTGGTGACGAGGCACTTCGCGCGTCACGTGGGCGCGCCTCGGCGCGGGAACGTGACGTCGCGTGCGCCGACGAACGTCGCCATCGCCGCGCCATCATGCGGTCGCGGTCGCGCGCGAAGCGCCGCCGCCAGTGCGGGAACCAGCGCGTCGGGATCACCGACGCGTCGTGCGTCCAGTGCTCGAACCGCGAGCGGCGCCGCTCGACGAGGGTGCGCAGGTGCTCCGGATGGTACGCGTCGCGCCGCGCGTGCAGCGTCAGATGGTGCGCACGCTCGACGACGTTGATGGTGTCGAGCTGGACGAAGCCGAGCCGCTCGACGAGCCGCTGCAGCCACGCGGGCGTCGTGCGGGCGGTGGGATCGTCGAGCAGGCCCTGCGCGCCGAGGAGCAGGCGGCGCGCTACTGCACCTTCCACGCCCGCCTGGCCTCGGCCTCGCGATCGACGACCGGCGCGCCCGAGACGTCGATCGTCACCTCGTGCAGCAGGCCGGTGAAGCGGAACGGCGCCGCGTAGCGCTCGCTCACCGGCGTACCGTCGTCGTAGCCGCAGCACAGGCCTTCGCCGTGGAGCGCGAAGCGGAACGGGGCCGTCTTCCTCATGTCGGCGGTGCCGGCGGCGGCGCCGTCGACGAGCAGCGTCGCCTGCATGCCGAGACCGCGCGTCGGCACGACGTCGACGCTGACCAGGTGTCGGCCCGGCGCGAGCGGCTGGCTCGACACCGTCGTCTCCGTCACGCCGGCGAAGTTGTAGGTGTAGTGCGCGCGTCCGTCCTGCAGGTAGAGCGCGAAGCCGCCGAAGCGGCCGCCCTGGGCGAGCAGCACGCCCTCGGCGCCGGCGGGCGGCAGCTCGACGCGCGCGACGATCGTGTGCGGGCGCAGCTTCAGCGACGGCGCCAGCTCCTCGGGCAGCGCCGCCGCGCCCGGCCGCAGCACGAGGCGATCGCTCGGCGGCACGACGGGCGGGCGGCCCTGGCCGAGCGCGCGCATCGACTGGAGGGGCAGGGCGCCGTAGCGGTTCGCCTCGCGGAACCAGAGATCCTGGAGCGCCTTCAGCTTCTCCGGGTGCTCCGCGGCGAGGTCGCGGCACTCGGACGGGTCCTCGGCGACGTGGTACAGCTCCCAGCGGTCCTCGTCGGGATGGCGGAACGGATCGTCGCCCGGCTCGTAGGGGAAGAAGGCGTGGAACGTCACCGCCTTCCAACCCTCGTGGTAGAGCGCGCGGCAGGCGAACTGCTCATAGTACTGCGTCGTGCGGTGCTCGGGCGCGTTCGCGTCGGCGAGCGACGGCAGCAGGCTGCGGCCCGCCACCGGCTCCTGCGCGACGCCGTGCAGCGTCTCGGGCATGGCGACGCCGGCGGCGTCGAGGATCGTCGCACCGACGTCGACTGCGTGCACGTACTGATGGCGCACGGCGCCCGGGTCGGGGATCTTCGGCCAGCGCACGATGAGCGGATCGCCGATGCCGCCCTCGTGCGTCTCGCGCTTCCAGCGCCGGAAGGGCGTGTTGCCGGCGAACGCCCACCCCCACGGGTAGTGACCGTAGGTCGCAGGTCCGCCGAGCTCGCCCAGCAGCTCCATGGTGCGCGCGGTGTCGTGCGGCAGGCCGTTGAAGATGAAGTTCTCGTTGAACGTGCCGTGCGGCCCGCCCTCGGCGCTGGCGCCGTTGTCGGAGAGCAGCACGACGAGGGTGTTGGCGAGGTCGCCGCTGGCTTCGAGGCCGCCCAGCAGGCGGCCGACGTGATGGTCGGTGTGCGAGAGGAAGCCCGCGAACACCTCCATCATGCGCGCGTACGCCCGCCGCTCCTCGGCGGAGAGCGCCGCCCAGTCCTGCACCCACGACGGCCGTGGCGACAGCGTCGTCCCGGGCGGGATGATCCCCATCGCGAGCTGGCGTTCGTGGACGCGGGCGCGCCACGCGTCCCAGCCGTCGTCGAAGGCGCCGCGGTAGCGGTCGATCCACGCGCGCGGCGCCTGGTGCGGGGCGTGCATCGCGCCGAGCGCGAGGTAGGTGAAGAAGGGCTTCGTCGGGTCGGCGGCGCGGAGGTCGTTCACCATGCCGAGGGTGCGATCGATCAGATCCTCGGTGAGGTGGTAGCCGTCGGGGGGGACGAAGTGGATCGGCGTGTTGTCGACCACGAGGTCGGGGAAGAACTGGTTCGTCTCGCCGCCGAGGAAGCCGTAGAAGCGCTCGAAGCCCTGGCCGAGCGGCCAGCGCTCGCGCGACGCCGCGGCGTGCGTCTCGTCGGCCGGGGCGAGGTGCCACTTGCCGACCGCCATCGTCGCCCAGCCGTGCTGGCGCAGCACCTCGGAGACGAAGCCGCACGAGCGCGGGATGCGGCCGTTGAAGCCGGGAAAGCCCATCGCCATGTCGGCGATGCCGCCCATCGCGCAGGTGTGGTGGTTGCGGCCGGTGAGCAGGCAGGCGCGCGTCGGCGAGCACATCGCCGTGGTGTGGAAGCTGCGATAGCGGACGCCGGCGGCGGCGAGGGCGTCGAAGCTCGGCGTCGCGATGTCCGAGCCGTAGCACCCGAGCTGCGCGAAACCGACGTCGTCGAGCACCACGACGAGGACGTTCGGGGCGCCGGCGGGGGCGCGGCGCGCGACCGGCCACGCGGGCTCGGAGTCGGCGAGCGTCAGACCCACGCGGCCGGGGAAGGCGTCGTCGTCGTGATAGGTGCGGGGAGCGTCGGACATGGGCGGCATGGTGGCCCAGGCCCTCCGTCCCGTCCAGGGATCGGCAGGTCGTGCGCCCGCGGCGGGCGGCCGCGCGCCGCGCCGCTGCTCCCGCTCGCGCGCCGGTGCCGGCGATGCGGCTCGCGCGCGTGCGCGTGGGCGCACCGGCTTCCGAGATCGGGGACGCCATCGCCCGTGCCATTGCCATCGGCGAGAACCGCGAAGCGCAAAGCCGATCCAGACGAGCGCAAGATCGTTCAAGCCGCGACGGCGCCGGTCGTGTATGCGGACGCTACCGTCGGTCATGGTCGTGCTCCGCTGCCTCGCGTTTTCACCGCGCCCGTTCGCGCGCATCGTGTCGCGCGACGCCGTGCACGCCGCGACGACGGCGTGCGCGCGGCGCCCACGATCTTGCGGACGGCGTCGCGATGTGATCGGGGCGACGCCGGGACACGACGACGGTCGTGTGGCATGTACGTTGCTCGGCTCCCGTCCGGAGAGACCCATGCTAGGGCGAGCGCAGGAGAGCCAGGACGAGTCGGGGCATCTCGATGCCGGGATCGCGATCGCGCGGACGACGCGCGCGTCGTCCGCGGGGTGGTCCGACGCGCATCTCGTCTTGGTGAACACCGGAGCGGCGCTGTCCCTCTGGGAGCGCGACGGCCGGCGCTGGCGATCGCGTCGGCTGGCGCGCGGCGAGGTCAGCATTCTTCCGGCCCCCCGGAGCGCGGTGCGGTGGCAGGGGGCGCAGGGCCTCGTCGCCATCACGGCGACGCCGGCGGCGTTGCGGCGCCTGGCGGTCGACGCCGGACGCGCGGGCGGCCTCGCACCGGTGCGTCGCACGCGCGACCCCATCCTGCTCGGGCTCGCGCGCGTGTTCCTTCTCGGGGAGGAGGAGTCGGGCGACGACGGCGGCTACGGCGCCGCGCTCGGGCGGGCGATGGCCCTCCATCTCGTGCGCCGGTACGGCGCCGCGGCCGCGACGCCGCGCGCCGACCTCGACCCGGTGATCCGACGGGCGTTGGACTACGTCGAGGCCAACCTGTCGCGGTCGCTGCGGCTGGCCGACCTGGCGCGCGTCGCGGTCCTCTCCCCGTACCACTTCGCCCGGCGCTTCAAGGCTGCCCTCGGCGTGACGCCGCACGAATGGGTGATGCAGCGGCGCGTCGCGCGCGCGGCGCATCTGCTCGAGGGCACGCCCGGGCCGTCGCTGGCGCACGTCGCCGTGCTGGTCGGCTTCGCGGATCAGAGCCACTTCACGCGGCAGTTCCGTCGCCACGTCGGCACCACGCCGCGCCGTTTCCTCGCCGCCCGCGTCGCCCGGGCTCGGGACGCCGAGGCCACGGCGTGACGCCGCCGTCGGGGCCGCTGTTCGCCTCGCCGCCCGTCGAGCCGGCGGTGGCGTGGGCGCAGATCCTGCCGCTCGCCTTCGCGCTGCCGGCGGCGGCGATCCTCTTCTGGGGCCTCGTGCGCGGGCGCCTGCCGCCGGCGACCGCGCTCGCGGGCGTCGTCCTGCTGCCCGCCGCCGCCTACGGGCTCGGTGCGCTCATGCTCCTCGAAGGCTCGAAGGACGTCCGCTTCTGCGGCTCGTGCCACGTGATGACGCCGATCGTCGCGAGCCTGTCCGACGCCGACAACGGCTCGCTCGCGGCGATCCACTACACCCGCGGCCTCGTTCCCACCGACCAGGCCTGCTACGTCTGCCACAGCGGCTACGGCATCTGGGGCACGTTCGACGCGAAGCGCGCCGGCGTCATGCACATGCTTCGCACCGTGACCGGCCGCTACACGCTGCCGATCTCGCTGCACGCGCCGTTCGACATCGACTCGTGCCTCGGCTGCCATGCCGGCGCGGCCAGCTTCCGCGGCGTCGAGGCGCACCAGGATCCGGACCTGCAGAAGGCGCTGCTCGACGGCAGCATGTCCTGCACCGGTGCCTGCCATCCGGGGGCGCACCCGGCCGAGGCCCTCACGGGCGGAGGGCCGGTGTCGTGATCCGCCTCGTCTGCATCCTCACGCTCGTCGCGCTCGGCGCGCTCGTCCTCCTCGTGCTGCGCGAGGACGGCGGCAGCGCCATCGTGTTCTCGTTCGTCGGCTGTCCCGCGCTCGCCGCGGCGATGGGGCTCTACGCGCTCCATCGCCTGCGCAGCGGCGCGCCTCCACCCCTGCGCTGATCGGAAAGGAGTCCTCGCATGCGTCGTTCCATCCTGCTTCCTCTGGCGTTCGTCGTCGCGACCGCCGCCGCGGCCGTCGCCGCCGACGGTGCGGCCGTCTACAAGCAGCATTGCGCCAGCTGCCACGGCGAGACCGGCAAGGCCGACACGCCGGCGGGCAAGGCGCTGAAGGCGCCGGCGCTCGCCGGCGACGCCACCGTCGCCGGCATGAGCGACGCGGACCTGCAGGCGAAGATCGAGGGCAACGCGAAGCACCAATCCTTCGTCAAGAAGCTGTCGGCCGACGACGTGAGCGCGGTCGCCACATACGTGAAGGGCCTCGCCCAGTAGGACGCGTCATGGGGCAACGCACCTGGTCGTCGCTGGTGTTGGGCGCGGGGCTGGTCGTCGCCGCCGCGTCCTCGTGGGCCGCCACGCTCGTCCCGGGCGGCGGCGCCGCGCGGCAGGACTGTCTCGTCCAGCTCGCGGCGGACGGGGTCGGCTTCCCGGCCGGCAAGACGCCGAAGGGCGTCACCTGCGCCGACGGCGACTCGTGCGACCTCGACGGGCAGCGCAACGGCGTCTGCCTGCTGTCGGTGGCGCTCTGTCTCAACCAGGCGACGCGCTCCTGCCAACCCGGCCAGGTGACGCGCGTGACCCTCAAGACGAAGAAGAAGTCGCCGATCGACGTGTCGGGCCTCCAGGCCGCCGTCGACGCGGTGCTGCCGGCCGCCGGACCGGCGTGTGCGGCGGCGATCGCCCTGCCGGTGCCGCTCGGCGGTCCGAACAAGCGCGGCATCGTCCCGCCGACCGAGGTGCTCGTGAAGGCGGTCGCGAAGGCCGGCGGCCGCACCGATCGCAGCAAGTTCAAGCTGACCTGCGTGCCGACGACCGTCGCCGGCGTCACGGTCACGACCACCAGCACGACGGTCGTCGCGCCGACCACCACCACCACGACCACCATCGGCCCGATTCCGCCCGGCCCGCCGGGCGCCGGGCTCACGGCGGCCATCACCGCAGCCGCGGTCGCCGGCGCCGGCACCGTGACGGTCACCTTCCGACTCGGCGACGGCGCGGGCGTGCCGGTGACGCCCGTGCTCGGCGCCACCACGAACCCCGCCCAGGCGCGCGTGCGCTTCACGATCGCCCGCCTCGACGTCGTGAACCAGACGGTCGAGGGCTTCACCACCGACTTCACGCGCTACCGCAGCTACGTCGTGCCGTCGCCCGGCCAGCCGGGCTACGACGCCGGCGGCACGCTGGCGCTCGTCGACGCGGCGACGGGCGTCTACACCTACACCTTCGCGACGACGCTGCCCGCGGGCTTCCCGGCCACGGCGACGCACACCGTCGGCGCGCAGGTCGAGCGCAGCTATGCCGGCGCCACGCTGGTGGCGAACCCGCTCCTCGACTTCGTGCCGTCCGGCGCCCCGGTCACGGTGGTGCGCCAGGTGACGACGACCGCGCAGTGCAACGGCTGTCACGACCCGCTCGCGCTACACGGCGGGGCGCGCCGCGAGGTCGGGCTCTGCCAGCTCTGCCACACCGACCAGGGCTTCGACCCGGAGAGCGGCAACTCCATCGAGCTGCAGCAGATGGTCCACCGCATCCACCAGGGGAAGGACCTGCCCAGCATCGTCGGCGGCCCGGTCGGCAGCGTCTACGAGATCATCGGCTTCCAGAACCAGCCGATCGTGTTCGCCGAGAAGGTCCTGGCCTGCACCGGCGGCGCGCTCGCCGGCGTGCCGTGCGCGAGCGACGCGGATTGCCCGGACGGCACCTGTACGGGCGCGACCGCCACCGGCGTCGGCTTCCCGCAGGACACGCGCAACTGCGCCGTCTGCCACGCCGACGGCGCGACCCACGAGACCTACGCGACGCGCCCGTCGACCAGCGCCTGCACCGGCTGCCACGACGACGTGAACCCGGGCGAGACCACGACCGAGGCCGGGCCGCCCGGCACGAACCACGTCGCCGGCGCGCAGCCCGACACGCTCTGCCGCCTGTGCCACACGCCCAGCGGGACGGAGTTCGACATCTCGGTCACCGGCGCGCACACGATTCCGGCGCGCTCGGCGACGCTCGCCGGTCTCGCCGGCGAGCTGCTGTCGGCGAGCGGCGCCGCCGGCGGTGCGGTGATCGTGACGTTCCGGCTGCGCAACGGTGCGGGCACGCCGCTCACGACGCTCACCGGGCTGAATCGCGTCGCGCTGGCGCTCAGCGGACCGACCACCGACTTCGGCGGCGCGACGCCGCACGTGACCACGCCCACGATCTTCGGCGGCGGCGCCTCGGGCACGCTCACCGGGCCGGACGGCAGCGGCGTCTTCACCTACACGACGACGGTCGGCAACGGCGTTCCCGCGGGCGCGACCGGCAGCTGGCGCGTCGGCCTCGAGGCGCGGCGTTCGGTCACCGTGCACGGCCAGAGCGTCAACGAGGCGATGCAGAACGTCGTCCTCGACTTCCCGATCGACGGATCGCCGCTCGTACCCCGGCGCACGGTCGTCGCACAGGAGAAGTGCGGCTCGTGCCACGGCGTCTTCTCGGTCGACTTCAGCATCCACGGCGGGCTGCGCAACCAGACCGACTACTGCGTCGTGTGCCACAACCCGAACATGACCGACTTCGCGCGCCGCGTGACCGTCTCGGGCGCCGATCCCCGCAACCAGCCGATCGATCTGAAGCACATGCTCCACAAGATCCACACCGGCGACGATCTCACGCAGATCCCCTACGTGATCTACGGCTTCGGCCCCGCCGCGATCGACTTCGCCGAGGTCCGCTTCCCGGGCAATCGCGCCGACTGCGAGCAGTGCCACGTCTCGGGGTCGTACCTGCTGCCGCTGCCCGCCGGGGTGCTGCCGACGGTGATCTCGGAGATCGCCGGCAGCAGCGAGAACGTGGTCGGCGTGACGCCGCCCATCCAGGACGCGTGTCTGTCCTGCCACGACACCGGCGACGCGGCCCTGCACGCACAGCTGAACACGACGGTGGACGGCCGCGAGGCCTGCGGCGCCTGTCACGGCGAGGGTGCGGCGTTCGCCGTGTCGGTGGTGCACGCGGCGGCGTCGCCCTGACGGACGATGCGTGGGCGTCGGGGGAGCGGACCGGGGCCGGCGGCGGCGGTGCTGGGGGTGCTGCTCGCCGCCGTCGCGTCGGCGCAGGCGGTGCCGAGCGCTGGCGTGTGCGGCGTCTGCCATCGGGACGAGGCGCTGGCGTACACGTTTCCGGACGGGCACGCGGCGGCGCTCGACTGCATCGCCTGCCATGCCGACCGGCGGCCGGACCGCGTCGGCCGCCGGCATCGCACGATCCCGACCTGCGACACCTGCCACGCCGGCGTGGTGCAGGGGCATCCGGAGAAGGCGGCGGCGCGCACCGGCCGCCGGCAGACGCGCAACTGCCTCGGCTGCCACGACCCGCACGGCGGCAGCAACCTCGACCTGATCGCCCCCCTGGTGCGCTCGCGCGGCAAGCTGCGCGCCGTGACGTTCACGAGCACGGCCGGCCTCGCGCCGGACAGCTTCGCCGACCCGACCCGTCCGGGGCACGGGCTGTGCGAGACCTGCCACACGAAGACCGAGTTCTACACTCGCAAGGGGCAGGGGGCGCCGCACTTCACCGAGGACTGCACGCTCTGCCACGACCACGCCGCCGCCTTCGCGCCGGTGGCGACGCCGCAGAACTGCGCCCTCTGCCACGGCACCGAGGCGGCGAAGCTGGCGATGCCGAGCGGCCACAGCGGCCGCGCCTGCGAGAGCTGCCACGCGACCGTGAGCCCGACGCCCGGCCCGGGGCATCAGAGCGCCGAGGCCTGCCGGACCTGCCATCCCGCCAACCAGACGCACGCGCCCGGCGGCGCCGGCATGCCCTGCACGCAGTGCCACGACCCGCACGGCTCGACCAACATCGACCTCGTCCTGCAGACGATCCAGACGCCGAGCGGCGGCCTGCGCCCGATCGTCTTCGACAACCTCGACGGCCGCGCCGACGGCAGCTTCGCGAGCGCCTCGGCGCCGGGCACCGGCGTCTGCGAGATCTGCCACACGACGACGCAGTTCTATCGCGCCGACGGTACGGGGGCGCCGCACTTCACGTTCTCCTGCCTGCCGTGCCACCGGCACGCCGCGGGGTTCGAGCCGTGAGGCGCGCGCTCCTCGTCCTCGTCGCCGCGCTCGCCGCGTGCGGCCCCGGCACGGGGCCGGGCATGACGCCGATGAAGGCCGAGCCGGTGCCGCCGCCCGACCCCGCGGCGTTCGCCGGCCCCGAGGTCTGCGCCGCCTGCCATCCCGACTGGAACGAGAGCTACCTCGCGACGCCGCACGCAGGCGTCCTCGACGATCCGGCGCGGCCGCCGGAGCAGCGCGCCTGCGAGGCGTGCCACGGCCCCGGCCAGGCGCACGTCGACGGCGGGGGCGGCGAGGCGGGCAACCTGCAGACGTTCGCCGAGACGGAGCCGGCGCGTGAGCGCGCGGCGCCGTGCCTGCGCTGCCACGCCGCCGATCCCGCCCTCTACCACTTCGACGGCAGCGCCCACGCCGCCGCCGAGGTCGCCTGCACCGACTGCCACGACCCGCACGGCGGCATCGGCCGCCTGATGCTGAAGGCGACCGATCCGATCCCCGAGCCGCTGCGCGGGCCGAGCTTCCGCGCGCGCGAGGTGACGACGGCGCTCTGCCAGCACTGTCACCCCGCGGTGCGCTCGCAGTTCGCGCTGCCCGAGCACCACAAGGTGCCCGAGGGCGTGATGTCGTGCACCGACTGCCACCAGCCGCACGGCAGCACCGACCACGCGCTCCTGCGCGACACCGGCCAGACGACCTGCGTGCGCTGCCACGGCGAGGTCGAGGGACCGTTCGTCTTCGAGCACATCGGCCTGACGCTCGAGGGCTGCGGGGGCTGTCACGAGCCGCACGGCAGCGTGAACCGCCATCTGCTGCGCTTCCAGCAGGTCGCGCAGCTCTGCTACCAATGCCATGCCGGCACGCCGGCGAGCCACAGGCAGCCGAGCTATCGCGACTGCACGAGCTGCCACGTCGCCATCCACGGATCCAACAGCGATCCGCGCTTCCTGGAGCCGTGATGCGAAGGCGGGTCGTGGCGGCGCTCGCGGTGCTCGTGCTGGTCGCACGCAGCGGCCGCGCCGAGGAGCCGCCGCCCGAGCCGCGGCTGCCGTACCGGCTGACGGGCGCGGTCTCGGCCGGCTACCGTCTGGTCGACGTCGACGGCTCGGGCAACCGCTACGACGAGGACTACAACCTGCACTCGGGCGGGCGCCTGTTCCTCTTCTCGCTCGACGGCGAGGCCCACGATCCCGCCAAGGTCCCCGTCGACCGCTTCCACCTCGAGGTCGACACGCCCGGCGACGAGCCAGTGTCGCGCTTCGTGCTCACCGCCGAGGAGGGCAAGCTCTGGGACCTGCGCGTCGACTTCACGCGCTCGCAGTACTTCTACGACCAGCCGCAGCTCTTCCGCGCCGGCGTGCCGGGCAACGTGCGCCTCGCCGACCTCCACGCCTTCGACGTCACGCGCACGAACGGCATCGCGCAGCTGCGTGTCCGCCCCGAGGGCTGGCCGACGCTGATCGCGGGCTACCGCCTCTACGAGCGCGACGGCGGCGGCACGTCGACGGTGACGGTGCCGGGCGGCGGCCTGTTCGTCGTGCGTGCACCGCAGCGCCAGGTGACGCACGTCGGCAGCCTCGGCGCCGAGTTCACGACGCTCGGCACGGCGTTCTTCCTCGAGCAGGAGTATCGCTACGTCGCCCGCAGCTACGGCCTGCACGGGCCGCGCGACACCGACGGCGTCGACCCGGCCGAGGGATTCACGCTGGCGAGCTGGCAGAGCACCGCCGACGACCACATCCAGATCCCGATCACGCGCGTGCGGGTACGCCGGCCGGTCGGCGACCGCCTCGAGCTGACCGGCGGCTACGTCTACGCCCACGCCGGGCTCACCTACGACCGCACGCGCTACCGCGACGGCACCAGCGCCATTCCGGACGACGACGGGCCGTCGACGCGCATCGACGCGAGCAGCGCGTCGCTCGACACGCAGCTCCTCGATCTCGGCGCCAGCTACCGCCTGGCCCGCATGGCGACGCTGCGCCTGTCGTATCGCTACGACGACCGCGAGCAGGACGGCGACCTCGACGCGCTCCTCGATCCCGGTCGCCTGCGGACGGCGACGGATTACCACGTGCGCCTCCATCGCGTGACCTCCGACGTCGAGGTGCGTCCCGCGAAGTCGCTGGCGATGCGCGCCGGCGTGCAGTGGGCGCGCCGCGACGCCGCCTTCTCGATCGCCGACCAGAGCGTGTCGACCGACGTCCTCGGCGCGGTCGCCGAAGCGCGCTGGAAGCCGTGGCGCTTCCTCGACGGCTACCTGCGCTACGACCACGTCACGATCGACGACCCGTGGACGATCCCCGGCGACGGGCAGGGCGCGCCGGCGGTGCCGTCGCGCCAGATCGCCTACACCTTCGACAACCGCGGCGCCGCCGGCCTGCGCGCGCGCCCGCGCGACTGGATGCAGCTGGCCTACGACTTCACCGCCGACAGCTTCGAGAACGCCGACTTCCGGGGCCGCGTGCAGCGCTTCGCGAACACGGTGTCGGTGAGCCTGACGCCGCTCCCGGGCCTCACGGCCTTCGCCGGCTACACGCGGCGCGACCTCGACCTCAGCAACCTCGTCTATCTCGCCCCGCGCTACCGCCCGCAGACGTCGCTCCAGCGCGGCAGCGAGGACGTCATCACGAGCACGCTCACCTACGACTTCACGCTCGCAGGCTACGGCTGGTCGACGGGCTGGAACGTCGTGTGGGTCGATTCGAAGGACACGCTGGCGCCGAGCTTCGAGCCCGGGCTGCCGGCGAACGAGCGCTTCGACGTGAGCCGCATCGACGCCGGCATGTTCCTCACCTTCCGGCATCCCATCGTCGAGCCCGGCATCGAGGTGCGGCACGTGACCTTCGCGGAGCCGTCGCGACCCCGCAACGACTACGAAGCCACCATCGTCACGTTCCGGCTGACGCGGCGGTTCGACTTCTGACGCCCGGCGCGGCGGCGCCGGGCGCGGGCCCGCGCCGGCACGGGCGCCGAATCGACGGCTGGCGGCCGTCTCGCGACCGCAGGTGCAATTCGCGGCTGACCCCGAGGCTGCGGGCGGGTACCCTGTCGTCGTGCCGCAGATCTCGCAGACGCCGGGCTCGTCGCCCCGGCGCCCTGGCCGCTCCCACCTCGCAGTCGCCGTGCTTTCGTTGCTGCTCGCCGCCGGGCCAGCGGTCGCCGCCGCGGAGCGCGCGCGCCCGTCCGTGCTGCTCGTCGTGCTCGACACGGTCCGCGCCGACGCGGTCTCCGCGTACGGCCACGTCGACGGCACCACGCCGGTCCTCGACGAGCTCGCCCGCACGGGCATCCGCTACCAGCGCGCCTACGCCGCCGGCAGCTGGACGGTGCCGTCGCACGCGGCGATGTTCACGGGCCTGCGGCCCAGCGTGACGGGAACGCTGCGGGCGGGGACGTCGTTCGCCGGCCGCCATCGCACGCTCGCCACTGCGGTGATGCTCGCGGGCTACGACACCGCCGGCTTCTCCGAGAACCCGTGGCTGAGCGAGGAGCTCGGCTTCCACGAGGGCTTCGCGCGCTTCGAGAATCTCGCGGCGCCGCAGCTCTGGCGCGACGGCGGCCCGCCCCCGCGCGACCTGGCGGATCGGGTCGGGACGTGGCTCAGCCGTCGCGATCCGACGCGCCCATTCTTCGTCTTCGTCAACATCATGGACGCGCACGACCCGTATCCCGTGAGCACCGACAATCCGTTCCTGGCGCCCTGGGTCTCGCTCGACGACGCCCAGCGCGCGGTCGAGGAGCACGGCGGGCTGCGCTGCGCCACCGACGGGCGCGAGGACGACATCGCCCTGCTGCGCCGGCTCTACCTGCACGGCGTGCAGCTCGCCGACCAGAAGCTGGGGCGCGTGCTCGACGTCGTGCGGCGCCAGCGTCCGGACGATGCCCTCCGCGTGATCGTCCTGTCCGACCACGGCGAGCACTTCGGCGAGCGCCGGCGCATCGTGCACGACGTCGGGCTGTCCGAGGCGCTGATCCACGTGCCGCTCGTGATCCACGGTGTGCCCGGTCCCCCGGCGGTGATCGACCAGCCGGTGCCCACCGCGGACGTGTTCGGCACCGTCGTCGCATGGACCGGCGCGTGGGCGAGCGGGCCCGGGCGTCCGCTGCCGACGCGCCCGGACGCTCCGGGTCCGGCGAGCCCGGTCGTGGCGGAGTACGAGGATCCGCTCTCGGACGTGCTGCGCCTCGAGCCGCCGGCCACCATCCTCCACGAGACGCTGGTGCGCGAGCAGCGCCTGCTCTGCCGTCCCGAGGATCGTGCGGACGGCAGCCGGCGCGCCGTCATCGCCTTCCCGTACAAGCTGATCGCCTTCGAGGGGCAGCCGCCGGAGCTGTACGACCTCGGCGCCGATCCGACCGAGCGCCACGACCTCGCCGCGACGCATCCGGAGGTCGTGCGGCGACTCTTCGGGGCGCTGCCGCCCTTCGGCACCCCGGGCCTGCCGCGCACGTCCACGCCGCCCGTCGACGCCCGTCGCAGCGAGCAGCTGCGCGCGCTCGGCTACGTCGTGCCCTGACGGCGCCTCAGGCGGCCGGCGGGTTGTGCGGGCTGGCGTCGAGCCGGCGCCAGCGCAGCGGGACGGCGGCGGCGCGCTCGCGCACGGCGGCGACGTCGAAGTCGACCATGCGCTCGGCGCCGGGCACGGTGTCGGCCCGGGCGGCGTCCCAGTCGGCGCGGGCGGTCCCGGATAGCTGGAGGACGTCGCCGCGCTCGAAGTCGAGCACGAGGAGGCCGGCGCGCGGATCGACCGCGAGGTTGCCGAGGGTCTGGAACATGGCGTTGCCCGCGTAGTCGGGCCACGCGAGCGCGCCGCCGTCGGCGCGCACGCGCACGAAGCCGGGGGTGCCGCCGCGGTGCGAGGCGTCCGGTCCGGCGTCGGCATGCAGCGTGGCGACGAAGAAGGTGTCGGTGCGCGCCAGGCGGGCGGCCTGCTCCGGCGTCAGCGTTGCGCCGGCGGCGACGGGGCCGGGCACGGCGTCGGCGCCGGTGGCGTCGTGCAGCGGGACGCGGCGCTGGATGTATCGCGGGCAGTTGCCGTAGACCTGACGCGGGCGCACGCGCAAGCCGCCGGACGCGGGCATCGCGTCGCCGTTGACGCGCAGGCGACGCCGGTTGGCGGGATCGAAGACGACGAGGCCGACCGGCCCGCCGTGCGCCAGGCGCGCCGCGAGGGGATCGTCCGGGGCGACGGTCGTCGCCACGTGGAGGAGGCCGTCGGGACCGACGTCGAGGAACCCGGGCGGACCGCTGAGCGGCGAAGCCCAGAGGCGTCCCTCGAGGTCGGCCGCCGCGACGATCGCGAGCCGCAGCTCGGCGAGCGCTTCGGCCGCGCCCGCCGGGAACGCGGGGCGGATGCCGTTGCCGACCTTGTCGGCCATGTGGCGGACGCCGGCGCGGTCCTGCACCGCGCGCTCTCCGGCGTGGAAGGGCGACGCCATGTGCGGTTTCTGGCGTGCCGAGTCGGCCCTGTCCATGCCCGGACGTTGACAGCCGCCCCGCGGCCACCGACGATGGCCGCCGCCGTCATGCCGCGAACCCGTGCGTCCGCCGCCCCCCGCCCCGTGCCCGCCCGGACGCATCGTCGGGTCGCGCGCGCGACCGAGGCGCCGGCGCCGCGCTACCTGAACCGCGAGCTCAGCTGGCTCGAGTTCAACCGGCGCGTGCTGGCCGAAGCGGAGAGCACGAAGAACCCGCCGCTCGAGCGGTGCCGATTCCTCTCCATCTTCGAGTCGAACCTCGACGAGTTCTACATGGTGCGCGTCTCCGGCCTGATCGAGCAGGTCGAGGGCGGCGTCGTCGAGCCGTCGCCCGACGGCCTCTCGCCGGAGGAGCAGCTGGCGCGTATCGCCGCGCTGGTGCCGCCCATGCGCCATGCGGCGAGCCAGGTGTGGACGACCGAGCTGCGGCCGGCGCTCGCCGAGCACGGCGTCGAGGTGCTGCCCTGGGCCGAGCTGACGGCGCGCCGGCAGAGCGAGCTGCGCCGCTGGTTCGAGCGCGAGGTCTTCCCGGTCTGTACGCCGCTCGTGCTCGATCC
This sequence comes from bacterium, assembly GCA_026129405.1. Taxonomy (NCBI): domain Bacteria; species bacterium. The sequence goes on from JAHCID010000001.1 coordinate 1,552,585, forward strand.
GGCGCCGTCGGTGCCCTTCATCTCGAACCGCAGCCTCAATCTCGGCGTGCTCGTCGACGACGGCGGCGAGCGCCCGAAGCTGGCGCGCGTGAAGATCCCGACGGTCCTGCCGCGCCTGGTCCGGGTCGGCCGCCGTGGCCACGTCTTCGTGCTGCTGGAAGACGTCGTGCGCCGGCACCTCGACCACCTCTTTCCCGACGTGCCGATCGTCGCGGCGGCGCGGTTCCGCGTCGTGCGCGATGCCGACGTCGAAATCCGCGAGCTCGAAGCCGGCGACCTCGTCGACATGATCGAGGAGACGATCCGCCGCCGGCGGTTCGGCGAGCCGGTGCGGCTCGACGTCGGCGAGGAGACCACCGCCGACGTTCGCGATCGCCTCACCGCTCTCCTCGAGCTCGACGCCGAGGACGTCAACCGCATCGAGGGCCTGCTCGGGCTCGACGTGCTCGGCGAGCTGGCCGACCTGTCGATCCCGGCGGCGCGCTGGCCCACGCACAAGGCCCACGCCGCCGACGCGATCTGCCGCGCCGAGGCGCTCTTCGCCACCGTCCGCCGCGGCGACGTGCTCGTGCATCACCCGTTCGACAGCTTCCGCTCGGTCGAGGCGATGGTCGAGGCCGCGGCGGCCGACCCGGCCGTCATCGGCATCAAGCAGACGCTGTATCGCGTGGGCGCGAAGTCGCCGATCGTCGAGGCGCTGCTCGAGGCCGCCGAGGAGGGCAAGCAGGTCGCCGTCATGGTCGAGCTGAAGGCGCGCTTCGACGAGAGCAACAACCTCGAGTGGGCGCGCGCGCTCGAGCGCGCGGGCGCGCACGTCACGTACGGCTTCCCGGAGCTGAAGACGCACGCGAAGCTGTGCCTCGTCGTGCGCCGCGAGGCGGGCGGCATCCGCACGTACGCGCACGTCGGCACCGGCAACTACAACCCGTCGACGGCGCGCCTGTACACCGACATCGGGCTCTTCACCTGCGATCCGGACGTCACGCAGGACATCCTCGAGCTGTTCAACTTCCTCACCGGCGTCTCGCGCCAGCGCGAGTACCGCCGCCTCCTCGTCGCCCCGGTGAATCTCCGTGAAGGCCTGCTCGAGCGCCTGGAGCGCGAGCGCGCACACGCCGAGACGGGGCGCCCGGCACGCGTCGTCCTCAAGCTGAACTCGCTGACGGATCCCGAGCTGATCGACGCGCTCTACGAGACCGCCGCCGCCGGCGCCGAGACCGATCTCGTGGTGCGCGGCATCTGCTGCCTGCGGCCGGGGATACCGGGCTTCAGCGAGCGCATCCGGGTGCGTTCGATCGTCGGCCGCTTCCTCGAGCACAGCCGCATCTACTGGTTCGAGAACGGCGGCACGCCCGAAGCCCTGATCGGCAGCGCCGACGTCATGGGCCGCAACCTCGACCGCCGTGTCGAGACGCTCGTGCCGATCACCCATCCGTCGCTGCTGCGGCACATTCGCGAGGGCATCCTGCAGCCCTACCTCGACGACAGCTCGAACGCCTGGGCGATGGCCGCCGACGGCACCTACCGTCGCTGCGAGCCGGCGCGCGGTGCGACGCCGTTCTCCGCGCAGGAGTGGCTCATCGCGCACGCGAGCACGATCGCGCTCGGGCTCGAAGCCCCTCCCGAGTGAGCGGCGGCGCCTACGCCGAGGCGCGCAGCCCGACGATGGGCAGCGCGCGCGGCAGCGTCACCGTGAAGATCGCGCCGCGCCCCGGCTCGCTCTCGAGCGCGACGGTGCCGCCGAGCTGCGAGACGAAGCGGCGCACGAGGTAGAGCCCGAGTCCGGTGCCGCCGTGCTGGCGCGTGTCCGAGCCGTCGGCCTGGCGGAACATCTCGAACACCACCTCCTGGTCCTCGGGGCGGATGCCGATGCCGGTGTCCGCGACGCGCAGCACGACGCGGTCGCCGTCGAGCGTCAGCGACGCCGACACCGAGCCGGTGGCGGTGAACTTGAGCGCGTTGCCGACGAGGTTGCGCACGACGACGGTCAGCTTGCGCGGATCGCTGGTCAGCTCGGCGCCGTCCGGCGCGGGGCGCCAGTGGAGGAGGACGCCCTCGTGCCGCGGCAGGCGAGCGCACGCGGCGCCGAGCTCGCGCCAGAAGACGGCGAGATCGAGCGTCGCGACGCGCACGTCGTCGCGCCCCGCCTCGATGCGCCCGATCTCGAGCGTGCTCTCGATCAGCTGGAGGAGGTCGCGGCCGGCGCCCTCGACGCGCCCGAGCGCGCTGCGGCGGTCGATGTCGGCGAGGCGCTCGTCGCGCGCCATCTCGACGTAGCCGAGGACGACGTTGAGCGGCGTGCGCAGCTCGTGCGACATCGTCGACAGGAACTCCGACTTCACGCGGCTCGCGGCCTGGAGGTCGGCGATGAGCCGCACGTTCTCGAGCGCGACGGCCGCCGCCTGCGCCGTGCCGAGCGCGAGCCGATGCTGGCGGCGCGTGAAGCGGCCGGGCCGCCGGCCGCGATAGCCGCTCAGCAGCATGCCGACCACCTCGCCGCGGCGGACGAGCGGGGCGGCGAGCATCGGCCCGACGTTCCAGCGGCGCAGGAGCCAGGCGGGCGCGAGGGCCTCGGCCTCCGCCCCGGCCAGCTCGACGAGCGTTCCGCGGCGCACGGCGGTGACGAGCGGGAACGTGTCCGCGGTGAACTCCACCTGCTCGATCTCGGCGACGATCTCGGGCGGCGAGCCGACGTTGGCGCGCAGGCGGAAGCTCTGGCGGCGCTCGTCCCACATGTAGGTGCTGCTCCAGTCGCAGGCGAGGACCTCGACGGCGAGGCGGTTGACGCGTTCGAGCACGTCGGGCGCGTCGAGGTGCGCGCCCAACGCCTGGCCGACGTGGAGCAGCGCCGCCGCGATCTCCGCTTCCTCCTCGGCGAGCCGCTGCGAGGTCGACAGCGCCGCCTCGGCCCGCTTGCGCTCGGTGATGTCGCGCAGGAAGCCGGTGAACACCGGCGGACCGTCGACGCGGATGCGCGTGACCGCCAGCTCGACCGGGAAGGTCGCGCCGTCCTCGCGCGCGGCGATGAGCTCGACGCGGTGGTCGAGCACGCCGGGATCGGCGGTCGCGAGCGCCTCGGAGACGGCGATCTGCTCGGGCGGCTGGAGGGCGGGCGGAAGCAGATCGTCGATCGTCGCGGTCCCGATGAGCGCCGCGTGCGCCCGTTCGAACGTGCGCTCGGCGGCCGGGTTGAACTCGAGGATGCGGCCGCGCTCGTCCATGGTGACGATGCCGTCGAGCGCCGATTCGAAGAGCGCACGATAGCGGGCCCCCGACGCCCGCCGATCGTCGCCCACGCGGCGCGCCGCGGCGGTGAACTCGTGCGCCATCTCGAGCGGCAGGCTGGCGATGCTGCCGGTGACCAGCACGGCGTCGCGTCCGGCCGCGAGCTCGTGGCAGGCGGCGCTGAGCTCGCGCACGGCGCGCCGCTCGTTCTCGGCCTGGAGCCAGCTGAGGCCGAGGGCGACGAGCCCCGAGAGGGCCACGAGCGCCAGGAAGGCGGGCGCGCCGTCCTCGACCGCGAGCCCGATCTCCATGGCGACGAGCAGCGCCGTCAGCGTCGGCACGACGGTCAGGCCGATGCGCCAGCCGCTGCCGATGACGAAGCCGTCGTAGCAGGCGAGGCCCGCGGCCGCGGCGGCGCGCCGGAGGTCGCGGCAGACCGGGCGCGTCAGCAGCTCGCCGAGCGCGAGGCTCGCGGTGACGTAGAGCAGCGTCGCGTAGCAGCCGCCGCGCACGATCACCCAGACGTTGGGCGACTCCGGTCCGGCGACGTGCCACTCGAGCAGCGCCGAGGTCGCGACCACGCAGAGGGACAGCACGAGCCCGACGCCCATGTCCCACACGGGAAAGCGCGTCGCCGCGTGCAGCGCCGTGCGCAGCATGAGCGCGTCCAGGCGAGCGAGATCGTCGCGCCGGGCGACGGCCTCGTCGAGGGCACGCAGGGCCGGAAACAGGGGCGGGACGCCGAGCCGCGCCCCGGCGCCGACCGCGAGCAGGTGCAGGACCGTCGCCAGGAGCAGCTGGACGACGAACGGCCAGCCGAAGATCCAGAGCGTCCCGGTGCCGGGCAGGTCGCCGGCCGCCCAGATGACGAGCGCCCCGTACCCGGCCGCCGGCCACGCGGTCGCCGTGGTGGCCAGCGCGACCAGTGAGGCCCAGGGCCACGGCGTCCGCCCCGGACGCATCGCACCTGTCCCGGTCGCGGGCATCCGACGCCCAAGCAACCGACGTGCCTCCGGCTGCGGACGCCGGGACCCGCGCCGGCGAGGGCCGAGGCCTCGCGGCCGTGGCGACGGTGTCGAGATCTTGACGCCACCGCGACGGCGATGGCACCGGCGCGTCGGGCGGTACGACCTTCGCCGGATGGACGGTGGGGCGCGGCGGCAGGTAGCTTCGTCCGCGTGACGAGGCCGCACGCCATCGCCGCCGGCCGTCTCCTCGGCGGGCTCTTGCTCGCGTGGCCGGCCGTCGCGACCGGATGGGAGCGCACGCTCGCGTTCGCTCGCGAGGTCGCGGAGCTCGGTGCGCCGGTGCTCGGGGCGCGGCAGTAGCTCGTCGTCCCGCTGACGACCGGCGACCGCGCCACGCGTCTCCGGTTCGTCGTGGCCGCGGTGTCGGTGCGTGACGGCACGCCCGCGTGGACGCGCGTCGTCGACGATCCCGCCGGCACCGCGTCGAGCGCGCGCGCGGTCGGCGTGGATCGCCGCGGCGACGTGTTCGCGGGCGGATACACCGGTGACCACGACGGCGGGAGCGCGTCGTCACCGTCGCCGGCGCCGGCAGCGGCATCACGATCGGCGCCTTCCCCCCTCACGAAGGTGCGCCGGCGACCGCCCCCTACCTCTGCGGTCCGCCCCCCCGCTGACGCCGTCAGCCCACCAGGTCCGCGAGCCGTGCCACCTCGTCCGGATCCGCGGTGGTCGGCGCCAGGATCACCTCGTCCGCGCCCGCGTCGCGGGCGCGGGCGACGGCGTCGCGCACCGCGCCGGCGCCGATCGTCGGCACGAGCCGGATCAGGCCTTCGGCCGCACGGCCCATGAAGTCGAGATAGCGGCGGAGGTAGGCGTCCATCTGGGCACGCGCGTCGGGGCCGAGCGCGACGAAGGTGCCGGTGACGAGCCGCGGCGGCGCCGGACGGCCGGCGTCGCGCCAGGCGTCGCGGGCGATGCCGAAGGCGTAGTCGAGCTCCTCGCGGGCGAGCGTGAAGGAGAAGCCGCAGAGGCCGTCGGCCCAGCGCGCGGCGCGTGCGATCGCGGGCGGGAAGATCGAGCCCGCGAGGATCGTGGGGCCGCCGGGCTGGAGCGGTGCGGGCTCGACCGGGCGGAGCGCGCCGGGAACGACCGTCTCGCCCGCCCACACGCGGCGCATGCGGGCGACCTGACGCTCCAGGCGTCGCGGGCGTGTCCGGTCCCACTGCGCGCCGAGGGCGGCGTAGTCCTCCTCGCGCCCGCCGACGCCCACGCCGACGACGACGCGCCCGCCCGAGACCACGTCGAGGGTCGCGATCTGCTTCGCCGCCAGCACCTCGGGGTGCATGGGCAGGACGAGCACGTTGTAGAGGAGGCGCACGCGACGCGTCCACGCGGCGGCGGCGCCGAGCGTGACCGTCAGCTCGGGGTTCGGGAAGTTGATGCGCTCGCCGACGGCGAGGGTCGAGAACGGGCCCTCGTCGATGCTGCGACACCAGGCCTCGAGACGCCCGCGGTCGAGGCCGGGCACCATGACGGGGAGGTTCAGGCCGATCTCCATCGCGCGCCGTTCTACCGGGTCGCGCGGCTCGCGGGCCAGGCGCGGTGCGACGTAGAAGGCGGCATGACCTACGAGACCCTGACCCTGGAGCACGACGGCCCGATCACCCGCGTCTGGCTGAACCGCCCGCAGAAGCTGAACGCGCTCGGGCCGGCCGCGCTCGAAGAGATCGTCGCGGCGTTCGAGGCGCTCCAGCGCCGCTTCGAGACCCAGGTGGTGGTGCTGGGCGGGCGCGGGCGCGCGTTCTGCGCCGGCGCCGACCGTACCGATCCGCCGGCACGGCTGGCGCGCGGCTCGGGCGCCGGGCCGCGCGAGCGCCGGTGGGTGTCGCAGCTCGGCCGCCGCGCGCTGCAGGCGATCGAGCGCCTCGAGGCGATCACGATCGCGCGGCTGCACGGCCACGTGATCGGCGGCGGCGTGGTGCTCGCGATGGCGTGCGACTTCCGCCTCGCCGCGCACGACGCGCTCCTGCACGTGCCGGAAGTCGACCTCGGCATCCCGCTCACCTGGGGCGCCGTACCGCGGCTCATCCGGGAGCTCGGCATGGCGCGCGCGAAGGAGGTGATCCTCCTCTGCGACCGCCTCGACGCCGCGCGCAGCGAGCGCCTCGGCCTGGTGAACGCCGTGGTCGCCGCCGACGCGCTCGACGCGACGGTCGACGACTGGGCGCGGCGGCTCGCCGCCAAGCCGGCGTGGGCGGTCCACATGACGAAGACGCAGTTCCAGGCCTACGCCCACGCGGCGCCGCTGGGCGACGTCACCGCCACGGACGGCGACCTCCTCACCGCCGCCGGCGCGGAGGATCCGAGCTGCTTCGCGCTGCCGCCGCGCGGGCGCCGCTGGCCGCGGGGCGGGACCGGGCCCCGGGCGCCTTCAGGCCATCGCCTTGAAGTGATGCTTGCTGATGCGCAGCGAGCGGATGCGCGAGTCGAGCGTCGAGGCCGGCAGCCCGAGCCGCGCCGCGGCCCCGCCGGGGCCGGAGACGCGCCCGCGGGTCGCCGCCAACGCCGCCTCGATGAGCGCGCGCTCCTGGCTCGCGAGCTGCTCGAACAACGGTCCCGGCACCTCCGCCGGTGCGGGCGACGCCGGCGGCGGCACGAGCCAGCGCGGATCGACCGTGCAGAGGTCGCCGTCGCACAGGATGACCGAGCGCTCGATGACGTTCTCGAGCTCGCGGACGTTGCCCGGCCACGGATAGGCTTCGAGGCGCTGGAGCGAGAGCGGCTCGATGCCGCGGATCGTCTTGCCGGCGCGCTGCGCGTAGCGCTCGAGGAAGAAGGCGGCGAGGGCGCGCACGTCCTCGCGTCGCTCGCGCAGGGGCGGCATCTCGATCGGAAAGACGTTCAGGCGGTAGTAGAGGTCGCTGCGGAAGGCGCCCGCGGCGATGGCCGCGCCGAGGTCGCGATTGGTCGCGGCGATGATGCGGACGTCGGTGCGGATCGGCTGCGAGCCGCCGACGCGCTCGAACTCGCGCTCCTGGAGCACCCGCAGCAGGGCGATCTGCATCTCGAGCGGCAGCTCGCCGACCTCGTCGAGGAAGAGCGTGCCGCCGTGCGCCAGCTCGAACCGGCCGAGACGTCGCTGGAGCGCGCCGGTGAAGGCCCCGCGCTCGTGGCCGAACAGCTCGGAGGCGATCAGCGCCGCGGGCGTCGCGGCGCAGTTGATGCTCACGAACGGGCCCGCGGCGCGCTGGGAGCGGCTGCGGATCGCCCGCGCGATCAGCTCCTTCCCGGTGCCGGTCTCGCCGGTGACGAGCACCGTCGCGTCGGTGGGCGCGACCCGCTGCGCCCGCGCCAGCACGCCGCGCAGCGCCGGGGACGCGCCGACGATGTCGTCGAAGACGAACCCGACCGCGGGGGCCTTCCGCGGCGCGGTCCGCGCGTGGAAGGGGGTGACCACACGCGCGCGCGAGGCGAGCGCTCCGGTGCTGCTGATGCTCATGGGACGAGTCCTCCACCTGCCGTCGGTGTCGCGAGCACCGTTCGGAGCACGCGCAACAGAGTGTCCTTCGCGACCGGCTTCCGCAGCACGTCGACCGCCCCGGCGGCCCGTGCCTGGCGCTCTTCCTCCTCCGTGGCGAGCGCCGTCAGGAACACGATCGGTAGTCCCGGCCGACTCTCCACGAGCCGCCGCTGGAGCCCGAGCCCCCCCAGACCCGGCATCCGTACGTCGAGCAACACACACGCCACCCCGCCGCCGCCGTCGGTGAGGAAGTCCTCCGCCGACTCGAACCCCTGCGTCCGATACCCGTGCGCCCGCACCAGCCGACACGTCGACTGCCGCACCGACGCGTCGTCGTCGACGATCGCGACCAGCGGTGCGGCGGCGGTGGAGTCGTTGCTCATGTCGAGGCGGAACGTAGCGGGCCGCCGGGCGGACGGGTAGCTGTCCCTTGGGACAGGGGAGCAGCGCGGAGCACGATCCGGCCATGCTCGATGACGGCAGTCGGCACGCGCGGAGCGCGCCGCGATCGCCAGGCGAGCGCGCGCCCGTGACGTCGGCGCGCGCCCGGCGCGGTCACCCCGTGCCGACGCCCAGCTCGCCCGCCATGCGCACCAGATCCGCCAGCGACCCCGCCTCCATCTTTCGCATGATGTGCGCGCGGTGGAACTTCACCGTGCGCTCCGTCGTCTGGAGCTCCCAGGCGACCTGCTTGTTGAGGAGGCCGGCGACGATCAGGCGCATGACTTCCCGCTCGCGCGGCGTGAGGGAGTCGTAGCGGTGGCGCAGGGAGACGGTGGCGGTGTGGGCGCGGTGGGCGGCGTGGGCGCGGGCGAGGGCGTCCTGGATGGCGGCGAGGAGGTCGTCGGGGCGGAAGGGCTTGGTCAGGAACTCGACGGCGCCGGCCTTCATCGCGCGGACGGTCATGGGGATGTCGCCGTGGCCGGTCATGAAGACGATCGGGAAATGGACGCCGGCGAGGGTGAGCTGCTGCTGCAGATCGAGGCCGTTCAGGTCGGGCAGGCGGACGTCGAGGACGAGGCAGGCCGGGACGTCCGGGCGCGGACCGTCGAGGAACTCGCGGGCCGAGGCGAAGCTCTGCACGCGCAGGCCGGCGGCGCGGACGAGGCGCTCGGTCGAGCGGCGCACCGAGGGGTCGTCCTCGACGACGAAGACGATCGCGTCCGCGTCAGCCATGGGCGTCCGCCGCGGCGGGCAGGGTGAACGCGAAGGTCGCGCCCGGGCCCTGGTTCGCCTCCGCCCAGAGTCGGCCACCGTGGGCTTCGACGATGGTGCGGCAGATGGCGAGGCCCATGCCCATGCCGTTCGACTTCGTCGTGTAGAAGGCGTCGAAGAGACGGGCGATCTGCACCGTGCCGAGGCCCGCGCCGCGGTCGGCGACGCGCACGGTGGCGGCGGGCGACCCGTGATGGACGTCGCGGCGGATGCTGATCCGCAGGACGCGCTCCGACGGCGGGGTCGCGTGCATGGCGTCCATGCCGTTCACGAGCAGGTTCAGGAGGACCTGCTGGAGCTCGACGCGATCCGCGCACACGATCGGCACGTCGGCGTCGGCGTCGACGTCGAGGCAGACCTCGCGGGCCGCGACGTCGGCCGCGGTGAGGGCGACGACGTCGGCCGTCACGTCGGTGAGCCGCAGCGGGATCTTCTCGGGGGTCGAGCGCGTCGCGAGGGCGCGGACGCGGGCGATGATGGCGCTCGCGCGCTCGGCGTCGTGGACGATGTCGCCGAGGGCGTCGCGGACCTCCGCCAGGGCCGGCCCGTCGGGCAGGAGGCCGAGGCAGGCGTTGGCGTTGTTGGCGATGGCGGCCAGCGGCTGGTTCACCTCGTGGGCGAACGACGCGGTGACCTCGCCGAGGGTCGACACCCGCGTCACGCGGGCCAGCTCGGCCTCGGCGAGCCGCTGCGCCTCCTCGGCACGCTTGCGGTCGGTGACGTCGTTGTTGATCTCGAGGATGCCGGTGGGCACGCCGTGCTCGTCGCGCTGGAGCGACCACCGGCTCGCGACGACGATGGTGCTGCCGTCGCGGCGGCGGTGGACGATCTCGCCCTCCCAGCGGTCCTGGGCGAGCGTGATCGCGTGGATGGACTCGAGCGAGATGGGGAAGGTCGTACGCAGCAGCACGTGGCTCACCTGGCCTAGGGCCTCCGCGGCGGTCCATCCGTACGCCGCCTCCGCGCCCCGATTCCAGTACGTGATGCGGTGGTCGCGGTCGCGTACGAGCACGGCGTCGTGCGCGAGGCTCAGGAGGGTGGCCTGGCGGCGGATCTCCGCCTCGGCCCGCTGCCGCTCGCTCGCCTCGCGCCGCAGCTCGACGTTCGCCCGGCGCAGCTCGGCGGTGCGCTCCTGGACCCGCTGCTCGAGGTCGTCGTGCGCGCCGAGGAGCGAGAGCTGCGCGCGCCGTCGCTGGCCGATGAGCAGGCTGAGGATGAAGGCGAAGATCGCGAAGACGATGCAGTAGGCGACCTGGCTCGGCAGCATCGACCAGGTGCGCAGGGGCGCCAGGAAGAAGAAGGCGAGGGCCAGGATCGAGAGCAGCACCGCGACCACGCCGGGGCCTCCGCCGCCGAACCAGATCGCCGCGGCGACGGCCATGAGGAAGAGGAAGCCCTCGAGGTCGAAGGCGCGCAGCGCGAGCGAGACGGCGAGCGCCAGCGCCACGCAGGCGACGCCGTAGGCGTATCGGGTCAGGGCGGGCCGTTCGGGCGGCCTCATCCGCGTTCCCGCGGGCGCCGCCGGACGCGCCTCGGATCGTTCATGTGGGGCGGCGTATGAGGTGGGGGCGGTCCGGGCAAGAGGGGTCGGGAAAAGGGGCGGGCAAACGGCGAGGAGGCGATTGGGTACGCAGGCGCCACCGTGCGGGGACCGGACACGCCCGCCCGCACAGATGCCCGCCGGAGCGCGTGACCCTCGCGGCCACTTCGACTATCAGCCCCCGACATGCCCCCGCAGACCAGCGCTCGCAGCGGCGGGCAGGCGGCCCGCCGGACCGCCGTGGCGGTGGGCCTCCTCGTCACCGCGGGGCTCGTCCCGCTGCACCTCGCCTACGTGCGGCACGCCGGGGCGCTGTGGCGCGACGAGGTCAACAGCGTCAACGTCGCCGGGCTGCCGAGCCTCGCCGAGGTGGTCGCGCACAGCCACCTCGACTCGTTCCCCGTCGCCTGGGTGCTCGTCCTGCACGGCTGGATCCGTGCCGGCCTCGGGGAGACGGACGCGGATCTGCGGCGCATCGGCCTCGTCGTCGGCGCCGCGATCCTGGCCGCCGTGTGGTGGAGTGGGCGGCGGCTCGGGCTCGCCGCGCCGCTCGTGACGCTGCTCCTCCTGGCGTCGAGCCCGAACACCATCGTCTACGGCGACGAGGTGCGCGGCTACGGGCTCGGCGTCGTCGGCATCGTCTGGTGCCTCGGAGCGCTGTGGGCGTTCGTCGAGACGCCGGGATGGCGCCGCTTCGCGGTCGCGCAGGCGGCGGCGATCCTCGCGGTGCAGGCGTACTTCGGCAACTGCTTCCTCCTGCTCGCGCTCTGCCTGGGCGCGGCGGCGGTGTGCCTGCGGCGGCGCACCTGGCGCCTCGCCGGCGCGGTGCTGGGCCTCGGCGCCGCGGCGGCGGCGTCGATGCTCGTGAACCTGCCGTCGGTGCGCTACGCGGCCGAGCTGGCGCCGGTCGAGCAGGGCACGTACGGCGCGAGCTGGTTCGTGACCATGCTCGCCGGCGCGCTCGCGCCCGAGGTGCCGGTACTCGCCTGGGCGTGGGCGACGGCGGGGCTGCTCGGCGTCGCCGGATGCCTGCTCGCCGTCGAGGCACGGGACCGCGAGCGCGCGCTCTACGTCGGGGTCGCGGTGGTCGCCGCGCTCGCGGGCTACCTCGCGTATCTCTCCTACATCAGCGTGCGCACGCAGTTCTGGTACTACCTGCCGCTGATGGCGGTGACGGCGCTCGGGTGCGACGTCGGCACCGCGCTGCTTGCGCGCCGGGTGCCGCGCGGCGAGCTGATCCGGGCCGGTGCGGTGGTGCTCGTCGCGCTGCTGGCGGCGCGCGACGTCGCCGCGGCGACGCGCGTGCGCATGACCAACCTCGATCTGGTCGCCGAGGCGATCGCGCGCGAGGCGCGGCCGAACGACCTCGTCGTCGTGCTGCCGTGGTACTGCGGCATCACGTTCCAGCGCTACTACCGCGGCGCCGCGCCCTGGATCACGTTGCCCGACTTCCCCGAGCACCGCTTCCACCTGCACGCCGAGGTGAAGGCGAAGCTGCGTCTCGGCAACGCCGCCGTCGCGCCCGAGCTGGCACGCGTCGAGCGGACGCTGCGCGACGGCGGTCGCGTGTGGCTGGTCGGCATCCCGCCGGCGCCGCCGCCGGGCACGGAGCCCGCGACCCTGCCGCCGGCCCCCGAGGGGCCCGAGGGCTGGCGCGCGGCGCCGTATCTCGACACCTGGGAGCTGATGCTGGGCGCGCTCCTCCAGGCCCATTCCGTCGACGCGTGGAAGCTCGGGCTGCCGGACGCCGGGCCGCTCAACTACTGGGAGAACCTACCGCTCCTGCGCGTGGAGGGCTGGCGGTCGTGAGCCGGCCCTACTTCCGCATCTACGGCGACTATCGCGAGCCCGCGCCGGTCTTCTACGCGCGCGCCGAGTGCCCCTGGCTCGACCAGGTCGAACGCCACTGGACGACGATCCGCGACGAGTACGCGGCCCACGTCGCGCGCCACCGCCTGCGCGAGAGCTTCGTCCCCGACGACGTCGAGATCCACGGCTGGCGCAGCGTCAACTTCGTCACCTACCGCCACTGGTATCGTCACAACTGCGCGCACTTCCCGCGCACGGTGGCGCTGTTGCGCGCCATTCCGCACCTCACCTCCGCCTTCATCAACCTGCTCGAGCCGCAGGCGCGGCTGCCGCCGCACAACGGCGACACGAACGCGACCTACCGCTGCCATCTCGGCCTCGTCGTCCCCGGCGACGCCGACGCCTGCGGTCTCGAGGTCGGCGGCCAGCGGCGCGGCTGGCGCGAGGGCGAGGCGTTCGCGTTCAACGAGGCGTATCGTCATCGGGTGTGGAACGACACCGATCGCGACCGCGTCGTCATGGTGTTCGACGTCCTCCGTCCCGAGTTCCGCGACCGCTCGCTGGCGATCTGCGGCGACGTGCTCGGCGCCATGACGCTCACGATGCTGGAGACACGGCTGCCGCCGCTGCGGCGGCTGCCGGCGACGGCACGGCGCGGCCTCCATCGCCTGCTCGGCCTCGGAGCGCGCGCCGCCCTCGTCCTCGGGGACGGGGCCCGATGAGGCCGCTGCTGGCGATGACCGTGGCCGAGCTCGCCGTCGTGCTCGGCAGCCGGTCGCGGGCGCTCGCGCTCGGCCGCTGGCTCTGGTCGCGCGCGACGCTGCCCGCGGCCCTCCCCGAGACGCTGCCCGCGGTGGGGGCGCGCGCGCTGGCGGCGCTCGCGGCGGCGGCCGTGCTGGAGCCCCCGACGGTCGCGCGCCGCGAGCGCGCCGCCGACGGCACGACGAAGTACGCGCTCGCGCTGCCTGGCGCCGAGGTCGAGACGGTGCGTATCCCGGGGCCGCGGCGCAGCACCGTCTGCGTCTCGAGCCAGGCCGGCTGCACGCGCGCCTGCGCGTTCTGCGCGACGGCCACCCTCGGCTTCCGCCGCCAGCTGCACGCGGGCGAGATGCTGGCGCAGGTCTTCGTCGCGCGCGCCGGCGCCGATGCGCAGGCCCCCGTGCGCAACGTCGTCTTCATGGGCATGGGCGAGCCGATGGACAACCTCGACGCCGTGCTGCGCGCCGTGGCGGTGCTGACCGGACCGCCGCTCCAGCTGCGGGCCGAGCGCGTGACGGTGTCGACGTCGGGCGTCCTGCCCGGCATGCGCCGCTTCCTCGCCGCGTCGCCGGCGAGCCTCGCGCTCTCGTTGAACGCGACCACCGACGAGACGCGCCGGCGGCTCATGCCGCAGACGCGGACCTGGCCGATCGCGGCGCTGCTGGGCGCGCTGCGCGACGACGCGGCGCGTACGCCGGGGCGCGTGCACTTCGTCGAGTACGTGCTCTTCGCCGGCGTGAACGACGGCGACGACGACGCCGACCGCCTGGTCGCGCTGCTCGCCGGCATTCCGGCGCGGGTGAACCTGATCGCGCACAACCCGCACCCGGGGAGCACGCTGGTCCCGCCGTCGCCGGCGCGTGTGCTCGCATTCCAGCGGCGGGTGGCGGGGGCGGGCGTGCGCTGTCTCGTGCGTTGGCCGCGGGGACGCGACATCGCCGCCGCCTGCGGCCAGCTGGCGCTCGCGTCGTCGCGCGGCGTCAGAGCGTGACCTGCGCCTTGCGGCGCAGGAACGGCCGCTCGATGCCGAGGTAGGTGAGCGTCGACCCGGCGAGGACGAGGACCATGATCGGGACCGCGGCGAGCAGGCCGTCGCGGTTCCAGCCCTCGGGTCGCAGGCCGAGGTGCTCGGCGAGCGGCCAGAGGAAGAAGTGGAGCAGCGGCATGTGCCAGAGGTAGATCGAGTACGACAGCACGCCGAGGCCCATGAGGGCGCGGCTTCGGAACAGCGGCCCGATGCGCAGCGGGGCGAGCAGCACGAGCAGGACGACGAGCGCCCAGCAGAGGCCCTCGGGCGCGTGCCAGACGACCACCGGCGGCATCGCGGCCGTGCCGTCCCGGAATCCCAGCACCCAGAGCAGCAGCGTGCCCAGCGCCAGGAGCACGAGGAGCAGCAGGAGGTCGCTGGCGCCGTTGCGCAGCCAGGGCGTGGCCGCGGCGCGGGCGCGCAGCGCCGCGCCGTGGCGCTCGTAGAGCCATGCGGCGGCGATGCCGGCGAGGAACACCCAGCCGCGGCCGAAGACCGAGTGCGCGATGCGGAAGGTCGCCAGGAACGACATCGGAACGAGTCCGGCGAGCCAGGCGCCGTACGCGATCAGGTAGACGACGAGGAGTGCCGCGGCGAGGCGCGGCCGCACGGCGACCGCCGGCAGGAACGGCAGCAGCACGTAGAACTGCGCTTCGGTCGCGAGGCTCCAGAGGACGTTGGTGAAGGGCGGCGCCGGCATCGCCACCGGCAGGAGGCCGTTCGCGAAGACGGCGTACGAGAGCATCGGGAGCGGCGATCGGCCGGCGGCGACCAGATGGATCGTGGTGACGGCGAGCAGCGTCCAGTAGAGGGGCAGGATGCGCAGCGCGCGGCGTCGCGCATAGTGGCCGCGGTTCACACGGCGTCCGCCGCGCGCTTCGGCGAAGAACGGCAGCGCCAGCAGGAAGCCGCTCAGCACGAAGAACAGGGTGACGCCGGTGTCGCCGCTGCGGATGAACGCGCGCCACGGCGTCGTCACGGTCGTGCGCGTCTCGATCCCGGCGAGCTCGAGGGGCATGCTCAGGATGCGGTCGGTATGGAAGGCGACGACCAGCAGGACGGCGACGCCGCGCAGCGCCTCGAGCTCCGGGAGGAAGCCGCTCGACCGGACGCCGGTCGGTGCGGCAGGGACGTGCGATGGGACGAGCGCCAAACGGGGAGGGGGTACCGAAGCGGATCGTCGTCGGCAAGCAATGTGATAGGGCGGAGGGACGATGGGGCTCGAATGGATCGTGTTGGTGGCCTGCTTCTGTCTCGCGACCTCGCTCGTGCTCGCCTGGTGCCTGACGGCGGTCCGGGGCCTGCGCCTGCCGGCCGCGCAGCGGCTCTTTCCCGACTCGCAGAACCTCCTGCGAGCGCACATCGACTTCCTCCTGATGGCGCTCCTGCTCTTCGTCGCATACCTGATGTTCGAATCGCTCGGGGTCGTGCCGCCGGCCGTGGTGCTGGCGGCGATGTGCATCGGCTCGGTGACGAACCCCGCCGCGTTCGTCGCCCTGGCGATCGATCCGAGCCTCGGCCGCGAGCCGGGGGGACCGTTCGCCGCCGCCGTCGGGATCAGCTTCGTCGTCACGACGGTGGGATATCTCGGCGCCGTCTGGTGGATCGGCCGGGCAGCCTGGGCCGGTTTCGCCACCTGACCGGCACATTTCGCTCGAACTCCGGCCGCGAGGGCGTTACCACGGGGTATGGGTTCGATCCGGCTCCGCATGGCATCTGCGGCCCTCCTGATGAGCTTTCTGGCTGCGTTGCTTGTCGTCGGCAGCCCCGCGACGGCGTCGGCGGCGTCGGAATGTCGGCGGAGCTGCGCCGCGAGCAAGCGCACCTGCCTCCGCGGAGCGAAGGGCATCTTCCGCTCGGCGAAGAGCCAGTGCGCGCTCGGCACCGACCGCAAGCCGTGTGTCCGCCGGGCCCGGACCGAGCTGCAGTCCTTCAAGCAGGGATGCGGCACGGCGCTGCGTGCCTGCCGCAGCTGCTGCGCCGCCGGCACGGGCCCGGCGGCCGCCGCGTGCGCGGGGCCGGGGACGCCGGTCGACACCTCGTCGCTCTGTCCCGAGGCCCGCGGCGGTCTCGCGGCCTACTGGGACTGGCTGAACGGGGTCTTCCATCCGCTCGCGCAGATCCCGACGGCGGGCCTCGGATGGACCCCGTTCCAGCACACCGGCTATCCGCTGCTGGGGTTCCTCTACCCGCCGGGCTGGTCGCCGTTCCAGCTGGCCGCCGAGCAGAGCGTCGGCGTCGAGCTCTACCGCGGCGACGGCGCCGCGGTCTGGCGCTTCTACGGCACCTGGGGCGACGTCAGCCGGGGCGTCCGGAGCCTGCGCGACGCCGAAGTCGGGGGCGCGCTCCAGTACCTCGGCAATCCGGGCCCCGTGCGCACCGTGTGCGTGAACGAGGCGCAGGCGACGCTGGCGCCCGGCATCTTCGCGGCGGGGTCCAACATCGCGGTCGAGGCGGGCGCGTTCACCGTCATCACCATCGCACGCACGACGATGATGGACGGGCTCGCGGGCGGGCAGGTGATCTGGAACACGATCGTCGTGCCGACGGCCGAGCTCGATCGGCTCGTCTTCGACGTCTTCCTGCCGATCCACTTCCAGCTCTTCGTCGGGCGCAGCACCCAGGACAGCGATCTCGACGGCGTACCGGACTCGATCGACGCTGCCCCGGGCGACCCGACGCGGAGCTGAGCCGCGGCCGGGCCGGTGGAGACGGTGCCGCGCGGGACCGCCGTCTCCACCGGCTGCGGGCTACTTACACTTGAGCGTGGCGCCGCCGCTCTGGAGCGTGCAGCTGGGCTTCGCCGGCGGGGGCGCCGGGAAGCGCGCCTCGATGCACTGGCCGCCGCTCGCGGCCGGCGGGTCGAGGACGAGGATGCCGGTCACCGGCAGCTCGGGCGCCGTCACGGTGTACGTGCCGTTCCTGCCGCCGACCTTGAACTTCACGAAGCCCGGCGCCGACGGCTTCAGCTTGACCCCGACCTTCGTGATGCCGGCGGTCGCCGTGCCCGGGCCCTTCCAGGTCCACGAGGTCGCCGCGCCGTTCACGCGCCAGCCGGTGCGGGTGCCGGCGTCGTAGGCGCCGCCCGCGATCGTCGCGTCGACGACGCTGCCGCCGTTCGCCGCGACGACGAGCACGCGGACGCCGTCGGCGACGAGATCGAGGGGCGGCGGCGGGACGAGCACGGCCTGCCCCTTCAGGCTGAGCTTGTCGTTGCCGGCGGGGGCGGTGATCTTCACGGCCGTCAGCCTCTGCTTGGTCGCCAGCGCGCCGTTCGTGCACGGGTCGTCGCGGTCGCAGAGCGTGTCGCCGTCGGTGTCGACGACGGTGCAGGTCGCCGAGCAGCAGAGGTTCGTGCCGTTGCCGGCGCCGTCGTCGCAGACCTCGCCGCAGGCGGCGTCGACGACGCCGTCGCCGCAGGTCGTGCCGGGGCCGGCGCAGACGCCGCCGGTGCAGACGTCGCCCGTGCTGCAGGCGTCGCCGTCGTCGCAGGCGGTGCCGTCGGCGAGCGGGGGCGCCGAGCAGGTGGCGGGCGCGGTGCAGGTCTGCACGCCGTTGCACTGATCGAGGCCGCCGGGGACGAAGCACGGGCCGGCGTCGGCGTCCGCGCCGGTGCCGAGCCACGGCACGTAGTCGACCGGGCCCGTGGCCGCGATGACGCCGCCCGTGCCGCCCGGGTTGCCGGCGTCGGTCGGGCCGCTCGCGGCACCCCACCAGTTGCGCTCGGCCGCGAGGGCGCCGGTCGACTGCCAGTCGACCGCCCGCGTGCCGGTCTCGAACGCGTTCTCCTCGGCCGTCGCCGTGTCGACGACGTGGCCGTTGCGCGGCTCGGCGGCGAGGCCGACGTCGACGCCGGTGATCGCGTTGTTCGAGAGCGTCGGGTTCGGGGTGTAGCCGAAGAGGCGCACGCCGACCGAGCCCGCCTCGCCGGGGCCCGAGATCGTGTTGCACGCGATCAGGGCGTTGCTGATCGCGCCGTTCGCCTGGATGGCGACGGTGTTGGCCGAGTTCGACAGCTGGATGGCGCGCCGGAAGCCGCGCACGTTGACGAACGTATTGTGGCTGATCTCGACGTTGCCGAAGGTGCCCAGGGTCGTGCCCGTGAGCGCGCCGATGAACGAGACGCCGCTGCTCGCGGTGCTCGCGTCGTACGGGCCCGGGTCGTTGCCGAGATCGATCGTGTTGTGGCTGACCTTCTGGAGCGTGGTGACGGCGTCGTTGGTGTGGCTCATGTTCACGTACGCCGAGGTCGTCGCCGAGCGCACGCCGCGGTCGAAGTCGTTGTAGCTGACGTCGGTCGGGCCCTTGTGGCGCTCGATGAGGATCGGGTTGGCGCTGTGCCGGCGCAGCGTGTTGTGCTGGAAGACGAGCGTGTCGTTGGCGTTCGGCCCCGCCGCGTAGAGGCCGTAGTCGCTGGTGTCGGCCGGGTTGTCGAGGCCGACCAGCACGTTGTTCACCACCGTGATGGTGACCGTCGCGGTCGAGCCGACGCGGACGTTGAACTTGACGTTGCTCGGGCCGGCCTTGGCGTTCTGCACCGTGAAGCCGTCGAAGCGGACGTCGCCCGTGGCGGCGATGATGCGCACCGTGCCCGCGATCGCGAGGCCGGTGCCGCCGGTGCCGTCGATGATGGTCGTCGCCGCGCCGGCGACGCTCTGCACCGTGAGCCCTTTGTCGATGACGATCTGGGCCTCGGCGTAGGTGCCGGGGCAGACGAGGATCGTGTCGCCGCCGTTGGCCGCCGCGGTGACGGCGGCCTGGATCGTCGTGAAGGCGGGATCGGTGCCGGCACAGGCGTTCGCGCCGGCGTCGTAGGTTCCGTCGACGTCGACGACGTGGGTCGCGGCACCGGCGAGCGTGGGGGCGAGGCCCGCGCCGAGCGTCAGGGCGAGCAGTGTCCGGGCAAGTCGCATCGTGTCTCCTCCGTTCGGACTCGGGATCGGAGCGCTCGGGGCCGCAGGGCCGCGTGAGCGAGCGCACCGGACCGCGGAAGCGTCCCGCGGGAGGCGCGGGCGTACCACACGGGATTTGGCGGCCACAAGGAAAGATTCCGTCCATGTCGGCTCTCCACCGCGTCGCAGTCGGCGTCGTGCCGGATCGCGCCACCCTGCATCTGCGCAGGGTGCGTCTCGTCCCGATGGACGGGCCGAGGCCCGATGGTCGGACGCGGTGCGAGCGGAAATCCCCGCGCGCGCATCCTCGCGGTCCGGGCGCGCGCCGGAACGACCGTTGCAGGAGCCAGCGAGCACGCATGCTGAGCTCCCGCCGTTCGATCGTGATCGTTCTGCTCGCGTCGGCCCTCTTCGCGGCGGGCACCGCCGCGGCCGCGGTCCAGGCGGACGGCGGTCCGGCGCCGGCCTTCCTGCGCCAGGTCGCGGGCCGCCTGGTCTTCGCGACCTACCACGAGGACGAGGGCGGATGGCGCGTCTGGGCCGCCGCCGGCGACGGGTCGGCGCCGCCGGTCGTGCTGGCGTCGGCGCTCGGGCTCGACGTCGAGATCACCGGCGTCGGGCAGACCATCGTGTTCTCGACCCGGGGAGCGCTCTGGGCGAGCGACGGAACGCCGGCGGGCACCCGCGTCGTGGCCGCCCTGCCGTTCTACCCGAACGGGCTCAAGCGGCGGGGCGACGGTCTCGTCTTCGGCGACGGCCGTGGGCAGCTCTGGGAGAGCGACCTCACCGAGGGCGGCACGCGCCTCGTCCGTCACATCCCGCCCGGCTTCCTCTACCACGACCTGACGCCGGCGGCGCTCACGCCGCGCGGCCGGCGCCTCTTCTTCCGCGCCATCGACGCCGCCCATGGCAACGAGCTGTGGGTGAGCGACGGGAGCGAGGAGGGCACCGTCTCGCTCGACCTCAACCCCTCCGGCGGCTCCGGCCCGGGCTATCTCGTCGGCATAGGGGAGACGCTCTTCTTCGCGGCCGACGACGGCGTCCACGGCAGCGAGCTGTGGACCAGCGACGGGACGCGCGCGGGCACGCGGATGGTGCGCGACATCAACCCGCTCGGTCACGCCTGGCCGCAGAGCACCCGCGACGTGAAGGGCCGCGTCTACTTCAGCGCCGACGACGGCAGCGGCCACGAGCTGTGGGTCTCGGACGGCACCGAAGCCGGGACCACGCGGGTGAAGGACATCAACCCCGACGGCGGCTCCTTCCCGAACGCCCTCTTCCACATCGGTCACACGGTGTACTTCCGCGCCGACGACGGCACCCACGGCATCGAGCTGTGGCGCTCGGACGGCACCGAGGCCGGCACCTACCTCGTCGCCGACATCAACCCGAACGGCAGCTCGACGCCGGCCAACCTGCGCTTGTTCTCCGGACGCCTCTTCTTCACCGCCGACGACGGCGTGCACGGCGAAGAGCTGTGGACCAGCGACGGCACGCCGGAGGGCACCATGCTCGCCGCGGACCTGAGTCCGGGCGGCGGCTCGTTCCCGTACGCGCTCGCGGTCGTGGACGGCGGCGTGGCGGACGCCCGGCTCTGGTTCGCCGCCGGCGACGGCGTGTCGGGAACCCAGCTGTGGCAGATGCCGCCGTGCTCCCCGCCGGCGACGCCGTGCGTCCCGGTCCAGGTGCCGCTGCCGCCGCGCCCGGGCGCCGCGCGCGGCCGGCCCTGGCTGGTGCAGGACCTCGAGCCCGGTCCGGGTGACGGCGATCCGTACTACCTGACCACGATCGGCCCGCGCGTCTTTCTCCAGGGCCACCGCACCGGCCTCGGCACCGAGCTGTGGGTGACCGACGCCACGCCCGAGGGCACGACGGTGATGGACCTCAACCCGGGGCCTGATTCGTCCTATCCCTACGGCTTCACCGGCCTCGGCGAGGTCGCGTACTTCGTCGCCTACGACCACACGCACGGACAGGAGCTGTGGCGCAGCGACGGCACGCCCGACGGCACCTTCGTCGTGCGCGACATCGTGCCGGGCTGGTCGTCGTCGTACCCGGCCGAGCTGACGGCGGTGGGTGGCCACCTCTACTTCCGGGCCTGGGATCCGATCGAAGGCTCGCGCCTGTGGCGCACCGACGGCACGGAGGAGGGGACGCAGCCGGTGGCGGTGCCGCTGCCGATGCCGCACGGTCCGGTCTCGCTCGCCGCCCTCGGCGCGCGCCTGCTCTTCGTGTCGCCCGGCGATCCGGGCGTGCGCAAGCACGTCCTCGCGAGCACCGACGGGAGCCCCGCGGGCACGACGCCGATCGCCGAGTTCCCGAGCTCGCCGCCCGTGCCCAGGTGGCCGACGCCGTCCGGGGATCACGTCGTCTTCCGCGCCAACGGCGGCGAGCTGTGGCGAACCGACGGCACGCCCGCGGGTACGTTCGCCCTGACGCCGAACGGCGCCAACCCCGAGGGCCTCGTGGCTGCGAACGGCCTGGTGTGGTTCTCCGGCCGCACCGTCGCTACCGGCCGCGAGCTGTGGGCGACGGACGGCACGGTCGCCGGCACGCGCCTGGTGAAGGACATTTCGCCCGGGTCCGCCGACGGGCTCCCCGGCCGCATGACGGCCGTCGGCGACCAGGTGTTCTTCCACGCCACCGACGGCCAGACCGGCTTCGAGCTGTGGAAGACCGACGGTACTGCCGAGGGCACGGCGCTCGTGCGCGACATCGACCCCACCGACGTGACCGTACCGTCGTATCTCATCGCCGTCGGCGACCTCCTCTACTTCACGGCGCACAATCCGAGCTTCGGCTACGAGCTGTGGCGCAGCGACGGCACGTCCGAGGGCACGGCGATCGTCCACAACCTGAACCTCGTGCGCTCGAGCTACCCCGAGTCGCCCGCGAACCTCGGCGGCACGTTGCTGTTCTACGCCGACGACGGTCGCGTCGGCGACGAGCTGTGGGCGGTCACGCCATGCGGCGACGGCGCGTTGCAGCCGGGCGAGCAGTGCGACGACGGCGGCGTCGCGCCGGGGGACGGGTGCAGCCCGCTCTGCCAGCTCGAGGAGACGGTGCCCACGACCAGCAGCAGCACCACCATCACGTCGAGCACCTCCACCCTTCCCTCCACCTCGACCACCACGACCTCCACCAGCAGCAGCACCAGCGCGCCGGTCACGGTCACCACGACGACGACCGCCACGGTGCCGCCCACGCTGCCCCCCGAGCAGTGCGGCAACTGCATCGACGACGACGGCAACGGTCTCGTCGACCTCGCCGACCCCGCCTGCTGCGCGCAGATCGCGACGCTGCGCTTGCGGTCCCTGCGCCTCGTCCCGCGCGGCGAGGCGTCGGCGATGGCGCTCGCCGCCGCGGCCGACACGACGACGCGCGCGGGCGGCGACGTCGTCGTGCAGCTGGCGGCGCCGGGTGGGCCGGCCGTGTGTGCCCGGCTGCCCGCCGCACGGCTGAAGGTCGGCGCGCGCGGCGCGCGCTTCCGCGACGACGCCGGCGCGATCGGCTCGGCCGCGGGCGTGCGGCGCTTCCGTCTCGTCCGGGCACGGCGCGGGGGCATGACCGTCGCGGCCTCGGCCGAAGCCCTGCGCTTCGTGCCCCCGGGAGCGGGGCCGGTCGAGGTGGTGGTCGGCGTCGAGGCGGGACCGGGAGGGGCGGGAGCCTGTCTGCGCGGCACGGCGGTGCTGAGCGCGGCCCGGCGGGGCCGCCTGCGCTTCCCGTAGCGTCTCCTCTCTCCGCCACGGGAGGCGCGTGTTATGGGAGGCGGCGCCGATGGCTCCCCCCGACTCCCGCGACTCCCTGCTCGGCATCGCCGCCCGCGATCTCGGCCGCCTCAGCCAGGTGACGGCGACGCTCGCACGTCACGGCTTCGGTGCGCTGGTCGGCGCCGCGCTGGTGCCCCCCGAGCGGCCGCCCGACGCCGAGCCGGTCGAGCCGCCGGCGGCGCAGGCGGTGCGCTTCGCACGCCTGCTCTCCGACCTCGGCCCGACCTTCATCAAGCTCGGCCAGGTGCTCTCGATCCGCCGCGACCTCCTGCCGCCGGACTACATCACCGCGCTGGAGACGCTGCAGGACGACGCGCCCGAGGTGCCGTTCGCCGCCGTCCGCGAGGTCGTCGAGGCGGGGCTCGGCCGCCCGCTCGCGGAGGCGTTCGCGTCGTTCGAGGAGCGGCCGCTGGGCACGGCGTCGATCGCGCAGACGCATCGCGCGACGGCCCCCGACGGTACGCGCCTGGTCGTCAAGGTGCAGCGTCCGGGCATCGAGCGCACCCTGCGTGGCGACCTCGATCTCCTGTACCTCGCGGCGCGTGCGCTCGAGACCGCGATCGACGAGCTGCAGCTGGCCGCCGTCTCCGAGGTCATCGTCGAGTTCGAGAAGGGGCTCCTGCGCGAGCTCGACTTCACCGCCGAGCTCGAGAACCTCGACACCGCCCGCCGCCTGCTCGATCCGGCGCGCCGCCTGGTGGTGCCGCGGCCGCATCCCGAGCTGAGCGCGCGCACGGTGCTGGCGATGGAGCTGTTCCCCGGCGGCTCGCTGCGCAGTCTCGCGCCGGATTCGCCGGCGGCGCACCAGGCGGTCGAAGAGCTGGTGCGCGCCGGCGTGAAGCAGGTGTTCGTGGACGGCTTCTTCCACGGCGACCCGCATCCGGGGAACGTCCTCGTCGACGACGCCGGGACGGTCTGCCTGATCGACTTCGGGCTCGTCGGCCGTCTCGAGCCGTCGCAGCGGGACGATCTCGTCACGCTGATCCTGGCGCTGATCCTCGGCGACGACGCGAGCATCGCCCGCGTCCTGCTGCGCATGGGCACGCCGACCGAGCGTGTGAGCCTCGCCGAGCTGCGCGCCGAGATCCAGCGCATCCGCACCGGCTACCTCGACGTCGGTGCGATCACCGACGTCGACACGAGCGGCTTCGCCGAAGCCTTCGGCGGCGCCGCGAACCGCTTCCGCATCAAGCTCGCTCCCGAGTATGCGATCCTCACCAAGGCGACCGCGACGCTCGAGGGCATCGTCCGCACGTACCACCCGCGCATCGACCTGGTCGCGATCGCGCGTCCGGTGGTCGAGCGTATCGTCGCCGAGCGCTGGTCGCCGGCCCGCATCCTGTCCGACGCGATGAGCGGTGCGTCGGGGGTCGGCAGCCTCCTGCGCGGCCTGCCGGCGCAGATGGAGCAGCTGCTGGCGGACGTCGAGCGCGGCAACCTCCAGGTGCGCGCGGTCTCGCCGGGCCTCGACGAGCTGCCGCTGCGCGTGCACCAGCTCGCCAGCCGGCTGTCGCTGACCGGCTTCGCGGCGGCGCTGTCCGTGTGCGCGGCGATCGTCCTGCCCGACGCGCTCGGGCTCGACCTGCGCAGCGCGCTGTTCGTGTTCTGCTTCGCGATGGCGGTCGTCGGATGGACGACGCTGTGGTGGTGGCACGTCCTCGGACGCGGGCGGCCGGTGCGGGTGGGCGGGCTGCTGAAGCTCTTCCGGCGCAGCTGACGCGCCCCGGGGCTCAGAACCCGATCCCGAGGCCGCCGCCGACGCCGCGGCTGCCGCCGCCGATCCCGATGCCGATGGCCGGCCAGGTGCGCGCGTAGGGATCGCGGATCGGCCACAGGTGCACCGCCTCGGCGTCCACGCGCGGGAAGCGGTACGTCGCGCCGCCCACTGCGCCGGTCTGGGTACCGTCGAGCCTGCCGACGACCGTCATCTCACGCCCGGGCGCCCACAGCGCCGGATCGTAGAAGCCGGCGGCGCAGGCCAGGAAGCGTCCCGACGTCTCGTCGGTGCCGCGCGGCCGGGCGGCGCGATCGAGCGGCCGCTCCACCACCTCGAAGCAGGTCCGATCCCCCGTCGGTGTGGTCGCGACCAGCTCTCCGCCCCAGCGCACCTCGCGGCGCCCGCCCGCATCCGCGACCGCCTCGGCGACGGTCGTCCGCGGATAGTCGCCGCGCAACGCCGCGGGCGGCCGGGCACAGGCCAGCGCCACGAGCAGGGAGAGGAGCACGAGGCAACCACGCACGGACATCCGTGGAACACGATCGCTGCACGTCGCGTACCAGGCGAAACGCCCACCCAGCGTGGGAAACCCGCCGCCGTGCCGGCGTAGATTCTACAGGGCCGCCGCAACCGGCGTCGCTCCGCCGACAGCCTGGTGCCGGGGTGCGGCACGGTGCCCCTCGGGGCCCTACGGCGACGGCTCCAGGTTCGCGAACAGCGCGGTGAACGCGCCGTTCCGCGACACCTCGACCCCCGCCAGCCGCAGCCCGAAGAACTCCGGCAGCGGGAACCCCGACAGCGCGCTCGCCAGGTCCGGGATCAGGGGAGCGATGATCGCCGGCAGCACCGACTCGATCTGCGCCTCGCTGGCGCCGAGCGGGTTCCAGGTGACGGTCATAGTCGTGTCCGACACCGCCGGCTGCGAGAGCGTGACGCCGAGGCCGCTGCCGTCGGGCAGGAAGGCCAGCTGCATGCCGAGCCGCGCGTCGAAGGCGCCGCCGAGCCACACCTTCTCGATGCCGGGCTGGACGATCGCGATCGCGACCTGGGTGATGCGCAGCTCCTCGAGCTCGCCCGCCGGTCCCGGATGACCGGTCACGGCCGGTGCCATCGTCGGGGCGATGTCGATGCGCAGGGGCGTTCCTGCGGGGAGCTGGGCGAACTCGGGGGCGATGAGCGAGAGCAGGGTCGAGTCGACGGGCAGGGGCGGGTTGCCGCCGGGGCCGTCGAGGTCGATCTCGGTGATCGACGTGCGCAGGAGCCCGCACTCCGTCTGGCCGCGCAGCATCTGGTTGAAGCCCGCGGGCGCGATGCCGATGCCGACGCCGTAGGGCGCGCCGCTGACGGGTGTCGTGGCGCCGAACACCGGGAACGGCACCGGCGGCGCGTACGACGCCGTCAGGTCCGGTGCGCCGGGCGGCGGCATGCACTGGCCCGGGTCCGTACCGACCTGGACGCTGAAGCGCGAGTGGGCGCCGAGGGTGATGCCGGCGTCGTCCTCGGTCACCGCGAAGAGCGGCGCGTCGAGCTGGAGGCCGAGGCCTTCGCCGACGGCGCCGGCGATCGACACGCCTGCGAGGGCCTCCTCGATCGCGTCGGCGAGCGGGCTGTCCTCGGGTCCGTTGCCGTCCGGATCGTCGATGAAGCCGGCGATGGCGTCCGCGGCGAGCTGCTCGATGTTGCCGAGCTGGCCTTCGACGAGGCCGCAGGAGCCGTAGATGAACTGGCGCTGGAAGCCGCTGAACTGGACGGGGGCGAGGCTCGCCAGGTTCACGTCGACGAACGACGGGTTCACCGGATCGGGCTCGAGCGTGTAGTCGCCCCGCAGGCGCAGCTCGTGGGCCGTGAGGCGCAGCCCGCAGTCGGAGACCAGGCCGGTGCCGTCGATGTGGATGTCGATGCGGAGGTTCTCGAGCGTGATGTCGGCGGTGACGGCGTTGGGCTTCGCGTCGGCGGCGAAGCGCACGGCACCGAACGACGGCGCCGGCGAGCCGATGCGCGCCTCGGCGCCCGCCCAGCACCAGAGGAACTGGAAGTAGCACTGCCACGGCAGGATGACGGTGCCGGTGGGGACGAGCTGGGCCAGGTCGAACTGGCCCGCGGCGAGCGCGCCGACGAGGGGTTCGATGGCGTCGATGCCGCTGTCGTTCATGCGCATCGCGACGCTCTGCTGCGCCAGCGCGCCGTCGGCGACGGAGCTGCCGGCGACGACGACGACGCGGGCGTGCACGTCGTCGCCGTTGGCGAGGTTCACGAGCGAGACGCGGATCGGGTTGAAGATCGCCTGCTGGCTCAAGCCGACCGTGTGCGAGAACGTGCGCGTGAGCGGGTTCACGTTCGACGCCGGCACGCCGTTGATCAGGACCTGCGCCTGGCCGGGGGGCAGGGCGGTGTAGTGGCCGGTGACCGTGGTCGCGCCGGCCATCGTGAAGCTGCCGTGGGCGGGGCCGTCGATGAACACCTGGAACTGGCTGCACGGGGTGCCGGGCGTGGTGCAGACCCAGCCGGATTCGTTGCGGCAGCCGGCGCTGCAGCCGTCGCCGGAGACGGCGTTGCCGTCCTCGCAGGTCTCGCCGGGATCGAGGACGCCGTTGCCGCACGAGAGCACGCACGTCGACGGCGTGCCGCCGCAGGCGAAGCCGGGCTCGACCCGGCACGACGCCGAGCAGCCGTCGCCCGAGAAGGCGTTGCCGTCGTCGCACTCCTCGTTCGCATCGAGGTGCGTGTTGCCGCAGCTGCGCGCGCACAGGCTCGGCTGGCCGACGCACGTCCAGCCCGGCTCCGTGCGACAGAACGCGCCGGAGCAGCCGTCGCCGCCGGCGTGGTTGCCGTCGTCGCAGGTCTCGCTGCCGCGGATGAAGCCGTCGCCGCAGATCGGGATGCAGTTGCTGGGCTCGGCCGCGCAGGTGAAGCCGGGCTCGACCTGACACGTGTGGCCGCAGCCGTCGCCCGCGGTCGGGTTGCCGTCGTCGCAGGCCTCGCCGCCGCGCACGAGACCGTCGCCGCACACCGGCACGCAATGGCTCGGCTGGCCGCTGCAGATCCAGCCGGGCTCGATGCGGCAGGTGGCCGAGCAGCCGTCGCCGCCGGTGTGGTCGCCGTCGTCGCAGGTCTCGCCCGGCTGGAAGGTGCCGTTGCCGCACACGAAGGTGCAGACGCTGGGCGAGCCGGAGCACACCCAGCCGGGCTCGATCGCGCACGACGCCGAGCAGCCGTCGCCCGAGACGCCGCCGCCGTCGTCGCAGGCCTCGCCCGCACCGACGCTGCCGTTACCGCAGGTCGGCGTGCAGACGCTCGGCTGGCCGGTGCAGGCGTAGCCCGTCTCGACCGTGCAGGCGGCGGAGCAGCCGTCGCCGCCGGTGCGGCCGCCGTCGTCGCAGCTCTCGCCGGCGTCGAGCCGGCCGTTGCCGCAGTCGCGGGTGCAGGCGCTCGGCTGGCCGGTGCAGGTCCAGCCGGGCTCGGTGCGGCAGAGCGCCGAGCAGCCGTCGCCGTCGGCGGTGCCGCCGTCGTCGCAGCCCTCCTCGATCTGGACGATGCCGTCGGCGCACTCGGGGCCGCAGGTGCCGTTGTTGCCGTTGCCGTCGTCCATGCGGTCGCAGTCGCGCGCCAGGCCGTCCACCTCGTTGGTCAGCTGGCAGAGCTGGCAGGCGGTTCCGGCTTCGAGGCACGGGCCGACGACGCCCTGGTTCGTGCTGCGGCAGGGGGCGAACGCGTCGAGGAGGTTCGTCGTGCGGCAGTGCTGCAGGACGGTCGCCGATACCTTGCCGCCGCAGAGGGCGCGCAGCTTGCCGCCCGGATCGGGCTGCGTCAGGTCGCCGGTGCCGAGGCAGGTCGCGGCGAGCGACGCGGCGTTGGTGATGGTGCCGTTCTTCAAGCCCGTCGCCAGGCACTTGCCGAACGTCTTGCGGCGCGCGTCGCCGCACTTGAGGAGGGCCTCGCCCACGCGCGCCTGGCAGGTGGCGTGTCGCTGGTCGGGAATCAGCGCGGTGTTCAGGGTCGGGCCCATGGCGCCGCGGAGCAGCGTCACCTCGCCGATCGCCGCGCGCGCGACGGCCGGACCGAGCGGCGTGACGCCGAACGGCGGGCTGGCCGCGGCGCACACCGCGCCCACCTTCGCGACCGCGCGGGTGGCGGCGCGGGCGAGGCGGCCGGCGGGATCGGCGAGCATGCAGGTCTCGGGCGGAACGGCGAGCTTGCCCGACGCGAAGCCGCGCAGGCAGCGGGCGACGGCCTTGGCCTGCGCCTTCGCCACGTCGCGCATGGCGCCGTTGAAGGCGGTGATGCAGGCGCGGTCCTGCGACGACACCTGTGCTCCCGCGGGGGCGCCGGCCGCCGATGCGGCCAGCACCATGCCCACCACGACGACGCGCACTCGTCGCATCCCGTCCCCCCCGCTCACTGCACCTTGGCGCTGAAGCCGCCGACGTCGTTCTTCTTGGTGTGGGCGACGCCGAAGGTCGCGTCCCAGCACATGCCGTCGCCGGCGTACAGCTGCGCCACCACCGGCGACTGGAACGGCAGCGTCGTGTCGGGCAGCGCGCCGCCCTTCGCCACCACCTTGAAGCTCGCCTTCGGCAGGCTGCTGCCCTTCAAGAGGATCGTGCGCACGCCGTCGGCGCTGCCGTTGCCCTTGAACTTGAAGCCGCGCGGCGACGCCGCCGAGCCGATCGCGGACCAGGCCGGGCCGGCCGGCACGTCGAGCGCCATCTTCACGCCCGTGTCGTCGTAGATGCAGAGCTCGTACACCGTGGCGACGCGCGGGTCGCCCAGGTCGGGGATCAGCATCGGGCCGCCCTTCCAGCTCATCTTGAGGCGGTCGGAGCTGTCGTTGAGGCTGTCCTTCACCTGGAAGGTCACCTTGCTGCCGGCGAGGCAGGCGTTCGACGGCGTGCCGGCGGCCACGCAGCCGAGCACCGGATCGCAGGTGTCCTGCGTGCAGCGGTTGCCGTCGTCGCAGTCGAGCGGACCCGTGGTGGTGCAGGCGCCGTGGCCGTCGCAGCGATCGAGCGTGCAGAGATCGCCGTCGGCGTCGCAGGTGCCGCCCGCCGGCGCGTATGCGTCGGCGGGACACGCCTGCCCGGCGGTGCCGCTGCATTTCTCGGCGACGTCGCAGACGCCGGTCGCCGCGCGGCAGACGGTGCCGTCGGGCTCGACCTGGTTGGCGGGGCACGGCGCGCCCGGGACGGCGGTGCAGCGCTCGGCGGGGTCGCAGGCGTCGCCCGAGCCGGCGCGGCAGACCGTCGTCGGCGGCGCCACCACGTCGGGCGGGCAGCCCTGGCCGCTGATGCCGGTGCAGCGCTCGGCGGGGTCGCAGAGGTCGCCCGAGCCGGGGCGGCAGATCACGTTCACCTTGAGCGGTGCGTCGTTCGCCGGGCAGGTCGCACCCGGCACGCCGGTGCAGGCCTCGGGCTCGTCGCAGAAGGCGCCGGCGACCGACGACGGCCGGCAGATCGTGCCCGCCTTGCCCGGCGCGTCGTCCGGCGGACAGGTGGCGCCGGGGACGCCGGTGCAGGCCTCGTTCGCGTCGCAGGCGTCGCCCGAGCCGGTGCGGCAGACGACGCCGGCCTTCAGCGGCGCGTCGTCGGCGGGGCAGGTGCCGCCGGCGAGGCCGGGGCAGTGCTCGTGCGCGTCGCAGGCGTCACCGGAGCCGGGGCGGCAGACGGTCGCGGCCGAGGCGAAGACGTTGGCCGGACAGGTGGCGCCGGGCACGCCGGTGCAGGTCTCGGCGAGGTCGCACATGTCGCCGCTACCGGCGCGGCAGACGGTCGACGGTGCGGCGACCACGTCGGCCGGGCAGGCGACGCCGGGCACGCCGTTGCACAGCTCGTCGGGGTCGCAGACGTCGCCCGAGCCGATGCGGCAGGTGAGGCCGACCTTGCCGGGCGCGTCGTCGGCGGGGCAGGCGGCGGAGGCCCCGCTGCAGGTCTCGTCGAGGTCGCACGGCGCACCGCCGCCGGCGCGGCAGGTGGTGCCTGCCGTCTTGTACGTGCAGCTCGTGGTGCAGCACGACGTCGGCGCGCCGTTCGCGCCGCCCAGGTCGCACTGCTCGCCGGCGGCGGGCTCGCCGATGCCGTTGCCGCACACCGGGATCGGCGACACCGACCAGCCGGCGTTCGGCAGGTTGTCGTCGAGGATGCGGCCGTTGAAGGTCAGCGCGCGCGCCGTGGCCGCCGCGCCGCCCGCGCCCTGCCAGCCGATGGTCGCCGTCTGCCCGGACGCGTAGCGCTCCGACGTACGGTACTGGACGTTGATCGCGTTCGAGGTCTCGTGGATCTGCGCCTGGAACGCGATGCCGTCGTTCGCCGAGTCGGGGCTCGGCTGGATGTACGCCTGCCAGTCGACGACGAAGGTGCGGTTCGGGCTCGCGCCGACGGTGCCGTAGCGGACCATCGTGCCCTCGGGGACGAGGTCGTCCCAGAACGCGGCGAGGAACGGGTTCGTGTGCACGGCGGTCGGCAGCGCCGTGTTGCCGGGCGTGCTGTCCGCGGCGGTGTTGCCGCCGAGCTCGAGCCAGCCGTTGGTCGAGACCGCGACGCTCGAATAGGCGACGCCGTCGATCACCACGTTGAAGGGCAGGGTCACGCCGGCCACCTGGTTGTCGCCGGAGAGCGTGGTGAAGCCCGAGATGTCGTTCGGGCTGTGGGCGATGGTGGCGTGCAGCACGGGGACGCCGGGGCCGGCGTGGATCGACCAGGCCATGGCGTTGTTGCGGTCGTCGTCGAGCACGCGGCCGTTCGACGACAGTGGGAAGGCGAGCGCGCTCGCCCCGCCGGCGGTCTGGAAGCCGATCGTGGCCAGCGGGCCGCCGGCGTTGACGCCGAGCGGGTCGCGGTACTTCACGTTGATGACGTTCGACAGCTCGTGGACCTGCACCTGGAAGGCGACGATGTCGTTGCTGCCGGCGGCGACGGTGTCGCCGTAGAAGTCGGCGATGAAGACGCGGTTCGGGGCGCTGCCGACGGTGCCGTAGCGGATGTGGGTGCCCTGGGTCTGGAGGTCGTCCCAGTAGGCGGCGAGGAAGGGATTGGTGTGCAGCGCGGTCGGGAGCGGGAAGTCGCTGGGGGTGCTGTTGGCGGCGGTGTTGCCGCCGAACTCGAGCCAGCCGTTGGTGGAGATGGCGACGGTGTTGTAGCTGGCGCCGCCGATGGTGACGCTGAAGGGCAGGGTCGGGGTGGCGACGTTGTCGTTGCCGGAGAGCGTGGTGAAGCCAGTGATGTCGTCGGGGCTGTGGGCCATGACGGCGAAGACGACGTGCCGGCCGGGGACGCTGGGATCGACGGAGAAGCCCTCGTCGGGGCGGTTGTCGTCGAGGATCTTGCCGTTGCAGGTGAGGGGCTGGGCGCTGGCGCCGGCGCCGCCGGCACTCTGCCAGCCGATGGTGGCGAGCTGGCCGTTGGCCTGGTGCTCGGTGGCGCGGTAGCGGACGGTGAGGAGGTTGGAGCCCTCGTGGATCTGCACCTGGTAGCGGAGGACGTCGGAGGTGCCGGCGACGGTGTCGGCCTGGGCGTCGACGAAGAAGGTGCGGTTGGGGGCGGTGCCGACGGTGCCGTAGCGGATGTGGGTGCCCTGGGTCTGGAGGTCGTCCCAGTAGGCGGCGAGGAAGGGGCGGGTGTGCTTCGGGGTGGGCAGGCAGTCGTTGACGGGATCGGAGTTGGGGGCGGTGTTGCCGCCGAGCTCGAGCCAGCCGTTGGTGGAGATGGCGACGGAGGTGTAGGCGACGCCGTCGATGGTGACGCTGAAGGGCAGCGTCGGGGTGACGACGTTGTCGTTGCCGCTGAGGGTCTGGAAGCCCGGGACGTCGGTGGCGTTGATGTCGTCGGGGCTGTGCTGGATCCAGGCGCCGAGCGAGGTCGTGGCATGCGCCGGCGCGGCGCCGAGCCCGACGCCGGACGCTGACGCGACCGTCATCATCAGACAGAGGGCGCGCAGGGCATGGGAGCGTACGGCGATCGTCGTCGTCGGCTGGCTGAGCGTCCGCATGGGCGCGAGGCTTCGCATGCGGGAAAATTGTCCGTCAACGAGGAAAACTACCTGAGACGCCTGTGGCTGGCCGCAGGTGCCATGGCTCGGCGATTTCATTTGCCAGCCGGCGGCGGACCGCGGTAACAGCCAGGGCCGCGCCGCGGCCATGCGGCGACCGGCGATGGATCCGACCGCAGCCACACCCGACGGCGATGATCTGCTCGTCCGGCGGCTGCGCACCGGGCTCGCGATCGTCGTCGGCGGCATCACCGCGTTCGTCGTCGCCGACCTGAACTTCCAGCCGGCGCACGCGGCGATGCTGCTCGGCATCCAGGGCGTCGAGCTCCTTGTGATGCTCTGCGCCATCGTCGCGCTGGGGCGGCCGCTGGCGCGGGGACGGGTCATCGCGATCGCGCTCCTCACGACCGCCATGCTGGCGCTGACGACCGCGCTGTCGGGCGTGCTCTCCGGCGACGCCGGGACGGCCATCCTCATGCTGACGCTCCTCACGATGGGCACGGCGACGCTGTTGCCCTGGGGCGTGCGGCCGCAGCTCGCGCTCCAGACGGTCGCCGGCTTGGCCGTGGTCTGGAACGTCTGGGCGGTGAACGGGCCGGACATGGCGCTGCGCTCGCTCCTCGTCGGCGCCGTGATCGGCTTCGCGGGCGCGCTCTACGCCGCCCACACCCTGGAGCAGCAGCGGCTCGACCGTGCCCGGGCCGAGGCCCTTCTCGAGCAGGCGCGCGAGCGGCACCATCGCGCCGAGCTCGAGCACGCCGCCCGCCTCAGCATGCTCGGTGAGATGGCCGCCGGGCTGGCGCACGAGATCAACCAGCCGCTCGCGGCCATCGTCAGCTACGCGACCGGCTGCATGGTCCGCCTCGAGTCGGGCGCGGCCGGCGCCGAGACGCTGGCGCCGATCGTCCGCGAGATCTGCGACGAGGCCATGCGGGCGGGCGAGGTGCTGCGTCGCATCCGCGACTTCGCGCGGCACGGTACGCGCCGGCTCGAGCGCGTCGATCCGAACGAGCTGGTGCGCTCGGCGCTGCGCCTCGCGAGCAACGATGCGCGCCGCCTCGAGGTCGCGATGTCGCTCGACCTCCGCCCCGCCACGCAGCCGGTGGAGGTCGACCGGGTGCAGCTGGAGCAGGTGATCCTGAACCTCCTGCGCAACGCCTTCGAGGCGATGGAGGACCCGACCCGCGGCCAGCGGCGCGTGCGCATCGGGACGTCGATGCCGGCCCCCGGCCTGGTCGAGGTGTCGGTGGGCGACTCCGGCAGCGGGATGTCCGCCGCAGTCCGCACGCAGGTCTTCGATCCGTTCTTCACCACCAAGCCCGAAGGCCTCGGCCTCGGGCTCGCGATCAGCCGCCGCATCGTCGAGGCCCACGGCGGTCGCTTGTGGAGCACGCCCAACCGCGACCGCGGCACGACGTTCCACTTCAGCCTGCCGACGGTGGCCGTCGCGAGGGCCGATGTCGGCTGAGCCGACCGTCTGGGTCGTCGACGACGACGCGGCCCTGCGCAACGCGCTCCGCTTCCTCGTCGAATCGATCGGCCTGCCGGTGCGGACCTGCGGCACGTCCGAGGAGCTGCTCGACGCCTACGACCCGGCGCTCCCCGGCTGCATGGTCGTCGACGTCCGCATGCCCGGCATGAACGGCCTCGAGCTGCAGCAGGAGCTCGCCCGCCGCGGCCCCCACGTCCCGCTCATCTTCCTCACCGCCCACGGCGAGGTCGCACTGGCCGTCCGCGCCGTGAAATCCGGCGCCTTCGACTTCGTCGAAAAGCCCTTCAGCAACCAGGCCCTCCTCGACCGCATCCGCGAAGCCGTCGCCACCGACCAGCGCACCCGCGCGCTGGCCGCGCGTCAGGCGACCGCCCGCGCCCACCTGGCCCAGCTCTCGCCGCGCGAGCGCGAGGTGCTCGACCGCGTCGCCCTCGGCCGCTCCAACAAGGCGATCGCCTCGGAGCTCGGCGTCGCGACGCGCACGGTGGAGTTCCACCGCGCGCGGATCATGCAGAAGATGGAGGCGGACTCCCTGGCCGGGCTGCTCACCGCGCTCGGGCTGGCGCGGGACGGGACGGGATCGTAGCGGGCGGGCGCGCCGATGGGCCGGTCAGCCTGCCGGACGGGTCGTGACGCGCGAGCGGACCTCCCCGCGACGTCGCGCAAGCGTCCCGCTTCGTCAGTGCGCCTGGTGGCACCCCATGCAGGAGTACGTCGTCCGGAACATGATGGCGTGGTCGTGGTCGGGCGGCTCCTGGTCGAAGCGCGCGGCGTTCTCTGCGGCCTCGACGATGCGGCGCTCGAGGTGCTCGCGGTACGGCCAGGAGTCGTAGTTCTCCGCGAGGCGGGCCGCTTCGTAGACCTGGACGCCCGTTGCGACCTGGCCGTCCTTCACCAGCATGTCGCCGAGGTTCATGAAGAAGCCTTCGAGGTTGTAGGGGGCGATCCAGGAGTTCCAGCAGACGCGGAGGCGGCCGAGCGTCGTCTCGCGCTTCAGGGTCGCGGCGAGGTCGGGGTCGGTGCGGTCGACGATGAAGCCGGCGCAGGCGTCGATGTTGGCCCACTGCTGCTCGAGGGCGAGCCGGAAGCCGGGGTGGTCGCGCGGGAGCTGGGAGAGGATGTAGCCGGAGCTGAAGTAGTTGAACTCGGGCCAGGCGGCGATGCCCTGGACGAAGAGGGCGTTGCCCTCGTCGTAGAGCGCCGGGTCGTTGAGGGCGATCCCTTCGCCGAGGGTGATGCCGGCGAGGAAGCCGAGGACGCGGGCGTCGCCGGCGTTGAGGGTGACGGCGCGTGCGAAGCCGGGGCGGGTCTCCCGGAGGGTCTCGAGCAGCTCGGGGGCGGTGATGCCGCGCGCCGACTCGGCGAGGCGCCAGATGTAGGTCCACGGGAGATGGCGCGCGAGGCTGGGATCGTCGGGATTCTCCGCGAGGCCGGCGCGGAGGCCGGCCAGGATCGACGGGATGGCGGCGTAGTCGCCGGCGTGGAAGCGGTCCCAGAAGTAGGCGTCGGCGGGGTGCAGGGCGTCGGTGCAGGGCTCGTCGGGGCCGAGGTTCGTGCAGGCCGCCTCGGGCGTCGTCGGGCACGACGCGAGGTCCGTGAACTCGGGGACGACGGCCTCCGTCAGCATGCGACGGCAGTCCTTGGCGGGCAGCGTCCGGCACCGCTGCCGATCCACCCGGCAGGAGCGGCGGGCGGCGCGCCCGTCGGCGGCGGCGAGGCACGCGCGCAGCGCCGGCCCGCAGGCGCGGCGCTCCGCGGCGCACAGCTGCTTGCAGGTGCGCTTCGGGCCGGCGGCGCCGGCGACGGCGGGGAGCAGCAGCAGGGCGAGCACGGCGAGCAGACGACGGGCGGGCATGGGCGCGTCGTAGCGCAGTCGCCCGCGCTCGGGCCAGCACGGGGGCTCGCTGCCGTGCACCGGACGCCCGTCTCCCGACAAGTCGGGAGTTCCGCGCTTCGACGAGACGGACATAACCGGGAGCGCCATGCACATCCTCGCGGTCGCTCTCATGCTGCTGCTCCCGCCCGCGCCGGCGCAGGCGCAGGCCGTTCGGGCGGTCGAGCCGGTGACCATCACGGGCGCCGAGGTGCCGGGCTGGTCACGCCTCGCGGCGCAGACGGTCTGCGCGCCGTATCCCTCCGGGACCACCGGCGGTCGCGACGCCCACAACGGCACGACGATCGTCCCTCCCGACCCGCGCACGGGCGTGCCGGTCGAGCGCATCGTCGCCTTCCGCTGGACCGGCCTCGCGTGGAGCGAGATCCCCGTGCAGGTCGACGAGCGCTTCCACTACTGCCTCTCGAACCCGGGCTCCGACTTCGCGATCTACTCCGGCACCGACAAGGAGCTCACCTACGCGTGGGACACCGAGTCGTGGAAGAAGACCGACGGTCTCTGCACCGCGAGCTACCCGCCGTCCGTCGGGCCGACGCCCGATCCCGTCGCCGGCCTCGACGACGACGACGAGATCACCTTCATGGCGAGCGACGCCGGGGCGCAGGCGCCGCTCGCCGTGCTGACGCCGCCGGGCACGTCGAACGGGCAGGCGATCGCGATCGTCGATCCGCTCGATCTGCTGCATCCGAAGTTCGTCTACCTCTTCCTGCGCGCGGGCGGCTCGTCGTTCCATGCCGGGAGCGGCTACGTCACCTACACGCGCGCTGCCGACGCCGACGAGTGGATCGATCGCTACGCCATCGCCGCCGGCGATCCCGAGGTGCTCGGGGTGAGCAACACCGGCTACGGGCCGAACCTCGCCGGCACCGTGTGCCGCACGGCGAGCTGGCCCGGATACCCGGCGGTGCCCGACGGCGTGCCGCGCGCGTCGAGCGACCGCTTCGTGCGCGACGGCGTCGTGGTCACGACCGACGCGTACCGCTGGCAGGCGACCGGCCGCTGGATGGTGCGCGACATTCGCGTCGCCAAGCCTGGCCAGCCCGGCGTCTACGGCCCCGACCTCGTCGACCGCTGGAAGGGCCGCGCGTTCCAGCAGAGCCCCGACTCGACGATCTCGCTCGTCGGCTTCGAGGACGAGCAGGTGAACTGGGAGGCGAACAGCGCCCTGCTCGGCGAGCGGGTGGGGCCCGTGCGCGCCATCCGCGAGACCTGGGGCGCCGACTCCGGCACCAACGTCACCAAGACCGAGACGTTCTACCGCGACGCCGTGACGTACCGGTACCACGTCCGCGTCCACCCGATTCCGCCGGACGGGCTCTATACGTCGTGGGACTACAACGCCGGCGTCGCGGTCCGGTACTTCAACGTGCTGCGCCCGGACGGCGTCGCGATCGACGGCGTCGACGACGACGTCGGCCAGGTCGACGGCGTCTTCGGCTTCCCCGCCTTCTTCGACGCGCCCGACCCGACGTTCAACGTGCCGACGGCGTTCTTCAACTGGGAGCAGGTCTCCGGCGCCGGCGACGCGGGATCGCTCGTCTACATCGTGGAGATGAAGGGCGCGACGACGCTCGTGAATCCCGCCGTGGTGCCGTACTACCGTGACGACGCCTGCCTCGACGACGGCACCGGCGACGATCCCACGGCGAGGCCGTGGCCGGGCGAGCCCTCGACCGACGCGCGCGTGCGCGCCGGCTACTCCGCCGCCGCCGGCGGCACACCGTACGCGCAGCTCACGTGCGCGCAGCGCCAGGGCGCGTGGGGGGCGCACGGCATCCACTACTTCGTCACCGGCGACAGCGACAACCTCGCGTCCCCCGAGGTGCTGAGCGAGATCGACGCGCAGCAGTGGCAGTTCATGGTGCCGACGGCGGCGCCGGCGAACGTCGGGCAGGTGTACGGCAACACGGTGATCCTGCCGCTGCTCACCGTGGTGACGCCGCTCGCGGGGGCGCCGCCGCTGCTCGCGCCGAGCGCGAGCGCCGCCTCCGCGGTGACGCCGTACGAGACGCCCGTCGCCGTCGGGCTGGCCGGCGGCGATCTCCTCACCTGCGAGCTCGCGTTCTCGATCGTCACGCCGCCCGCGCACGGGACGCTCTCGGCGATCGAGGCGCAGCCGTGCCGGCTCGGCCTGCCGTCGTCGGACACGGCGCGGGTGACGTACACGCCGGCGCCGGGATTCCACGGCACCGACCGCTTCACGTACCGCGTGAACGACGGCCTCTTCGACTCGTCGCCGGCGGCGGTGTTCCTCACCGTGCAGCCGCCTCCGCCGCCGACCTGCGCGGGCGGCCCGCGCACGACGTGCCGTCGTCCCGTGCGCGCCGGCACGTCGCTCTTGGCGGCGAAGGACGGCGTCCCCGACGCGAACGATCAGCTGACGTGGAAGTGGACGGCGGGCGCCGCGACGACGCGGGCCGACTTCGGCGATCCGCTCGCCGGGACCCACTACCAGCTCTGCGTCTGGGACGGCGCCGGCGCCACCATCGCCCGCGCCAGCGCGCCGGCCGGCGGGGTCTGCGACGGTCGCCCGTGCTGGCGGGCGAAGAGCGCGAAGGTCCTCTACCGCAGCCGCACGCGCGTGCCCGGCGGTGGCCGGCGCGGCACGCTCCAGCTGGCGCTGGTCGCGGGCGCGGCCGGCAAGGCGAAGATCGTCGCCAAGGGGCGTGGCGTGCACCTGGGTCTCGATCCGCTGCCGTGGCCCCAGCCGGTCCGTGCCCAGCTGCTGAGCGGGGCGGGGGAGTGCTGGGAGGCCGCGTACGTCGCGCCGGCACGGCGCAACGGGGCGGGGCGCTTCGTCGCCCGCGGCGAGTAGGCAGGCACGCCGCCGGCGGGCTGCGTGGCCCGGTCGAGGATGCTGACCCGCTGTCGGCCGCCTGACTCGAGGTCGCGGCGGCGGGCCGGATCCACGGCGATGCGCGCTGGCGCCGTCCTTGCTGCACGCCGGCCATGCCGACGCTCCTGCTCGCCCTCGTCTCGGCCCTCCTCCTCGCCGCGCCCGTGCGCGCCATGGAGCAGGGCCCGCTCGTCGCCTACACGTCGCCCATCGACTCGCGCGTGGACGTCGCCACGAACCCCGCCTGCGCGATCCAGGGGGTCTGCGACGACGCCACCAGCACCTGCTCGGCCGGCCTGGTCGGCACCACGTGCCAGACGGCGAGCGATTGCGTGCCGCGGCTCAACACCTGTCGGTTCGTGATCCAGACGATGGCGCCCGAGGTCGTGATCGCGGCGAAGCTCGACGGCAAGCCGCTCGACGTCCTCGTCCCGCGCGCCGCCGGGGTGTCCGCGACGATCGAGGTGCCGCTCCAGGGCGGCCGCAAGCGCAACAGGCTGAAGATCGTCGCGACCGCCACCGTCGACGGCCGCGTGATCCGGCAGCGCAACGTCTTCCGCTTCACGCCGATCCCGCACATCCGCTACCGGCCGATGCCGGCGCGGTTCGGCGTGCCCGGCGACCAGGCGCGGCTGCTCGAGCTGGTCGCCGCCGCCGACACCCGCGCCATCCGCGAGCACGCGTGGACGATCTGGGCCGGTCTCACCGCCCGCACGCCCGAGCGCTACAACGGCAAGCGGCTGCCGGTGTTCGAGACCTGGTTCTCCGGCTCCGAGCTCTACGACGCGAACCCCTATGCCTGCGATGCGGTCGACGCGCGCCCCTACGCGCGCGACTTCGAGAAGCCGCTCCAGCTGCACCACCACGGCGGCGGGCTGCCGAACGAGCAGGTGACCGGCTTCAACCGCTTCAACCGCGCGACGACCGAGCACGTGTGCGCGAACCAGTACAACCTGGCGTCGACGCTCGACACGCTGAACGCGTCGTTCACGCCCGCGACGCCGATCGCCGAGCGGAAGATCGTCGACTTCCCGCGCGCCGCCATGGCGCTGAAGCCCGTGTTCACGCCCATCGCGGGCGCGGGCATCACCATCCTGCCCTACTGGAACGGCCCGACCGCGAGCACGAACCTCGTCAACCCGACGCCGGACACGTGGACGCAGTGCGTGGCCGTCGTGCCGCCGGGGACCGCCAAGCCCGCGTCGCCGACGCCGTGCAGCTGCAACGGCACCGCGACGACGTGCGAGGTCGTCGGCCTCGATCGCATGTACGCCTTCGCGCTCACCGCCGCCGAGCTCGCCGACATGTCGGAGAACTCGTCGCTCGCCGGCGCGCCGCTGAAGCCGGGCGACTATGCCGCCCTGATGGCGATGCACGTCACCAGCAAGGAGATCGACCGCTGGACGTGGCAGACGTTCTGGTGGACGCCGAATCCCGAGGAGTCCCCCGCCGGCGACTTCCGTCCCGCGAGCGTGAAGCGCGAGTTCCGCAACTACGCCATGTGCACTGCGTGGAGCATGAGCGGGCCGCCGGAGTCCCCCACCGGCCCCCCCGACGTCTGCTTCAACCCGTGGCTCGAGACCGGCCTCGAGGGGCTCGACGGGGTGCAGTCGAACTGCATGACCTGCCACCGTCTGGCCGCCTGGCCGAACTTCAGCACCGGCTACCAGGCCAACGGCTTCATCGGGCCGGACGACCCGATCTTCGCGAACGCCACCAAGCTCGATTTCCTCTGGTCGGTGACCCGCGCGCAGTGACGGGCGGGGCGGGCCCCGCCGGGGCCCGCCGACCCGGATTGCCGGACTCGCGCCGATCCTGCATGGCTGCGGGATCGGAACCTGGTCGCAGGGAGGCGGCGGCGCGACGCGCGTCGGGCGTCGGGCCGTGACGGTGCTGGTGTGCGGGCTGCTCATGGGCGCGCTCGGCTGCGCGGCCCGGGTGCCGGCGCGTCCGAACGTGCTGCTCGTGACGCTCGACACCACCCGCGCCGATCGTCTCGGATGCTACGGCTGGCGCCGCGCCGAGACGCCGGCGCTCGACGGTCTCGCCCGCGACGGGGTGCGCTTCGACGCCGCCTACGCCAGCAGCCCGATGACCCTGCCGTCGCACGCGACGCTCTTCACCGGCCTCGAGCCGCCCGAGCACGGGCTGCGGCTCAACGGCCAGAGCCGCCTGCCCGACGGCGTCCCGACGCTCGCCTCGCGCCTGCACGAGCAGGGCTACCGCACCGGCGGCTTCGTCGCCGCCTTCGTGCTCGATCGCCGCTTCGGCCTCGACCGCGGCTTCGAGGTCTACGACGACGCGCTCGGCGACGCGCTGCCGCAGGTGGTGCCCGAGCGGCTCGCGCTCCACCGCCGCGGCGACGCCGTCGTCGACGCGGCGTTGGGCTGGCTCGACGAGGCGGCGCGTGGTCCCGCGCCGTTCCTCGCCTGGGTCCACCTCTACGATCCACACGCGCCCGATCACCCCCACGGCGACGCCGGGGCCTCCTACGACGGCGAGGTGGCGTTCATGGACCGGCAGGTGGCGCGCCTGCTGGCCTTCCTCGAGCGCCGCGGGCTCGCGCGCCGCACGCTCGTCGTCGCGGTCGCCGATCACGGCGAGGGCCTCGGCGATCACGGCGACGCCGAGCACGGCTTCCTCCTCGACGAGGAGGTCCTGCGCGTGCCGCTGCTGGTCCGCTGGCCCGGCGTCGTCGCACGTGGGCACGCCGTCGGCGCGCTCGTGACGACGCGCGACCTGGCGCCGACGATCCTCGATCTGACGGGCAGCCCGCCGCTCGCCGCGTCGGGGGGGCGCAGCCTGCGCGCGGCGCTCGCCGGCGGCACGATCGCGTCGGGCGTGAGCTACGCGGAGACCGACCTGCCGCTGGCCGCCTACGGCTGGAGCCCGCAGCGCAGCCTCACGACCGAGGACTGGAAGTACGTGCGCACGCCGCGCCCGGAGCTGTATGCGCGGCCGTCCGACCGCGCCGAGCACCACGACGTGGCGGCGGCCGACCCGGCGCGGGTCGCGGCGCTCGACGGCGCGCTCGCGGACGTCGAGGCGTCGTTCCGGCCGCTGATCGCCCCGGAGGCGCGCCTCGACGCGCGGGCGCGCGCGCGGCTCGAGGCGCTCGGCTACGCCGCCTCGTCGGCGCCGGCGGCCCGCACGGAGGGCCTGCGCGACGTGAAGGACATGCTCGAGGTGAAGCGTCTCGGCACCGACGTCGCCGTGGGGCTGGCCACGGGACGCCTCGACGCGCCGGTCGCCATCGTGCTGCTGCGGACGCTCGTCGAACGCAGCCCGGAATCGGCTCCCTTCCGCGTACGCCTCGGCACGTTGCTGCTCGTGCACGGCGACGTCCCGGGCGCGATCGCCGAGCTGGAGGAGGCCGTGCGCCTCCATCCCGATCTGGCCGACGCCCGCATCAACCTCGGACAGGCGACGCTGCGCGCCGGACGGCCCGCGGACGCCGCCGCGCAGTTCCGCGCGGCGCTCGCGCTGGAGCCCGACCGGGCCGGGCACGCGAGGCCTGGCGCGCGCTCGCCGCCCAGCGCCGGCGCGACGACGGCGGCTCGCCGCCCGTCGCCGTCGCACCGGCGGCCGTGCGCGTGGCGGAGATCCTCGCCGCGCCGTGAAGGCGGCGCGGGCGGCGACCTCAGCCCGCGTCCTTCGCCAGCGCGCGCGCCAGGGCGGGGCGCGCGCCGCAGCGTGCCAGCCAGGCGTCGATCGCCGGGCCAGCCGGCAGCATCTCGCGGGCCCACTGCCCCACGCTCGCGAGCAGCACGTCGGCGCCGGAGAAGCGCTCGCCGAGGACGTGGGGTCCGCGCTCGAGCGCGGCGCGGATGCGCGCGTCGACGGCCGCACGGGTCGTGAACGTACGCTGGAGGTCGGCGCGGTCGGCGAGGCCGACGAACGCGAAGTTGATCACCGGCTCCATGACCCCGGCGTAGTACGCGAGCCAGGTGAGGTAGGGACCGCGGTCGCGGTCGCCGCTGCGCGGGCCGAGGCCGGCGTCGGGAAGGAGATCGGTGAGATAGAGCACGATCGCCGCCGATTCGGTGATCAGCACGCCGTCGTGCTCGAGCGCGGGGACCTTCTTGTCCGGGTGTGGGTTGCCGGGATCGGAGGCGCCGCTGCCGTCGATGCGTGGGATGCTCGTGTACGCGAGGCGGTAGTCGGCGCCGAGCTCCTCGAGCAGCCAGACGATGCGGGACGAGCGCGACTGCGGGGCGTGGTGGAGCGTCAGCATGGCGTGCAGCATGCCAGGGCGGCCGTCCGGGGAAAGAGGCGCTGCGCTCAGCGCGCCGCGAGCGCTTCGGCGCGCCGGGCGAGCGCCGCGGTCATCGCCTGGAAGCCCGCGGCGAGGCGCCTGCCGAGCAGCGTCTGCACCAGCGGCGCCAGCCATCCCGAGAGGACGAAGTGCGAGCGGTAGCGCGCGCGTCCGTCGGGCAGCGGCTCGACGTGATGGCAACGGCGGCTCGCGAGGGCGCCGAGACGATCCGGCGCGACGCCGTAGCAGAGCCGCGTGCCGGCGACGTGCTCGAGCACGAGCTCGCGCTGCGGCTGCGCGAAGGCGCGGAACACGCGCACGCGCATGACGATCGGCTCGCCGGGAACGAGCGTCGAGCGGCAGGCGACCACGAACGGGTTCCACTCGCCGTAGCGCGGCAGGTCGGTCACCACCTGCCACACGACGTCGGCGGGCGCGGCGACGACGACGGTCTCGTCGAGCGTCATGGCAGGGGAGATGTGCCGGGAGCGGCGCCGGCGGGCAACCTCGTGACGCGCGGCGGCGTCGAGAAATCCTTGACCGCCGCGCCGGCGAGCAGATTCACTCCACGCCATGCGCGTCCTCGCCGCCGCTCTAGCCCTGCTCGTCTCGGTCCCGGCGTTCGCCGCCGACAAGTGCCGCAGCGGCACGTTCGCCCTCGCCGATGCCCGCGACCTCGCCGCCGTCGCCGGCATGGTCGCGCGCCGGTGTCCCTGCGCCGACTACGACGGCTCGAGCGGCGCGCGCGGCCACGGCGCCTACGTGAAGTGCGCCAAGGTGGTGATCGCCGACGCCACCGACGGCACCCCGGCGCTCGGCGTCTTCTCGCTGCGCCGTGCGTGCAAGGGCGAGGCGACGAAGCGCTACGCCAGGAGCGCGTGCGGCTACGCGCCGGTGCAGGCACGCGTGGTCTGCTGCGAGGCGAAGCCGGCGGCCGGCAAGACCAAGGCGACGGTGAAGAAGGCGAGCGCGTGCGTGCCGTCGTCGAACGGGCAGGTCCGGCGCCGTGCCTGCCACGCGTCGCCGTTCCTCGACGTGTGCAGCGGCGACGCCACCAACACCTGCCGCAGCGTGCTCGCCGAGCGGACGCTCGACATCCCCAGCGCCGCGCAGCCGGCGCAGACGCCGGGCTCGCCGGGCGTCGTGGTGACGAACCCGAACCTCGTGACCCAGTTCGGCGGCACGGGCTTCTCGCTGAACCATGCCCGCTACACCCGCTGGCGCGGGGCGGGCGCGGGGCAGCCCGACGGGATTCTCGTGCTCGTGCCGGGCTTCGAGGGCGGCGCGGGCGACTTCCGCGTCCTCGCCGAGCACCTCGTCGCCGCCGCGCAGGCGGACGGGCTCGCGCTCGAGGTGTGGGGCGTCGACCGGCGCTCGAACCAGCTCGAAGATCTCGCCGGCCTCGACGTCGCCGAAGAGTTCCTCGCGCCGGAGATCGGGCTCGACTGGCTCTTCGGCGGCGAGCTCGGCCTGCCGCTGCACCCGCTGCTGGCCTCGGGCCCGAATCGGCGCGCGATCTTCCACAACACCACGAGCGACGTCCCCTTCATCGCCGGCTGGACGAACCTCGTCTTCTCGCAGGACATCGACGCGGTCGTCGAGGCGGCGCGCCTCGTCGCACGCGACCAGAACGTGTTTCTCGGCGGGCACTCGGCCGGCACCGGCTTCGCCGCGCGCTACGCCGCGACCGACTTCGACCTGACGGGCGTCGGTCCGGCCCGGGCCGGCTACGCCAAGGTACGCGGGCTCGTCCTCTTCGAGGGCGGCGGCGGCTCCACGGGCGGTGCGCCGCTCACCGACGACACGCTCGATC
Organism: bacterium; assembly: GCA_026129405.1. Taxonomy (NCBI): domain Bacteria; species bacterium. The sequence continues at coordinate 1,597,297 of JAHCID010000001.1, forward strand.
GCATCGAGGCCAGGTTCGACGGCGGCCTCTTCGGCGCGGTGCGCGACGGCGCGCCCCGCTGCGTCGACGGCACGACCGCCTGCACGGTGGCCACCGAGGCGACCGACTGCGTCGGCCAGGTGCCGCCGAAGTGCACGCCGCCGACCACGGCGTACTCGGTCGTGGCGGGACTCCTCAACCCACGCATCCTCGCGGCCGTCGAGGTGGCGGCGATCCAGGGCGTGCTCGATCCGGACGGCGGGCAGATCATCCTCCAAGTCGGCCAGGGCACGCCGGGGAACAACGCGGTGGCCAAGGTGCCGGACCTGGCGACGCTCGCCGTGCTCCCGCAGGCGACCGTCTTCGGCGGCATCGGCAGCTTCATCGACGACGACGGTCCGATCGCCGGGCTGGCGTCGTTCGTCGCGACCTCGGTCGGCGCGCCGGGCCCGGTCGTGGGCGGCCTCACGACCTGGCTCGACGTCACCGAGACGCCGCTGCCGCCGGCGGCGCTGCCCAACAACGGTCCGGCGCCGACGGCGCTGCCGGCCGGAGTCTGGGGCCAGGAGAAGGAGCCGACGCGCTTCGATCGCCTGCTCGGCACCTTCTACGCGGGCGGCACCAACTTCACCGACCTCTACTACCCGAGCTCCGGGCTCTCGACGACGAGCGTCACGGGCGTGTGCACCGCGGGCACGTGCAGCGCCGGCAACGTCGGCGCGTCGTGCAGCGCGGCGGCGCAGTGCAGCCAGTCCATCAACCTCGACTCGACCGCGCTCTCGCTCGGTCGCGGCCGGCGCGACATCGAGAACCTGACGCAGGCGGCGAACATCGACGTGCCGGTGCTGGGCATCGGCGGCAGCAACGGCCTGGCGCCCGTGCCGGCGAGCTTTCTCGCCTTCGCACAGAGCATCGCGCCGTGCACGGCGCCGTCGTGCGACGGGACGCCGCGCGTCGTCAGCGCCACCACGCCGAACCCGGCGTTCCCGACCTTCGGCGGCGCCGCGGGCGGCTTCGAGGTGGTCATCGCCGAGGGCTTCGCCCACGTCGACGTGCTCACCGCCGAGCCGGGTCCGGACAACCCGGGGCTCGCGGCGCTGCTCGACTTCCTGGAGCGCAACCTCCAGTAGCGCACCATCGGCCGTGGCGGCCGCTACGTCGGCTCCGGCGTGCGGACGACGCGCGGCCGCCACGGTCCGCGACGCTCAACTCGGCTGGTTGGACGTCGCGTTCTTGGGCGTCGAGCTCTTGTGGCTCGACTTGCCCGCGTGCCGCTTGTGCCGCTTGGGCGAGTGCTTCTTCTTCGTCGCGCCGGACGCGTGGCCCCGGCTCATGCCGGACGACTGCTTCGTCGAGGACGAGCCGCCGGACGGCGTCGTCGCGCCGGCGAGGGGCGCGCCGAGCAGCAGCACGCCGGCGAGGACCGCAGGCAGCACGGGCGAGAGGAGCGCGGTGGTGCGAGAGCGCATGGGATCGAACCTCCTGTCTGGCGATGAAGCAAGGCGCATGCCGTCGAACCGCCGTGGAAGGACGCCCGAGGCGACTCGACCCGTGGCGAAACGCCGCGGCGATCCGCCTCGCATCGCGACCGTTCGCCCCACTCGCGCAAACGTCGCGGCAGGCGTAGGGGAATGGCACGGGGCCCCGCGTGGTCCGAACGCTACGTTTCCAGCTGCTCGCGATCGTCGTCGGGACGGTGCTCGCCGTCTTCGCCGCGTCCCGCTGGGTCGACGCCCAGCTCGCCGATCACGCGCTTCGTCGCGACATCGAGGAGCGGGCGCTGAGCGCGCTGCGCACCGTCGACTTCTTCTGGGATCGTGCCGAGCCGCGCGTGCTGAGCCACGTCCTCGACGTGCTCGTGCGCAGCAACGGGCCGCTGCTCGGCATCACGATCTACGCGCCGCACGGCCTCGATCTCGACGCGTCGTCGCGAAGCGGCGTCGGGATGCCGCCGGAGCCGAGCCGCGCGGCGCGCCGGCTCGTCGAGTCGCCGGCGGGGGAGCGGACGGTCGCGAGCGACCGGGCCGACGACGTCTGGCACGTCGCGCTCGCGCTGCGTCGCGACGGCGCGCTGGTCGGCGTCGCCGAGGCGACGTTGTCGCCGCGCGAGGCGGTCGCGCTGCACGATCGCCTGCGCACCATGGACCTCGGGGCGCTCGCGGTCGCCGTCCTCGCCACCTCGCTGCTGATCGGCCTGTTCATCGAGCGGCGGGTGACGCGGCCCGTGGAGAGCCTCGTCGTGGGCATGCGGCGTGCCGAGGGAGGCGAGCGCGGGGTACGCGTCACGGCGGGCGGCACGACCGAGTTCCGCTTCCTCGCGGACGCCTTCAATCGCATGCTGGAGCGCCTCGAGGAGCTCGCCGGCGATCTCGAGGTGCGCGTCGCCCGCGCGACGCGCGACCTGGCCGAGCGCAATCGCCAGCTCGCCGAGACCAACGGCCGGCTCTGGCGCGCGCAGCTCGACGTCGTTCGCGGCGAGCGCTTCGCGGCCCTCGGGCAGATGGCGGCCACGATCGCGCACGAGCTCGGCACGCCCCTCAACTCGGTGCTGGGCTACACGCAGCTCCTGCGGCGCGAGGAGCTACCGCCCGCGCAGGCGGCGCGGCTCCAGATCGTCGAGTCGCAGGTGCAGCGCATGATCGAGACCATCCGCAGCGTTCTCGATCGCATGCGCCAGGGCACCGCGCCGCGCGTCGAGGTCGCGCTCGCCCCGCTGGTGACCGAAGTGCTCGAGCTGGTGGCGACCCGGCTGGCGGAGCGGCGCCTGGTCGCCGTCGGCGAGGTGGGCGACGACGTGCCGCCGGTAGAGGGCGATCCGGTCGCGCTGCGCCAGGTGCTGCGCAACCTGGTCACCAACGCGATCGACGCCACGCCCGCCGGCGGGCGCATCGAAGTGCGCGCCGAGCGTGTGGACGATGCGGGAGCCGGCGCGGGCAGCGTCGCCATCGTCGTCCGCGACACCGGCGTCGGCATGGCGGCGGCCGACGTGCGGCGCATCTTCGAGCCATTCTACACGACGAAGGGACCGGAGCGCGGGAGCGGCCTCGGCCTGGCGATCGTCGAGCACGTCGCCCGCAGCCACGGTGGGCGGGTGGTGGTCGAGAGCGCGCCCGGTCGCGGTACGACCATGCGGGTGCTGCTCCCCGCCGCGATCCGGCGAAAGGCCACGGCATGACGCGTATCCTCGTAGCCGACGACGACGACGTCACCTGCCAGCTCCTCACCGAGGTGCTGGGACGCGACGGCGCCGTCGTCGTCGGCGAGACCGATCCCCGCCAGGCGCTCGCCCGCGCCACCCGCGAGCCCATCGACCTCGCCATCCTCGACCTCCGCATGCCGGAGAAGGACGGGCTGACGCTGCTGCGCGAGCTGCGCGCGCGCCTGCCGCTGCTGCCCGTGATCCTCATGACCGCGTTCGGGTCGGTGGATACCGCCGTGCAGGCGATCGGCGCCGGCGCGGTGGACTACGTGAGCAAGCCCATGAACGTGGAGGAGCTGCGCGCCACGGTGCGCCGGGCGCTGGGCCGGCGCTCGGAGGCGCAGGCGCGCCTGCCGGCGGCCGACGAGGGCGGCGACCGCCTCGTCGGACGCTCGTCGGCGATGATCGAGATCTACAAGACGATCGCGCGCGTCGCGCCGTCGCGGGCGACGGTGCTGCTGCTCGGGGAGAGCGGCACCGGCAAGGAGGTCGTGGCGCGCGCCATCCACCAGCACGGGCCGCGGGCGCGCGGGCGCTTCGTCGCCGTGGATTGCGGCGCGCTCACCGAGACGCTGCTCGAAAGCGAGCTGTTCGGGCACGTGCGCGGGGCCTTCACCGGCGCCATCTCCGACGCGCCGGGGCTGTTCTGCGAAGCCGAGGGCGGGACGATCTTCCTCGACGAGATCGGCGACGTCTCGCCGCTCGTGCAGGCGAAGCTGCTGCGCGTCCTCCAGGAGCACCAGGTCCGTCCGGTCGGCGGCTCGACCTGGCGCACGGTCGACGTGCGCGTCGTGGCCGCCACCAACCGCGACCTCACCGCGGCGGTGCGCGAGGGACGCTTCCGCGAGGACCTCTACTATCGCCTGAAGGTCGTCACCATCGAGGTGCCGCCGTTGCGCGACCGGCCCGAGGACGTGCCGCTGCTCGTCGACTACCTCGTCCGCCGCGCCGCCGCCGACTGCGGCAAGACGGTGCACGGCGTGTCCGAGGCGGCGCTCACCCTGCTGCGCAGCTACGCCTGGCCGGGCAACGTGCGCGAGCTGGCGCACGTCCTGGAGCGCGCCGTCGCGCTGGCGCGTCACGAGGTGCTGGGCGCCGAGGATCTGCCGACCGAGCTGCGCGGCGAGGCGATGCCCGTCCGGGTCGCCATGCCCGTCGATCGCCCGACGCTGCGCGAGCTCCAGCAGCGCTACGTCCTGCGCGTCCTCGAGGACGAGCACGGCAACGTCAGCCGTACCGCCAACGTGCTCGGCATCGACCGGCGCTCGCTCTATCGCATGCTCCAGCGCTGGGGGCGCATCCCGCCCGGGCGCGTGCCCGCCTAGCGGCGGGGCGCGGAGCCACGGACCGATCGTCTCGGCGCGAGACGCACCGCCACGGCGATCCGCGCGGCCTGCGTTGCGGAGGCGGCGTGCGTGCCATGGCATCGCTCTTGCCTCCTCCGGCCCGCATGCAGACACCACGCGTCCTACCGCCTCCCCTTTGCCCGCGCGGCGTGCGTCGCGCGGCCGTCCTCGTCGCCGTCGCGACGGCGCTCGGTGCCGGCGGACCCGTGCCGGCGCGGGCGCAGGCGCTGCGCCGCGACCTCGGCAGCTACTTCATCTTCGCGATGCGCAACGCGGACCTGAAGAACATCACCGTCCAGGGGCCCTGCAACGTCGGCGTCGATTGCGCGCAGCCGGCGTCGAACAGCAGCTGCGGCGTGCTCGACGAGGAGAACGCCCTCTACGCCGACGGGTCGCAGATCGCCGGCGACATCGTGCGCTTCAACAAGCCGGGGGCGAACGTCTTCCAGATCTTCCGCAACGGCGGCTCGTCGCTGGCCGGCGTGACCATCCGCGACCCCGGCCCGTTGCCGGACGGGACGAATCCGCTGACGCCGCTGCCGATCCTGGGCGATCTCGACGGCGACGGGCAGCCGAGCTGCGCCGCGACCGGCGGCAGCTGTGTGGTCGATGCGGGCGACCTCGAGGTCGCGTGCGGCTTCCCGACCCCGTTTCCCGCCTGCGCGCCGCAGAACAACGTGCGGGCCGACCCCGGCAAGGACTGTAGCGGCGCCCCGGACGCCGTGCCGGGCAACGGTCGCTGCGACCTCCCGCCCGGGGCGTACGGCGACGTCGTGGTGGCGAACGGCGCGTCGCTCGACTTCGTCGGCGGCTCCTACGCGCTGTGCGCGTTCGACGACGGCAAGAACACGACCGTGACGACCTCGTCCGCGACCACGCTCGAGGTCTCGGGCGACGTGCGCATCAACAACGGCAGCCGCGTCGGCCAACAGTGCGGCGACCTCGTCGTGCAGGCGAAGGGCGCGGGCGTCGTCGGCTTCGGACGCAACGCCGTCATCGTCGGGCGGTTCTGCGCGCCCCAGCGCACGCTGTCCCTGGGACACGACAACGATCTCACCGGGCAGTTCGTCGGCGACATCGTGCGCGCGGACAGCAACGACACCGGGCACTGCTGCGGCGGTCCGTGCAGCTGCTTCGATGCGTTCACGCCGTCGATCGTCCACGTCGGCGACACCGTGCGGCTGACGAGCGCGTGCAGCCTCGCGAACGTGACGCAGCTCACGATCTGCGGCGTGCCGGCGACGATCACGAGCAAGTCGTCGAGCGTCCTGCAGGCCACGGTGCCTGCGGTTCCCACCGGCACCTGTCCGGTCGCGGTGCAGAGCCCCGCGGGCCTCTTCACCGGCGTCGCGAGCCTGACGATCCACTGAGTCCGTCGTTCCGGGCCGACGGGCTTCCGCCCGCCGGTCGCTCGGCCCCGAGGCCCCTCGGGTCGGCGATCGGCGGGCGGTTCTGCGTCCGGGAGCCGTATCGGACGCGGTGCGTAGCGGCAGGGCTGCACGCGGCGGCGCCGGCGCGTCCCGTGTGACACCGCGCGCGTCTCACCTGATTTTGGATCTTGTCGGATGGGCCGCTGCTGGCATGCGTAGCTCCACGGAAGGAGATCCTCGATGTCGCGACGCATGCTCGTCCCGCTCTCCGCTCTCGTCATCGTCGCCGGCGCCGCTGCCGCACATGCGGCCCGCTGTGACGCCCCCGCCGAGCAGGCCGCGGTCCAGGCGACCTCACGCGCGATCCAGGCGCAATGCGATTGCGCCGGGGCCGCGACCGCACGCGACTACCGCCGGTGCGCCAGGGCGGTGGTCGACGCCCGCTTCGCCGCGGGACAGCTGCCGAAGGCGTGTCGCAAGGCCGCCAACCGCTGCGCGCGGGCGTCGACGTGCGGGCGTCCCGGCACCGCCACCTGCTGTCGTACGAGCGCGTCCGGCAAGCAGAGCTGTCGCGTCGTACGCCGCGCCGCGCACTGCACGCCGCGGCGCGGCGGCACGGCGACGGTCGGCGCGTGCGCCAGCTGCTGCGAAGCGTGCGGGCAGGGGACCTGCGAGGCGGCGATCCGCTGCTGCGTGCCGGATTCGCCCGGCGGTGCCTTCCCCGACGGCGCGGCGCGATGCGAGGAGCTGACGGCGGCGCAGTGCGAGGCGCTCGGTGGTGCGAGTCTCGGCGCCGGCACCTGCGAACCGGACGCCTGCGCCGTGGCGGGTACGACGACCACGATCGCACCCGCGACCACGTCGACCACCGCCGCGCCCGCGACGACGACCACGACGACGCCGCCGGTGTCGACGACGACCACCACCACCACGCCGTCCGCCTGCGGCAACGGCACCATCGACCCCGGCGAGACGTGCGATCCGCCCGGCGCGCTCCACTGTCCCGACCCGGGCTCGCCGAGCGGCAGCTTCGTCGCCTGCCTCGCCACGTGTACCTGTCCGGGCGACGGAGCGACCACGACGACGACGGTCGCCACGCCGGCGACCACCACGACCACGCTGCCGGGCCTCGGGAGCCGCACCTTCACGCTGCGCAACGCCGCCGATCCGGAGGGCAGCCACCTCTACTCGTCGCTGTTGAACGGCGCCGACGTGGCCAAGGCGAACACCTTCACCGGGGCGTTCACGCTGGTGGGCGGCAGCCCGGGCAGCGACGGCGTCGCGACGCTGCGGCTCGGCGGCGACGCGTTCGTCGGCGCCCAGGCGGCGGACAACTCGTACATCTGCTTCAAGCTCGAGGCCGTGGGCAGCAGCGGCAGGATCGACTGCGACGGCGGTCTGCCCGTCGGCGTCGCGCTCAGCGTCGACAGCAACGGCACGAACCCGCCGAGCCCGGCGGTGCTCGCGCTCGAGCAAGGGCCTGCCGGCGCCCCCGGCGCGGGCTACGTGCAGCTGACGGTTCGCGGCGCGAACTGTCCCGGCGACGCCAGCGGTGCCTGCACCGGCCTGTTCCTGTCGCCCGCCGATTGCGCCGATCCGTCGAAGGTGAACTACGGCGTCGCCCAGGCGGGTACGACGGCGTTCACGACGGGGACCATGACGGTGACGATCACCGAGCCGCGCCAGGGCGGCGGGCCGCTCACGGTGTCGAAGACCGGCCAGCCGTTCGCGTGCAACGTCTGGTCGACGGACGGGCCGGGCATCGTCGAGCTCGGCGTGCCGGCGTTCGACACCGCCTTCGGCGACGCCGCCAACGTGGCGCAGTTCGACGACTGAAGGGGGGAGCTAGTCCGCTCGGGGCGGGGCGGCGACGTCGTCGCCCCGGGCGGACGGAGCGGGCGGCGCCAGCAGGCGGTCGGCGCAGACGTAGCCGAGCGTCGTGGCGAGCACGAGGAGGGCGCCCAGCAGGCGCGGCGGCGCAGGGATCGGGACGCCGCTCCAGCGGCAGGCGACGCCGATCCCGAACGCGAGAACGAGGCCGATGGCGGCATGCATGGCGGCTTCTCCTCGTCGTCAGGGCGCCCTGACGATCAGCGCAAGGACCCGACGGTGGCGGTTGCCGGTGGCGGTGACGGGTCGGGGGGTGCTCTCTACCAACTGATCCCACGGCGCGAAACCGGCTCCGCCGGTGGACCCGCGGAACGCCCGGACGGTTGCCGCGCGGGGGCGACGGCGCTAGGAGCGCTCGATGTCGCGATCCGCGCGCGGTACCGGACTCACGATCCTGGCCGTCCTCTTCGCCCTGCTGGCGATCTCCAACCTGTCGAAGCCGCTGCACCTCAACAGCGAGCAGGGCTTCGTGCTCTTCGGCGCGCGGCTCGACGGCACCGCCAACGCGGTGGCGGGCCCGCTCTTCGGCGTGTTCCTGCTGGTCTACGCCGCGGGCGTCTGGGGCATGCGACGGTGGGCGCTGCCGATGGGCGTCGCCTACGCGCTCTACGTCAGCGTCAACCTCGTCCTCTTCCGGCTGCGGACGCCGCCGCCGCCGGACCTGACAGGCCACCCGCTCTTCGCCCTGCTCTACGTGCTCGTCGCCCTCGGCTGCTCGTGGGGTGCCGTGCGCCTCCTGCGCCGGCGCCGTGCGGCGTTGCGCTGACTCGCGTCGCGCGCGACGCCCCCGCTAGAAGGAGCCGATGCAACCGTGGCGGGAGCGCGTGCGCGAGATCATCTTCGAAGCCGGAACGCCGGCGGGGAAGGCGTTCGACGTCGGCCTGCTCGCCGCCATCCTGCTGAGCGTGCTGGTCGTGATCCTGGACAGCGTGAGCAGCGTGCACCGGCAATGGGGCTGGCTCCTGCGCGGGGTCGAGTGGACGTTCACGCTCCTGTTCACGGTCGAGTACGTGCTGCGGCTCCTCTCCGTCGCACACCCGTGGCGTTACGCGCGCAGCTTCTTCGGCATCGTCGACCTGCTCGCGATCATCCCGACCTACCTGAGCGTGGTCGTGCCCGGCACGCACTCGCTGCTCGTGATCCGCACGCTGCGGCTGCTGCGGGTGTTCCGCATCTTCAAGCTCGGACGCTACGTCGGCGAGGCGGAGACGCTCGCCCGCGCGCTGCGCGCGAGCCGGCCGAAGATCCTGGTCTTCCTGTGGGCGGTGGTGGCGATCATCGTCGTCGCCGGCTCGACGATGTACCTCGTCGAAGGCGAGGCGAGCGGCTTCACGAGCATCCCCGTCGCCATGTACTGGGCGGCCGTGACCCTGACGACCGTCGGCTACGGCGACATCGCGCCGCAGACCACGCTCGGGCGCATTCTCGCCACCGGGCTCATGATCACCGGCTACGGCATCATCGCGATCCCGACCGGGATCGTCTCGGTCGAGCTCGCCGACGCCCGCCGGCGCCCCGTCGACACGCACGCGTGCCGCGGCTGCGGCGCCCAGGGGCACGACCCCGACGCGCGCTACTGCAACCAGTGCGGCGAGATGCTCTGAGCGGGCCATGCGGCGCGGCGGCGCTGCCGGGGGCCGTCGCCGACGCTGTGGCGTCTGCCGCGCGAAGGGCCATCGCAATCTCCGTTGCGCCCTCGCGGAGACGCGTGGGATAGTCCCGGCGGATGGTCGGGCCCGCGCCGTTCCCCGGTCGCATCAACGTCGAGCTGACCAACCACTGCAACCAGCGCTGCGTCCTCTGCCCCCGCCAGGCGTTCACCCGGCCTCTCGGCTTCATGGACCCCGCCGTCTTCGAGCGTGTGGCGCGCGAGTGCGCCGAGCACGGGACGCGGCTGTGGCTGCACTTCCTCGGCGAGCCGCTCCTGCACCGCCGGCTCGTCGACCTCGTGCGGCTCGCGAAGGACGCCGGCGTCGCCGAGGTGGGGCTCTCGACCAACGGCGTCTCGCTGCACGGGCGCCTCGCCGACGGGCTCGTCGACGCCGGCCTCGACCGCCTCGAGTGCTCGATGGACGCGGGCGACGCCGAGGCCTACCGCGCGATGCGCGGCCGCGACCACTTCGACCGCGTGGTCGCGAACGTGCGGGGTTTCCTCGCCCGCAAGCGCGCGCTCGGCCGCGAGCGGCCCGTCACCTCGATCCAGTTCATGCGCACGCCGGCGGTCGAGGCGGCGCTGCCCGAGCTGATCGCCGCCTGGCGGCCGCTGCTCGGGCCGCGCGACTTCGTGATGACGATCGCGCCCGCGTCGTTCGCCGGCGCGATCGACGTCGCGCCGGCGCCGCTCTCCGCGGCGCGCGGACCGTGCCGCTGGCTGTTCTCGTCGCTCATGGTGCTCCAGGACGGCACCGTGACCATGTGCGGCGCCGACTGGGACGCGCGCGCCCCGCTCGGCAACGTCCGCGACACGCGGCTCGCCGACCTCTGGCACGGCGCCGAGTTGGAGCGCCGCCGGCGCGCGCATCGCGAGGGGCGCTTCGACGACGTCGCCGTCTGCCGGGGCTGCGACGACTGGCGGCTCGCCGACGGCCACGGCTACCGCAACGTGCTCGCCTCATGAGCGACCGCATCCCGTTCTTCCAGCACGACCTCGGCGCGCCCGAGCTCGAGGCCCTGGGCGCCGCACTGCGCGGCGCGATCCTCACGACGGGCGACACGGTGGCCGAGTTCGAGCGCCGCTTCGCGGCCATGCTGGGCGTGGCGCACGCGGTCGGCGTGACCAGCTGTACGGCGGCGCTGCACCTGGCGCTCCTCGCCGTCGGCGTGCGCCCGGGCGACGAGGTGATCACGACGCCGATGACGTTCGTCGCCACCGCGACGGCGGTCCTGCAGGCGGGTGCGCGGCCGGTGTTCGTCGACGTCGAGCCGGGCACGGGCAACCTCGATGCGGCGCGGGTCGAGGCCGCGATCGGGCCGCGCACGCGCGCGCTCCTGCCGGTGCACCTCTTCGGCCAGATGTGCGACATGCGCGCGCTGCGTGCCATCGCCGACCGCCACGGGCTCGCGCTGGTGGAGGACGCCGCGCACTGCATCGAGGGCCGGCGCGACGGCGTGGGCGTCGGCACCCTGTCCGACGCCGCCTGCTTCTCGTTCTACGCGACCAAGAACATGACGTCGGGGGAGGGCGGGGCGATCGTCACGCGCGACCGGACCCGCGCCGAGCACCTGCGGCTCCTGCGCCAGCAGGGCCTCACGTCGGGGGCGGCGGAGCGCGAGCGGCACGGCTATCGCCACCGCGACATGGTGACGATGGGGTGGAAGTACAACATGTACAACCTCCAGGCGGCGCTGCTGCTGCCGCAGCTGGAGCGCCTCGGCGCCAACCTGACGCGGCGCCGCGTCCTCGCGGCGCGCTACGCCGAGCGGCTCGCCGGCGTGCCCCACGTGACGGTGCCGCCGGTCGAGGCCGGCGTCGAGCACGCCTGGCACGTCTTCGCAGTGCGCGTGGACGGCGTGCCGCGCGACGCGCTGGTGGCGGCGCTCCAGGAGGCCGGCGTCGGCGTGACCGTCCACTACTACCCGCCGGTGCACCTCATGGGCTTCTTCCGCGAGACCTTCGGCCACCGGCCGGGCAGCCATCCGGCGGCCGAGGCCATTGCCGCGACCACCCTCTCGCTGCCCTTCTACCCGGCGATGCCGGAGGCCGTCGTCGACGAGGTCGCAGAGCGCATGGCGCGCTGTGTTTCGAACCTTGCCGGCCGCGCGGAGGCGGTGGTACGGTCCGCCGCCCGGGGGGAAGGCACATGACGGCGACCTTCGACTTCACGCGCCGCCTGCGCGCGGTGAGCGACCGCGATCTCGACCGGCTCCAGGCCCACTTCGTCGAGCCGGCCAACGACTTCGACGCCGCGACGCTGGGCGAGCACACGCTCTTCCCGCTCGAGATGACCTGGTTCTACGGCGAGCCGGTCTGGCACGCGTTGTCACCCGCGATGCGGCTCAAGCTGAACCGGCTGTCGTTCTGCCAGAGCTACCTTTCCACCGCCGTCGCCGAGATGGCGACCAACGTGCTGAACCTCGAAGCCGGGCTCGCCGCCATCATCGACGACGATCCCGACGTGGCCCTCTACATGGCGCGCGAGGCGGTCGAGGAGACGACGCACATCCAGTCGTTCCTGGTCGTCATCAGGAAGGTGCTCGCGTCGTACGGCCATACCCTCGACGAGCTGCGCGCGACCAACGTCTCGCTCAGGATGGCGCGCCACTACGTGCGCGGGCACAGCCTCCTCGGCTGGCTGCGCGGCGACCTCCACTACTACTACCTGACGCGCTTCGCGCTGAACGTGAACCAGAAGACGGTCGAGCGCTGCACGATCGCCGAGCCCGACGTCCATCCCGTCGTGCGCACGCTGCTGAAGAACCACGCCATCGACGAGGCGCGGCACATGCAGATGTCGCGCGGCACCGGCATCCTCGCCTGCGCGCGCATGACGAACCGGGTGTCGCGCACGCTCGCCTGCCTCGGCTACGCGCACTTCGCGGCGAACCTCTACATCGGCCGCCACCGGAGGGACTCGCGGCTGCCGCGCGAGACGCGCACCCGGACCCTCGAGATGTGCGGCGTGCCGCGCGCCGAGGCCGTGCGCGCCTACCGCGAGTGGCGCGATCGCGTCCACCAGCCCGTCGATCCGCCGCTCGTGCAGGCGGGCCGTGCCTACTACCGCCGGCAGAACCACGCCTACGTCGACGCGCTGAAGGTCGAGCCCTGGCTCGGGCGGCGCATGAAGTCGATCATCGACGCCGTCTACGCCGACATCATCGGGCCCGACGGCGCCGAGTCGGTGCGTCCGCTCGACTTCGACGGCCTGACGCGGGCGGCCTGACCGCCTCCGCCGGCGACCCGCATGGGGATCCGCGTCGCCGGCCTCCAGCCGGGCTACCTTCCCTGGCTCGGCTTCTTCGACCAGATGCGGCGGGTCGACGCGTTCATCATCGCCGACGAGATGCCGTACTCGTCGAGCGGCTGGGCGCACCGCAACCGCGTGCGCGGCCCGCACGGACCCGTCTGGCTGACGCTGCCCGGGCGCCCGCGTCGCGGCCAGCGCATCGGGGACGTCGCGCTCGACCCGGCCGTGCCGTGGGCGCGCGAGCACCTCCAGCGGCTGCGCCACTTCTACGGCCGCAGCCCGTTCGCGGCCGACCTGCTTGCCGGGCTCGGCGACGCGTTCGACCGAGGGGCCCGCACCCTCGCCGAGGCGTCGCTGCCGGCGCTGCGCTTCATGGCGGCGCGTTTCGGTGTCACCACGCCGCTGGTCGTGTCGTCGGCCGAAGGCCTCGAGGCGCGCTACGCCGAGACCTTCCCCGACATGCCCGGGCCGACGCACCGGATCATCGCCTTCCTGAAGGCGCTCGGGGCGACCGAGCTGCTCGAGGGTGCGAGCGGCGCGTCGTATCTCGACGTGCCGCTGTGCGAGGCCCACGGCATCCGCGTCGTCTTCCAGCACTACGCCCATCCCGTGTACCGCCAGCTGCACGCGCCGTTCGTGTCGCACCTCTCGGCGCTCGACCTGCTGCTGTGCGCGGGGGAGGAGGCGGCGCGCCGCGTGCTCGCCTCGGTGCCATGAGCGACGCGACGCCGCAGGTGTCGGTCGTCGCCCCGCTCTACAACGAGGCCGCGGTCGTGGGCGAGCTGGTCGCGCGCATCACCGCGACGCTGGCGGCGCGCGGCGTCTCGTTCGAGATCGTGCTCGTCGACGACGGCAGCAGCGACGCCACGCCGGCACGGCTCGCCGAGGTCGCGCACGCGAATCCGGCGGTGCGCGTGCGCACGCTGACGCGCAACTTCGGGCAGGCGGCGGCGCTCTGCTGCGGCATCTTCGAGGCGCGCGGACGCGTCGTCGTCACCATGGACGGCGACCTCCAGAACCCGCCCGAGGAGATCCCGCGGCTGCTCGACGCGCTCGGACCCGGCGTCGACCTGGTCACGGCGCGGCGGGCGTCGCGCTACGAGCGGCCGTGGCGGCTCTTCGGATCGCGCGTCGTGCACTGGACGGCGCGGGTGCTCGTCGGCGGCGAGATCGAGGACTTCGGCGGGCAGTTCAAGGCCTACCGGCGCGAGGTGATCGCGGCGACGCGTACCGCGTGGGCGCCGGGCAAGCCCTTCTTCGCGCTCGCGGTGTGGCTCGGCTTCCGCGTCGTCGAGGTGACGGTGCGCCACGAGCCGCGCAAGGTGGGGGCGTCGCGCTACGGGCTGCTGGCGCTCGTGCGTCTCAACCTCGACCTCATCACCAGCTTCACCACCGTACCGCTGGCGCTGCTCGGGCTCGCCAGCATGGTCGCGGGCGGGGCCGGCGTCGCCGGCGTGCTCTGGTGTCTCGCCTGCGGCACGACCGGCGGCTTCGCCGCGCAGCTGTCGCTGCTCCTGCTCGGGCTGGGCGGCGTGTTCTTCGCGGCTGCGGCGCTCGGCGTGTACGTCGCGCGCGTCTACCGCACCGTCGCCGGGGCGCCGACGGGCTACGTTCTCCGTGCCGACGATCCCGACGGGGCGTCGCGGCCGCCGGGTTGATGCGCGCCTGGCTCGGCCTCGCCGCGATCTGCGCCGCGACGGTGCTCGTGCGCCTGCGGCTCGCGGGCATGCCGCTCGAGCGCGACGAGGGCGAGTACGCCTACATGGGGCAGCTCATCCTGCGCGGCGAGGTGCCCTATGTCGCCGCCGTCAACATGAAGCTGCCGGGGACGTACTACGCCTACGCCGCGGTGCTGGCGGCGTTCGGGGAGACCGCGGAGGCGGTGCGCGTGGGGCTGCTGCTCGCGAACCTCGGCGCGATCGTGCTGCTCTTCCTGCTCGGGCGCCGGCTGCTCGACGCGGCGGCGGGACTCACGGCCGCGGCGACGTATGCGCTGCTCTCGCTGAGCCCGACGGTGCTCGGGCTCGCGGCCAAGGCCGAGCATTTCGTCGTGCTCTGCGTGCTCGCCGGGCTGCTCGTGCTTCCCGGCGTCGGCGCGCGGCGCGGCGCGGGTCGCGCCGCCGTCGCCGGCGCGCTCCTCGGCCTCGCGGTGCTGATGAAGCAGCACGGCGCGGCGTTCGTCGCCTTCGGCGGCGCCTGGATCCTGTGGACGGGCTGGCGGTCCGGCCGCGTGCGCGCGACGCTCGCCGAGGCGGCCGCGTTCACCGCCGGCGCGGCGCTGCCGCTCGCCGCGACCGCGCTTGCGATGTGGCGTGCCGGCGCGTTCGAGCCGTTCTGGTTCTGGACGGTCACCTACGCCCGCGAGTACGCGGTGCTGGTCCCCCTCGGCGTCGGGCTCGGCGAGCTGGCGCGGCAGGCGACGGCCATCGTCGCCGCGTCGCCGGCCCTGTGGCTCCTCGTGCTCCTCGGCGCCACGGCCCCCGCGTGGGACCGCGCCGTCCGCGCGCAGGCGCCGTTCCTCGCCGGGCTCACGCTCGCGTCGTGCGCGGCGATCGTGCCCGGGCTGCGCTTCAGCGAGCACTACTTCGTGATGCTGCTGCCGGCGGCGAGCCTCCTCGCCGGGGCCGGGGTGACCGCGCTCGCGCGGCGCGCAGGCCCCGGCCTCGCCTCCGCCGCGCGCGTCGGCGTGCCGCTCGCCGCGGTGGCGGCGACGCTGCTCCAGGCCCGTGCGACGCTGGTGGCCGAGCCGGTCGCGCTGACGCGCGCGATCTACGGCCGCAACCCGTTCCCCGAGGCGATCGAGGTCGCGCGCTGGCTCGCCGCGCACACCGCGCCCGACGAGCGCGTCGCGGTGATCGGCTCGGAGCCGGAGATCTACTTCCTGGCGGGTCGCCGGGCCGCGACGTCGTACATGTACACGTACCCGCTCATGGAGTCGCACCCGTTCGCGCACGAGATGCAGGACGCGATGATCGCCGAGCTGGAGCGCGCGCGGCCGCGGGTCCTCGTGCTGGTGAACGTCGACACCTCGTGGAGCCGCACGCCGGCGTCGTCGCTGGAGCTCCTCGCCTGGGCCGAGACGACGGTGAACGCCGGGTACGAGCAGGTCGGGCTGATCGAGATCCCGCCCGACGGGGCGGCGGTGTCGCGCTGGGGCGCGGCGGCGCAGGGCGCCGCGCCGCGCACCCCGGCGTTCGTGGCGGTGTTCGAGCGGCGCTGAGGCGCTCAGCGCTTGCCGCCGACCTCGTCGAACATCTCGATCTGCGGGCGTCCCGCCAGGATGCCGCCCATGGCTCCGAAGAAGTGCTGCATCGCCTCGCTCGTGCCGTGCGCGCCGAACGCGGCCTGATCCGTGTACTGCTCGTAGAAGACGTACGTGGTCGGGTCGGCCTGCGAGCGGTAGCAGCGGTAGACGGTGGTGCCGGGCTCGTTGGCCTGCACGTGCTCCACCATCTTCGCGGCCTCGGCCTCGAACGTGGCCTCCTTGCCGGGCTGGACCTGGAGGCGGGCGATCACGGTCAACATCGAGGGGTCTCCTTCTCGGGGCGCGGGCGTCGCGCCCGGGGCGTCAGGCGTAGCCCCTTCCGGGGCGCATTGGAACTGGCGCGCCGGTGTCTCAGCGGCCGCCCTTGCCCGCGCCCTGCTGCTGGCGGATGCGCTCGAGCGCGCCGTCGCGACGCCACATGAAGCAGGAGTCGGGGAGGGCGGTGAGGCCGGGATGGCGCGGCGTGGCGCGTACCTTCTCGTGCCACGCGTCGGGATGCGCGGCGCGGCACTGGACGAGCGCGGGCGGCAGCATCGCGAGGGCGTCGCGCCAGGGCGCGGCCTCGGGGCCGTCGCCGAGCCCGGTGGCGATCGCGGCTGCGGCGCCGCGGGCGAGGCCGATGCCGGCGAGCGGGGCGAGCAGGGTCGCGCGATCGGTCCACGGCTCGGCGGTGAAGCGTGCGGCGGTGCGCAGACGCTCGGCCCCCGTGATCGCGGCGAGCGTGCCGGGCCAGAGGTCGGCGTCGACGCGGGCGGCCAGCTCGTGCAGGCGCGCGAAGCGCTCGGGGGCGAGGGCGTCGGCCGGCGCGTCGTTCCAGTCGAGGTCGGCGAGGCGCACGGCGACGGCGACGCGGCCCGCCGTCTCCTCGTGCGCGTCGAAGACGACGTCGCGCCGCCAGAGCGGCCGCGGCGCCGCGTGCGCGGCCCCCGGCGGGCGGCGGGCGAGGCCGGCACGCAGCGCGGCGTCCATGAAGAGCCCGAGCGTGACGAGGTGCGAGCAGCCGAGGGGGCCGCCGATCTGCTCGCGCAGCGCCGCCGAGAGCGGCCGGCCGAGCGGCGTCGCGCCGAGCGCCGTCAGGCGGCCGAGCGGATCACGGCAGCTCTCGCCGCCGGTCTCGGCCGTGGCCTCGAACGCCACCGTCGGCTGCACGGGGCGCCAGCCCACGACGGTGCCGGCGGCCGCGTCGACCGTCCACGCCAGCTCCATGTGATGGATGATGCCCATCCCCTGCATGCTGCCGCCGACGGGGAGGAAGCCGCGCGTGCGCAGATCGAGCAGGCTGCCGCGCACGTCGAGCGTGCCGTCGGGCGCGAGCGTCGCCGTGACGCTCTGGGCGCGGACGTGGACCGGCTCGCCGCCCGGCTCGGGCCGTCCCGGAGTCGTCATCGCGGCTCAGCGTGCCAGCGCGGCGCAGACGGCGAGCAGCTCGGCGCGGCGCAGGGCGCGGAACACCTTGCGGCCGCGGCCCTCGCTCTCCTGCGTGCGCTGGAGGGTGATGGCCATGGTCGCGGAGCGGTTGCCGTCGGCGCTCGCGGCGGCGAACTGCGTGTAGCCGAAGGTGTTGCCGGTGTGGCCGTACACCGTCCCGCAGCGGGTGGCGTAGCGGAACAGCGCGAGGCCCGCGGCGTTGCGGCCCGGCCCGCGCGGCTCGGAGCCGCCGCCGCGCACGAAGCGGCGCTGCTCCGCCTGCACGGCGGGGCCGAACAGCGCGCCGCCGACGTAGCCGCGGATGAAGCGGTTCAGGTCCGCCGGCGTCGACACGATGCCGCCCGAAGCCCAGGCCCAGCCGGCGGCGAGGAGCTCGCTCGCGTCGTCGTACGTGCCGTCCTCGAGATCGTAGCCGTGGAGGAACGGCGCCGGCATCGCGGGGCCGACGGGCAGCGAGGTCGCGACCAGGCCGAGCGGCGCGGCCACCAGGTCGGCGAGCGCCGTCTGGTAGGAGCCTTCGGTCACCGCCTCCGCGATGAGCCCGACGATGATGTTGTCGGAGTTCGAGTAGTGGTAGCGGCCCTGGTTCTTGAGCGGCGCGTCCTGCACGAAGTCGAGCAGTCGGCGCGGAGGCGGCGCCACGTCGAGCGACTTGCGGATCGCGTCCTGTGCGGCCTGCGTGCTGATGAAGTCGGGGACGCCGCTCGTATGGTTCAGGAGCTGGCGCAGCGTGACGCCGTGCCACTGTGCCGGCAGATCGGGGCGCCGCTGGCCGATCGTATCGTCGAGCCCGAGCCGCCCCTGCTGCACCAGCGACAGCGCGACGGCGCCGCTGAACGCCTTCGTCACGCTGGCGATGCGCATGTGGTCGGTCGCGACCGGCGGCCGGCCGTCGGCGACGTCGGCGACGCCGGCCGTGTGCACCACGAGGTCGGCGCCGCGCTGGACGAGGGCGATGACGCCCGGCGGCCCCTCGCGCATCGCCACGAGCTTCTGGAGCGCGCGATCGAGCGCCGCGTCGGCCCGCGCGGCGGAGGCGGCGCCGGCCGGCGTCGCGAGGAGGAAGAGGGCGGCGGCCGCGCCGACGACGAAGCGGATCATCCCGCTCGTTGTCCCGATTCGCGCCGATGCGGTCAAACCGCGCCGCTCAGGACGCCGGGAGCAGCGCGCCGCGCACGCCACGGACCACGAGGTCGACGCCGATGGCGAGGATCAGGAAGCCGAGGATGCGGTTCATGGCCCCGATCGCGTTGACGCTGATCGACCGGACGACGACGTCCGACCAGCGCAGGCACACCCAGGTGAGAAGCCCCAGCGCCACGAAGCCGGCGAGGTAGCCGCCGTACGCCAGCGGCGTGTTGCCGTAGGACACGAGCCCGACGGCGAGGCTCATGGCCCCGGGGCCGGAGAGGATCGGCGTCGCCATCGGCGTGAGGGAGATGTCGTCCTTGTCCTGCGCCGCCTCGTGCTCGCGCGCCGTCACGCGGCTGTCGTTGCCGAGCATGGCCCAGGCGGTGCGCGCGACGAGGACGCCGCCGGCGATGCGCAGGTCGTTCAGCGTGATGCCGAAGAAGGTGAGGATGTACTCGCCCGCGAGCAGCGCGATGACGAGGATCAGGACCGCGTAGAGCGAGGACTTGAGGGCCTGCCGATGGCGGTAGCCCGCGGAGTCGTCCTGGGTGAGGGCGTAGAACATCGGCGCGTGTCCGATGGGGTTCAGCATCGGGAACATGGCTGCGAAGGAGATGCCGAAGGCGGTGGCGAACTCGTGCATCGGCTCCTTCATGGCACACCCGCGGGCGCGCTTTCACGCCGGCCCCGGCCGCACGTGCTAGGACCGAGGTCATGGTGGTCGTGGTCATGGGACCCGCGGGGGCGGGCAAGACGACGGTGGGGCGGCGTCTCGCCGAGACGCTCGGCTGGGCGTTCCACGACGGCGACGACGTCCACCCCGCGGCCAACGTCGCGAAGATGCGCCGCGGCGAGCCGCTCACCGACGCCGACCGCGCCGGCTGGCTCGCGGCGCTGCACGAGCTCATCGCCGCGCTCGGCGCGCGCGGCGCCGACGCCGTCCTCGCCTGCTCGGCCCTGCGCGCGGCCCATCGCGACGTCCTCGCCGGCGGGCGCGACGACGTCCGCTTCGTCTACCTGCGCGTTCCCCCCGACGAGCTGCGCCGCCGGCTCGAGGCGCGGCGCGGGCACTACATGCACGCGGACCTGCTGCCGAGCCAGCTCGCGACCCTCGAGGAGCCGGGCGACGCGATCACGCTCGACGGCACCCGCCCGCCGGACGAGCTCGCCGCCGCGATCCGTGCGGCGCTCGCGAGCTAGTGGGACTAGGTCCGCACGCGACCCTTCCAGCGCAGGAACGGCCGCTCGATCACGCGGTAGCACAGCGTCGACCAGAGGATCACGACCAGGCTGAGCGCCGCGAAGGCCAGCACGCCGGACGGTTCCCACCCGGCCGCCGCGCCGCGCCACTGCCTGCGGACGAACCTCAGCCCGAAGGTCAGGATCGGCATGTGGGAGAGGTAGATCGAGTACGAGACGATGCCGAGGCCGACGAGCGGCCGGCTCGTCACCAGGGCGCGCAGGCGCAGCGGCGCGACCAGCACGAGGAGCAGGACGGCCGCCCAGCAGGCGCCCTCGGGCGCGTGCCACAGAAGGCGTGGCGGCAGGTCCCAGCGTAGCGTCGGCGGGCGCAACGTCACCTGGAGCACGAGCGCGAGCACCACGAGGACGGCGAGCAACGCGACGTCGGCGCCGCCGCGGCGCAGCCACGGCACGCCGGCGAGCCGCGCGCGCAGCGTGGCGCCGTGCCGGTAGTACAGCCAGGCGGCGCCGATTCCGGCGAGGAAGAGCCAGCCCCGGCCGAACACCGAGAGCCCGAGCCGGTAGGCCGCGAACCCCTCCCGGGGCAGCAGCGGGTTCCAGGTCCAGGTCGCGTACGCCACCACGTAGGCGAGCAGCAACGCGCCGCCGACGGCGCGCCCGCGCGGGCTCTTCAGCGCGAGCGGTAGGAAGGGCAGCAGGAGGTAGAACTGCGCCTCGGTGGCGAGGCTCCACATGCCGATCGTGAACGGCGGCATCATCTCGAACGTGGGCAGGACGCCGGTCGCGAAGGTGAGATAGGGAACCGCACGCAGCAGGTCGGCCGGCTCGCGCATGGTCGCGAGCGTGCCGACGAGGACGGCGGTGAGGTAGAGCGGCAGGATGCGCAGCGCGCGCCGCGCCGCGTAGCGCCGACGGTCGACGCGCGGTCCGCCGCTGCCCTCGACGAGGAAGGGGCGGGCGAGGAGGAAGCCGCTCAGCACGAAGAAGAGCGAGACGCCGGTGTGGCCGGCCTGCACGAAGGCGAGCGGCAGATCGGTGAGCGCGGGCGGCGCCTCCTTGCCGAGGGCGCGCGGCAGGCGGATCAGGCGGTCGGCGTGGAAGACGTAGACGAGCAGCACGGCGATGCCGCGCAGGCCTTCGAGCTCGGGCACGTAGCCGAGCCGCGTCTCGGCACGGGGGATCGGGGAGGCGGGCACGGTCGGCCACCATACCAGATGGGCGGCGCCGGTCCTGCATCGCGCCTGTGCCTTGCGTGCGGCCCCGCCCGCGTGTCAGGGGCTCGCCAGCATGCGCGCTGGCGACGCACGGCGGGAGATCGTGCTCGCGACCCGCGAGCGCTCCAGGGCCGTCGCGTGAGCCGCCGCGGCGTCCCGGCGCGCCTGCTGCTCGCATGCCTGCTCGCGCTCGCTGGGACCGCCCGGGCGGACGACTGGCGCACACGGGCGACGCTCCTCGGCGATCCGGGCGGCGTGCGCTCGGCGCTCGAGCACCGCGGCATCGAGGTGGAGGCGTCGACGATCGTCGAGGCGCTGGGCAACCCCGCCGGCGGCCGGCGGCAGGGGTTCACGGCCGTGACCTCGAACGGCATCGACCTCGCCCTCGACCTCGAGCGCCTCGCCGGCGCACGTGGGCTCAGCTTCCACCTCTCGGGCGCCTGGCGCACGGGCCAGAGCCTGTCGGGCAAGTACATCGGCAACGTCTTCACGGTGCAGCAGGAGTTCGGCAACGAGACGATCCGTCTCTACGCACTGGCGCTCGAGCAGTCGCTGTGGAGCGACCGGCTGAACGTGGTCGCGGGCCGGCTCGGCGTCGGCGACGACTTCGCGACCTCGCCGCTCGTCTGCCTGTTCGTCTCCAACGGCATCTGCGGCAACCCGATCTCGATCCCGCTCGACGATCCGTCGTTCACGACCTACCCGGTTTCGAGCTGGGGGCTGCGCGCGCGCGGCAACCCGCTGCCGAGCTGGTACGCGCAGGCGGGCGTCTACGAAGCGGACGCGGCGCTGGCGGCGAACGACACGCACGGCATCGCCTTCGCCCTGCCCGACGCCGCCGGCGTGCTGGTGCTCGGCGAGGGCGGCTGGAAGCGGCCCGGAACCGCGCCGCTCGGCCGCGTCGCGGTGGGACTGTGGTGGGACAGCAGCGACTTCGACGACCTCGAAGCCGACACCCAGGGTCGTCCGTTCGCCCGCACCGGCCGGCCCGCGCGCGTACATGCGGGCAACCGCGGCCTGTACGCGATCGCCGAGCACACGCTCTGGCAGGAGCCCGGCGGCGCCGCCGCCGAGGGCATCGCGGCGTTCACCATGGCGACGTTCGCCCCCGACGACCGCAACCGGGTGCCGTTCTTCTGGGACGCGGGCATCGTCTGGCGCGGCCTCGTGCCCGGCCGCGCCGACGACGTGCTCGTCGTCGGCGGCATGTACGGCACGTTCAGCGACGCGCTGGCCGACACGCAGCGCATCCGCCGCGCGCAGGGACGGCGGCTCGATCCACCGCAGTCGTGGGAAGCGGTCGTCGAGCTGGGCTACTGGATCCAGGTGACGGGCTGGCTCCAGATCCAGCCCGACCTGCAATACGTCGCACGCCCGGGCGGCACGGGTGCGATCCGCAACGCGCTCGCGCTCGGCGCGCAGGTGGTGGTGACGTACTGATCAGCGCGCCGGATAGTTCCACGAGGCGATCGCGCGCGTGTCGCGCTCCCAGCCGAGCACGCTCACCGACGCCGTGTTCATGAGGAAGTGGCGGCCGTTGATCGCCGGCATCTCGAGCCAGCGCGCGGCGAGGATGCGCAGCTGGTGTGCATGGCCGAAGAGCGCGACCTCTCCCCCGACGGTGGCGCAGCGGGCGATCACGCGGTCGGCGCGCGCGCCGACCTGATCGGCGGTCTCGCCTCCGGGCGGGCCGTCGTCCCAGATGAGCCAGCCGGGATGCGTGCGCCGGAACTCGTCCGTGGTCTTCCCTTCGACCTCGCCGTAGTCCCACTCCGCGAGGTCGGGCTCGACCTGCGCCACGGCGCCGTAGCCGGCGAGCTCGCAGGTCCGGCGCGCGCGGGCGAGCGGGCTCGTCAGGACGAGCGCGAAGGTGCGGCCGGCGAGGTACGCGTGCACGGCGCGGGCGTGCTCCTCGCCGAGGTCCGTGAGCGGGATGTCGGTGCGGCCGGTGTGCTGGCGGGACGCGGTCCAGGCCGTCTCGCCGTGGCGGATCAGCCAGACCGCGTGCGGGCGCGGGTCGCTCACCGGATCACGCAGGCCGTTTCGGTTGCCTCCGGGGCGTGCCATCCGCCGACCGGCGCGGCCAACGCGTCGGCCTGCGACGGGCCCCAGCTGCCGGGTGCGTAGGGAAGCACCGGCGCGGCATCGCCGAGGATCGGGTCGACGATGCGCCACGCCTCCTCGACGCCGTCCTCGCGCGCGAAGAGGGTGGCGTCGCCGTCCATGGCGTCGCCGAGCAGACGCTCGTAGGCGTCCATCTCGTCGCCGTCGGGCTTGTTGCAGAACGAGAGCTCCATGCTCTCGCCGACCATGCCCTCGCCGGGCTTCTTCACCCGCGCGCCGAGCGCGATCGCGACGTCCGGGCTCAGGCGGAAACGCACGTAGTTCGGCGCCGGCGCATGCTCGTGGAAGATCACCGGGGGCGCCGGGTGGAAGGTCACCTTCACCTCGGTGGTCGTCACCGGCAGCGACTTGCCGGCGCGGATGAGGAACGGCACGCCGGTCCAGCGCCACGAGTCGACCCAGACGCGCACGGCGGCGAAGGTCTCGACCGTGGAGTTGGGGGCGACGCCGGCCTCCTTGCGGTAGCCGTCGAACTGGCCGCGCACGAGGTCGCCGGGGCCGAGCGTACGGATGTTGCGGAAGACGGTGACCTGCTGGTCGCGGATGGCCTCGGCGTACGTGCCCGCGGGCGGCTCCATCGCGAGGAAGCCCACCACCTGGAGGAGGTGGTTCTGGACGACGTCACGGATGGCACCGGCCTCTTCGTAGAACTTGCCGCGGCCCTGGACGCCGAAGTCCTCGGCCATCGTGATCTGCACCGAGGCGACGTGGTGGCGGTTCCAGATCGGCTCCAGCATCGCGTTCGCGAAGCGGAAGTAGAGGAGGTTCTGGACCGGCTCCTTCCCGAGATAATGGTCGATGCGGAAGACCGACGGCTCGGGGAAGACGCTGTGGATCACCTGGTTCAGCTCGCGCGCCGAGGCGAGGTCGCGGCCGAACGGCTTCTCGATGATGACCCGTGCGCCCGCGGCACAGCCGGTGCTGCCGAGGTGCTGCACCACGATCGGGAACATGCTGGGCGGGATCGCGAGGTAGTAGGCCGGCCGCTTGCAGCCGTCGAGCGCGGTGTGGAGCCGCTCGAACGTCTGCTGCTCCTGGTAGGCGCCGTCGACGTAGCGCATCTGGCGGCACAGCTCGTCGACGAAGCCCTGCTCCGCGTCCTGCACGTGCTCCTTGATGCTGGCGCGGGCACGGTCCTGGAGCTTCTCGAGGCTCCACCCGGAGCGCGCCACGCCGAGCACCTTCATGGTGAGGTGGCCGCGGCGCGCCATGTGGTAGAGCGCCGGGAAGATCTTCTTGTAGGCGAGATCGCCGGTGATGCCGAAGAACACCAGCGCGTCGGAGCGCCGATCCTGGGAGTCCGTCACTTGGCCTTCTCCGCGTGGCCGCCGAACTCCCAGCGCATGGCCGAGAGCAGGCGGTCGGCATAGTCGGCGGCGCCGCGCGAGCTGAAGCGCGCGAACAGCGACGCCGCGAGCACCGGCGCGGGCACACCCTCGTCGATCGCGGCGTCGAGCGTCCAGCGGCCCTCGCCCGAATCGGACACGCGGCCCTCGAACTTCGAGAGGCTCGCGTCGCCGACGAGGGCCGCCGCGGTGAGATCGAGCAGCCACGACGCGACCACGCTGCCGCGCCGCCACACCTCGGCGATCTCCGGCAGGTCGAGGTCGTACTGGTAGAACTCGGGCTCGCGCAGCGGCGTGGTCTCGGCGTCCTTCTCGCGCTCGGTCTTGCCGGCGTTGGCGTGGCGCAGGACGTTCAGGCCCTCGGCGTAGGCGGCCATGAGGCCGTACTCGATGCCGTTGTGGACCATCTTGACGAAGTGGCCGGCGCCGGACGGCCCGCAGTGGAGGTAGCCTTCCTCCGCCGTGCCCCTGTTCGCCGGGCGATCGGGCGTGCGGTCGATCGAGCCCACGCCGGGCGCGAGCGTCCTGAAGAGCGGATCGAGCCGCTGCACGACGGCCGTCTCGCCGCCGATCATGAGGCAGTAGCCGCGATCGAGGCCCCAGACGCCGCCGCTCGTGCCGCAGTCGACGTAGTGGATGCCGCTCGGGGCGAGCCGCTTCGCGCGTAGGACGTCGTCGCGGTAGAACGAGTTGCCGCCGTCGACGACGGTGTCGTCCTTGGCGAGCAGCGGGACGAGCTGGTCGAGCGTGGAATCGACGACCGCCGCGGGGATCATGAGCCATATCGCGCGCGGCCCGCGGAGCTTCTGGACGAAGTCCGCCAACGACGAGGCGCCGGTGGCGCCCTCCTTGGCCAGCTCGGCCACGCTGTCCGGCCCGCGATCGAACACGACGCACTCGTGTCCGGCCCGCAGCCACCGTCGCACCATGTTGGCGCCCATGCGCCCGAGTCCGATCATCCCGACCTGCATCGCTCTCCTCCTCGTCGTCGCTCGTAGCACGCGCCCCGACCCCGGCCCAGCGGGGTGCGGACGATCGCTCAGGGCCGCGCTGGAAGGATTTCCACCGCGTCCGCGATCACCTGGACGACGGTCTCGTCGCCGCGGATGGCGTCGATCTCGGCGGCGGAACGGCCCGCGTCCTCGGCCAGATGCCGGCGCTCGGCCTGCGTGACGACGCTCACCTGCGCCGTCCCCTCGACGATCGCCTCGCGGCCGCTCACGTCGAGCGGCACGAAGAAGGCGTAGTCGCGGAAGCGGACGCGCACCGTCTGGTCGCCGTCGCGCAGCTGGAGCCAGCAGCCGACCTTCTGGCACACGCCGCTGACGGTGCCCGCGACGCGGACGGGCTTGCCGTCGTGGGCCGGAGCGTCGCCCAGCAGCGCGGGCACCCCGAGCGCGTCGCCGCCCTTCGGGAGCGCCGTGCCGTAGACCTCGCGGCCGCCGTCCTGCGCCAGCGGCACGGCCTTGCCCATGCGACGCGGCGGGGCGTCGGCGGCCAGGGCGGGGAGGGCGGCGAGCAGGAGGACGGCGGCGGCGGCGCGCACGGGTCGATGGTGGCCGTGGGCGGGCCATCAGGCAAGCCAGGGAACGCGTCGCGCGCGCGTTCCGGCGATCTGGGCGATGGCGCGCTCGAGCGCCTGCGGCGGCGGCCCCTCGTGTGACGCGAGCCGTCCGTGAGCCGACGAGCGAGGCGTGCTCAGCCGCCGGCGGGCCCGCCCGCCGGCAGCGGCGCCGGCGGCGCGTGCGCCGGGCGCCGGCCCACCAGCCCGCGGATCGCGACGAAGAACACCGGCACGAACGGCAGCGCCAGCAGCGTCGACGCCAGCATGCCGCCGAAGACGACGGTACCGATCGCCTGCTGGCTCGCCGCGCCCGCACCGCTCGCGGTGAGCAGCGGCACGACGCCGAGGATGAACGCCAGCGAGGTCATGAGGATCGGACGGAAGCGGCGGCGCATCGCCTCGACGGCGGCCTCGGCGGCGGTCTGGCCCTGGTTGGTCAGCTCGCGCGCGAACTCGACGATGAGGATGGCGTTCTTCGCCGCGAGCGCGATGATCAAGACGAGGCCGATCTGCGTGTAGAGGTCGATCGGGAACTTCCGCAGGAAGAGCGCCAGCACGATGCCGACGATGGCCATCGGCACCACCGCCACGACCACGAACGGGTCGCTCCAGCTCTCGTACTGCGCGGCGAGGATCAGGTAGACGAGCAGGATCGAGAGCGCGAAGATCAGGTACATCTGGTTGCCGACGAGCAGCTCCTGGTAGGAGAGGCCGGTCCAGTCGTACGACATGCCCGCCGGCAGCACCTTCGCGGCGAGCTGCTCCATGACGGCCATCGCCTCGCCGGAGCTGTACTTCGGCTGCGCGATGCCGATGAGCGACGCCGCCGGGTAGAGGTTGTAGCGCGTCACCAGCTCGGACCCGAGCGCGCGGCGGACGTCGAGCAGCGCGCCGAGCGGCACCATCTGCTCGGAGGCGTTGGCGACGTAGAGCTTGCCGATGTCGGCGAGGCTGCGGCGCTGGTCGGCCTCGGCCTGGAGCCGCACCTGGAACGCCTGGTTGAACTTGTTGAACTGGTTCACGTAGGTCGAGCCGAGATAGGTCTGCAGCGTCGACGAGACGTCGCTCACCGACACCGCGAGCGACTCCGCCATGGTGCGGTCGATGTCGAGGTAGAGCTGCGGGCTCTTGGCGCTGAAGGTCGTGAAGCCGGTGCGCAGGAACCCCGGCTGCTCGTGCGCCGCCTGCATGATCTCGTCGACGGCCTTCTGCAGCTCGGCGAGGCCGACGCTGCCGCGGTCCTCGATCATCATGTCGAAGCCGAAGGCGGTGCCGAGGCCGGGGATCGGCGACGGCGGCAGCACCGCGAAGTCGGCCTTCCGGATCGCCTGGAAGCGGTGCTGGAGGTCGGCGATGATCGCGCCCTGGTCGAGGCCGGCCGGCCGCCGGTCCCAAGGCTGGTAGATCGCGAACACGGTCACCACCGTCGACACGTTGGCCGAGTCGAGCGCCGAGTAGCCGCCGATCGTGACCCAGCCCTCGATGCCCGGGGTCTCCTTCAGGATGCCGTCGATCTGCGCCGACACCTCGCGCACGCGCGGCTGGGCGGCGCCCGGCGGCAGCTCGGCCACGACGACGCAGTAGCCCTGGTCCTCGAGCGGCAGCAGCGAGGTGGGATAGACCGAGAACGCGGCGACGGCGGTACCGACGATGCCGACGAAGACGGCGACCATGGTGCCCGGGCGCCGCACCATCCGCTGCACCAGCCCGACGTAACGCGCCTCGACGGCGCCGTAGACCGCGTTGAAGCCGCGGTAGAAGCGGTTCGGGACGTGGTCCTTCGGGATCGGGCGCAGGTAGAGCGCGCACTGCGTCGGCTTCAGCGTGAGGGCGTTGAGCGCGCTGATCAGCGCCGTCGAGGCGATCACGAGCGCGAACTGGCGAAACATCTGCCCGGTGATGCCGGGCAGGAACGACGCCGGCAGGAACACCGACACCAGCACCAGCGTGATGCCCATCACCGGGCCGGTCAGCTCGGCCATGGCCGCGATCGCGGCCTCCTTCGGCGGCAGGCCGCGCTCGATGTGCAGCGACGCGTTCTCGACGATGACGATGGCGTCGTCGACGACGATGCCGATGGCGAGGATCAGCGCGAAGAGCGTCATCAGGTTGACGCTGAAGCCGAGCAGCGCCATGGCCGCGAACGCGCCGATGATCGTCACCGGTACGGTCGTCGCGGGGACCAGCATGGCGCGGAAGTTCTGCAGGAAGAGCATGATCACGATCAGCACCAGCACGCCGGCGATGAGCAGCGTCTGGTAGACCGCGTCGATCGACTCGTTGATGAAGATCGTCGTGTCGTAGAGCGAGTTCGACGTCATGCCCGGCGGGAACTGCTTCGCCATCTCCGCCATCAGGGCGCGCACCTGGGTCGCGACCTGGAGCGCGTTGGCGTCGGGCAGGGCGAAGACGGCGATGTGCGCCGCCTTGCGGCCGGAGAGGCCGGAGAAGACCGAGAACATCTGCTGGCCGAGCTCGACGCGCGCGACGTCCTTGATGCGCACGATCTCGGCGCTGGGCTTCTGCGACTGGCCGGTGGGCAGCGTCGTCGGCTCCGACGCCGGCGCCCGCTTCTTCACGATGATGTCCTCGAACTGGCCCACGTCGGAGAGCCGGCCGAGCGTCGTCACCGTGAACTGGAAGACCTGATCCTGCGGCACCGGCGGGCCGCCCAGCTGCCCGGCGGCGACCTGCGCGTTCTGGCTCTCGATGGCGTTCTGCACGTCGAGGACGGTGAGGCCGAAGGCGTCGAGCTTCTGCGGGTCGAGCCAGACGCGCATGCTGTAGGGGCCGGCGCCGAGGATCTTGATCTGGCCGACGCCGGGCAGGCGCGCGAGCGGGTTCTGCAGGTTGATGATCGCATAGTTGGCGAGGAAGGCGGCGTCGTAGCGGTCGTCGTCGGAGAAGAGGCTCTCGATGAGCAGGATGCTGGTGCTCACCTTCTTGACGTTCACGCCCTGCGCCTGGACCGCCGTCGGCAGCTGCGAGAGCGCGCCGTTGGCGGCGTTCTGGACCAGCGACAGCGACGTATCGAGGTCGGTGCCGACGGCGAACGTGACCGTGAGCGTGTAGCTGCCGTCGCTGCCGCTCGTCGACTCCATGTAGATGGCGTTCTCGACGCCGTTGACGCCCTGCTCGAGCGGGATGCCGACGGTGTTCGCCACCACCGACGCGCTCGCGCCGGGGTAGCTCGTCGTCACCTGGATCGTCGGCGGGACGATGTTCGGGTACTCGGCGACCGGCAGGCTGAGCAGGCAGACCAGCCCGAGGACGATGGTGACGATCCCGATGACGTTCGCGAGGATCGGCCGCTCGATGAAGAACTTCGACATGGGCGCTCAGTGCGGCACGGTCGTGGTGGTGGCGCCCTGCGTCTCCGCGGTGACCTTGCGGCCGGGGATGGCGCGGGTGAGGCCCGCGACCACGACCCGGTCCGTCGCCTGGAGCCCCTTCGTCACCACGATCTGGTCGCCCACCTGCTCGCCGGTCTCGACGGGGCGTCGCGCGACGACGTCGTCGTCGCCGACGACCAGCACGTACTCGCCCTGCTGGTCGAAGGCGACGGCGTCGCCGGGGACGACGAGCGCGTTCGCCGCCGCCGCCACCGGCACGCGCAGGCGGACGAAGAGGCCCGGGAGGATGCCGTCCGGGTTGGGGAAGACGGCCCGCACCTCGAGCGTGCCGGTGCGCGGCGCGACGCTCAGCGAGGCGAAGTCGACGTGCCCCGCGTGCGGATGGCCGTCCTCGTCGAGGAGGCCGAAGGCGGCTGGGATGGTGTCGGTCGGGCCCGCGTTCTGGGCGTGGCGCTGCGCCCGGATGCGCAGGAGGTCGCGCTCGTTGACGGTGAAGTAGACGTAGAGCGGGTCGATGCGGTCGATCTGCGCCAGGCCCGACGGCTTGCCGGGTCCGCCCACGAGGTTGCCGACGTCGATCAGGTGGCGCCCCATGCGGCCCTCGAACGGCGCCGTGACGCGGGTGTAGCCGAGATTCAGCTGCGCCAGGATCACCTGCGCCTCGGCGGCGTGCAGCTGGGCCAGCGAGGAGTCGCGCTCGAACTGCCAGCGATCGACCTGGGTCTCGGGCGCCGAGTCCTGCGCGGCGAGGACCTTGTAGCGCTTCAGCTCCGTCTCGGCGTGGAAGACGGCGGCCTTCTGCGCCGCCACCTGGGCCTTCGCCTGCTCGAGCTGCGCCGCGTACTGGTCGCGCTGGATGGTGAAGAGGAGGTCGCCCTGTTTCACGGCCGCGCCGTCGGCGAAGTGGATGCCGTCGAGATAGCCCTCGACGCGGGCGACCAGGGTCACCGAGTCGTACGCGGCGGTGTTGCCGGTGAAGTCGAGGTGGGCCGTCACCGACTCGGTGGACGGCGGCGCCACGGTGACGACCGGGGGCGGCGGGGCGGGCGGGGTCTTGTCGCCGCAGCCGGGCAGGGCGAGCGCGGCGGCGGCGAGCACCAGGGTACGGATTCGGGTTCGTTCTCGGCGCATCACCACTCCGGGGCTCGTAGGGTGGGTCCGGCGTCCTCCAGTCCGGGCAGACCGGGCGCCTCGGGCGACAGCAGGTCGGGGGTGAGGACGGCTCCCCAGTTCGTGCGCTCGGACATCTCGGCGCGCGTCTCCTCCGGCACGAAGGCGTAGCCCTCGCGGATCTGCCAGCCGCCGCCGAGCGCGCGGTAGGCGGCGATCAGCCCGAGGGGGACGTTGCCGCGTGCGACGGCGAGGTCGTTCTCGGACGAGAACAGCCGCTCCTCGGCCGTGAGCACGGTCGTGAAGTCGGCCGTGCCCTCGGTGTACTCGTTCATCGCGATGCGCAGCGCGCCCGCCGCGGCGACGGCGCTGGCGTGGAGCGCGGCCTCCTGGCGGCGCGACTGCAGGAACATGGTCATCGCGTCGGCGACCTCCTGCTGCGCGGCGAGGACCGTGCCCTGGTAGCCGACGAGCAGCTCCTGGTAGCGCGCGTCCTGGAGGCGGACGTTGTTGGTGATCTGCCCGTAGTTGAGGATGTTCCACTGCACCGTCGGGCCGGCGCCGTAGGTGAGGCGCTTGGACGTGAAGAGGTCGGAGAGGCTGCCGCGGCCGATGTCGGTCGAGAGCCAGCCGACGTTGCCGACCAGGCTGAACGACGGCAGCAGGTCGGCCTTGGCGATGCCGATGCGCGCGCACTGCGACGCGGCGTCGAGCTCGGCCTGACGGATGTCGGGCCGCCGGCGCAGCAGGTCGGCGGGGATGCCGACGGCGATCTCGAGCGGCGCGACCGGGATGGTGCCGGTCGGACGCAGCACGTCGCCCAGCGTTCCCGGCGGCACGCCGAGCAGCACCGCGAGCGCGTTCTCGGCCTGCGCCAGCTGGATCGTGAGCGCCGGGATCGCGGCCTCGGTCGAGCCCAGCACGTTCTCGGCCTGATAGACGTCGCGCTTCGTCACCACGCCGGCGTGGAAGCGGTTCTGTGCGATCCGCACCGCGTCGCGCTGGCGGACGACGTTCTCCTCGGCGATCGCGATGCGGCGCTGGAGCGTGCGGATCTGGACGTAGGCGGACGCGACGTCGCCGAGCAGGGTGACGAGGACGTCGTCGTAGCTCGCCACCGAGGAGAGATACGCCGTGTCGGCCGACTCGACGCCGCGGCGGATCTTGCCCCAGACGTCGATCTCCCAGCCGGCCTGCGCACCCACGAAGGCCGCCCAGTAGGTGTTGTCGATGACGTTGTACGGGATCGAGCCGGGGATGCGGTTGTAGTTGAGCGACCCCGTCGCCGCCTGCTGCTGCGGATAGAGCTCGCCGATGGCCATGCCGAGCTGCGCCCGCGCCGCCAGCACGCGCACGCCGGCCATGCGGAGATCGAGGTTCTGCGCGTAGGCGGTGGCGACCAGCCAGTCGAGCGTCGAGTCGTCGAAGGCGCGCCACCAGTCACGATGGTCCCGGGCGGTCGTGTCGACGGCGGGATCGGACGACCCGGGGAAGTGCTCGGCGATCGGCGCCGCCGGCACCTTGTAGTCCGGCCCGATCATGCAGCCGGCCAGCATCACCGATGCGCCTGCGAGCGTCGCGAGCGCGATGCGCGCGGCGATCGAGACCTCCCTCTTCACCGTCTTCCCCTCCGCCGCTCGAGTTCCGAGGAGTGGAGCCCGTTTCGGGGCCAGGTGCAACCACAGGCGACCTTGCTCGTCCGCTTGGGAGGGGGTCCCGGGACATGCTAGGGGATCCGGGCCGATCGCCGCGCGCGATCGGGCGGCACCGGGGCTGGCCGGTGTCGGCGGAGGGGAGCCGAAGAGAGGATGCCGTCGCCGCTGTTGCCGGGGTCGCCGTTCGCGCAGGCCATCGTCGATCTGGCGGTTCCCGTCGCGCTCGTCTGCGCGGCCATCCTGCTCCTCGTCACCGGGCTCATCACGGTCGTCCTCGTGCGCTTCCGCGGCGGGCGCGGCGTGCCGGAGCCGCCGCAGGTCGCCGGCGCGCGGCCGCTCGAGCTGCTCTGGACGGCGATCCCGCTCGTCCTGGTGATCGGCATGTTCGTGCTCACGGCGCGGACGATGCGCGCCGCCGATCCGCCGATCGACCGCGAGGCCGACGTCGTGGTGGTCGCGCACCAGTGGTGGTGGGAGGTCCGCTATCCGGCGGCCAACGTCGTCACCGCCAACGAGATCCACCTGCCGGTCGCCGCGCCGATCCTGGTCCGCGTCGAGTCGGCCGACGTGGTGCACGACTTCTGGGTGCCGCAGCTCGGCCGCAAGGTCGACGCCATCCCGGGCCATCCGAACCACGTCTGGGTCAGCGCCGACGCCGCCGGCGAGTACCACGGCGCCTGCGCCGAGTTCTGCGGCACGCAGCACGCCTGGATGCGCCTCCTCGTGGTCGCGCAGGAGCCGGCCGACTACGCCGCCTGGCTCGCCGGCCAGCAGACGACGCCCCCGGCGCCGACCGACGCCGCCGGCAAGCGCGGCGCCGCGCTCTTCGCCGAGCGCACCTGCATCGCCTGCCACGCCATCGCCGGCACCACGCCCACGCCCGCGAACGCCGCGCCCGATCTGACGCATCTCATGAGCCGCCGCACGCTCGGCGCCGGCGTGCTGCAGAACGGCCCCGACGAGCTGACGCGCTGGCTCATGGATCCGCAGACGTACAAGCCCGGCAGCAAGATGCCGGACCTCGAGCTGACGCCCGCCGAGGTGGCGGACCTGGTGGCCTACCTGGGGGCGCTGCGGTGACGGCGGCCCGCCACCAGCCGGCACCGCTCGGCACGCTGCTCGGCTGGATCGCGACCGTCGACCACAAGCGGCTCGGCATCCTCTACCTGTGCTCGGCGCTCGGCTTCTTCGTGCTCGGCGGGCTCGAGGCGCTGGTGATCCGCCTCCAGCTCGCGGTGCCCGGCAGCACGCTGGTCGGGCCGGACACGTTCAACCAGCTGTTCACGATGCACGGCACCACGATGATCTTCCTCGTGGCCATGCCGGCCATCGCCGGGCTCGCGAACTACGTCATCCCGCTCATGATCGGCGCGCGCGACATGGCGTTCCCGCGCCTGAACGCGCTCGGCTACTGGCTGTTCCTCTGCGGCGGGCTGCTGCTGCACTTCAGCGTCGCCGCCGGCGGCGCGCCGGCCGTCGGCTGGTTCAGCTACGCGCCGCTCTCGACCACGCCGTACTCGTCGACGCAGGGCCCCGACTACTGGGTGCTGGCGATCCTGCTGCTCGGCGCCGGCTCGGTGGCGGGCGCGCTCAACATCGTCGTCACCGTGCTCACCAAGCGCGCGCCGGGCATGACGCTGCGCCGCCTGCCGCTCTTCGTGTGGATGACGATGATCGCGCAGGTGCTGATCCTGCTGGCGCTGCCGGCGCTCAACGCGGCGGTGGTCATGCTGCTCGTCGACCGCCAGCTGTCGACGCACCTCTTCCTGCCCTCGAAGGGCGGCAACGCGATCGTCTGGCAGCACTTCTTCTGGGTGTTCGGCCATCCCGAGGTCTACATCGTCGCGCTGCCGGCCTTCGGGATCATCTCCGAGGTGATCCCGGCGTTCTCGCGCAAGCCGATCTTCGGCTACGAGATGGTCGCGGGCTCGACGGTCGCCATCGCGCTACTCAGCTTCGGCGTCTGGGCGCACCACATGTTCGCGGTCGGGCTCGGGCGCCAGGCCGACCTCGTCTTCGCCGCCGGCAGCCTGCTCATCGCCGTGCCGACCGGCATCAAGGTCTTCAACTGGATCGCGACCATGTGGGGCGGGGCGCTGCGGCTGACGACGGCCATGTGCTTCGCGGTCGGCTTCCTCGTCGTCTTCGTGATCGGCGGGCTCTCCGGCGTGACGCTCGCGGTCGTGCCGCTCAACTGGCAGACGACCGACTCGTACTACGTCGTCGCGCACTTCCACTACGTGCTCTTCGGCGGCACGGTCTTCGGGCTGTTCGCGGGGATCTACTACTGGTTCCCGAAGATCAGCGGCCGCTGCCTCGACGAGCGTCTCGGCCAGGTGCACTTCTGGCTCACCTTCGTCGGCTTCAACCTGACCTTCTTCGTGCAGCACATCCTCGGGCTCATGGGCATGCCCCGGCGCGTCTACACGTATCCCGACCTGCCGTGGTGGGGGACGCTCAACATGATCTCGACCGTGGGCGCCGTCGTGATGGCGCTCTCGGGCATCGCGTTCGTGGTGAACGTCGCCTACAGCCTCCGCCGCGGCGCCGTCGCCGGCGACAACCCGTGGGAGGCGTGGACGCTCGAGTGGGCCACGACCTCGCCGCCGCCGCCGGAGAACTTCCGGGCGATCCCGGTCGTCGCCAGCCGTCGGCCGCTGTGGGACCTGGCGCACCCGGACGATCCGGATGCGCGGCGCGAGCCGGTGGGCGAGGGCGGCGATCCCGCGGCCATCGACCTCGGGCGTGCGGCCATCGCCTGCCTGGTCGCCACCGAGGGCGTGTTCTTCGTCATGCTGATCGTCGCCTACGTGTTCTACGCCGCGCGGCCGGCGAGCGGGCCGACGTCGGCGTCGCTCGACGTCGCGCGCACGGCGGTGTTCAGCGTGCTGCTGCTCGCGAGCAGCGTCACCGCGTGGCGGGCGTCGATCGCGGAGCGCGGCGGCGACCTCGCGGCGATGCGTCGCTGGCTCGCGTTCACCGTCGGCCTCGGCGCCGTCTTCCTCGTCGGCCAGGGGCTCGAGTACCGGGCGCTGCTGGCGCAGGGCATCGGCCCGGCGGCGGGGATGTTCCCGACCATGTTCTTCACCGTCACCGGCTTCCACGCCCTGCACGTGGTCGTCGGCCTGATCGCGCTGATCTCGATCTGGCGGCTCGGGCACCGGCCCCGCACCGTGCCCG
This sequence comes from bacterium, assembly GCA_026129405.1. Taxonomy (NCBI): domain Bacteria; species bacterium. The sequence goes on from JAHCID010000001.1 coordinate 1,632,558, forward strand.
CGCTCGGCACCGGCCTCGAGGCGGTCGGGCTCTACTGGCACTTCGTCGACGTCGTGTGGGTGGTCGTGTTCAGCGTGATCTATCTGGGGTTGCTCGCATGACGACGGAGGCGCTGCTCCTCGGCGGCTCCACCTGGAGCCCGGCGGCGCTCGTCGTGATCGCCGCGACGGCGCTCGTCCGCTGGCGCATCGGCGGGCGTGCGGGGCTCGGCTTCTTCCTCGCCGGCCTCGGCGTGATGGGACTCGCGCTCTGCTCGCCGCTCGATCTCCTCCAGCGCTACCTCTTCAGCGCCCACATGGCGCAGCACATCCTCCTCCTCCTGGTCGTGCCGCCGCTGCTGCTGAAGGGATTGCCGGCGCGCAAGGGGCCGCGCGTGCCGGCGGCGGCGGGGTGGATCGCCGGGCTCGGCATCATGTGGCTGTGGCACGTCCCCACGCTGTGTGCGGCGGCGGGTGCGGAGCCGTGGATCCACCGCGTGCAGTACGTGTCGTTGCTGGCGGCGGGCGCGGCGTTCTGGTGGCCGATCGTCGGACCGGCGCGGCAGGAGCGTCTCGCGCCGCTCGCCGGGGTGCTCTACCTCTTCAGCGCCTGTCTCGCCTGCACGCTGCTCGGCGTGCGCATCACCTTCGCGCCGCTGTCCGTGTGCGCGGCGTATCTGCACCCCGCCGATCCGATCGGGCTGCTGCCGCTGGTGCGCGAGGGCTGGGGCATGACCCCGGCGCGCGATCAGGAGCTGGCGGGGCTCCTCATGTGGGTGCCCGCGTGCTTCGTGTATCTGACCGCGATCCTGGGGCTGCTGGGTCGCTGGTACGGACGGCCCGTCGCCCACGCGCCGGCGCTCGTCGCCTCGGGAGGTCGTTGATGGAAGAGCTGCCGCGTCCCACCGTCTGGCCGGCGGCGCTCGCGCTGGGCGTCACTTTCCTTTTGTGGGGCATCCTCACCTCGGGGGTCATCAGCGTCATCGGCGGCGTCGTGACGGCGTGCGCGGTGGCGGGCTGGGTCGGAGAGCTGCGCGATGCCCACCACGGCTGACGTCGGCCGGCGCGCGTTCCTCACCCGCCTCGTGGGCGGCCTCGGCGCCGTCACCGCGGCCCTGGTGGCGACGCCGGTGCTCGGCTTCATCCTGGCGCCGCTCTTCCGCCGCGTGCCGACGGCGTGGCGCACGATCGGGCCCGTCGACCAGTTCACCATCGGCGACACGGTGAACGTGACCTTCCAGGACGCCTCGCCGCTGCCCTGGGCCGGCGTCACCGCCAACACCGCCGCCTGGCTGCGCCGCGACGGCGAGAGCGAGTTCACCGCCTTCGCGGTCAACTGCTCGCACCTCGGCTGCCCGGTGCGCTGGGTGCAGGGGGCGAAGCTCTTCCTGTGCCCCTGCCACGGCGGCGCCTACTACAACGACGGCCGCGTCGCCGCGGGTCCGCCGCCGCGGCCGCTCACGCGCTACGAGGTGCGCGTGCGCGACGGGCAGGTCGAGATCCAGACGGGACCCATCCCCCTCGCATGAAGCGCGCTCTCGCCGCGGCGTACGCCTGGTTCGACGACCGTACCGGGCTCGGCTCGTTCTTCGCGCCGATCATGAGCCACGTCGTGCCGTCGGACGCGCGCTGGTGGTACGTCTTCGGCAGCGCGACGCTGTGCGCGTTCCTGGTCCAGGTCGCGACCGGCATCGGCCTCGCCTTCTCGTACATCCCGTCGGCGGGCCAGGCCTACGAGACGCTGCGCTTCATCACCTACGACGCCCCCTTCGGCAGCGTGCTGCGCGGCATGCACTACTACGGCGCCTCGGCGATGGTGCTGATGGTCGGCGCGCACGCCATCCAGGTCTTCCTGTTCGGCTCGTACAAGTTCCCGCGCGAGATGAACTGGGTGACGGGCGTGCTGCTGCTCGCCTTCACGCTGCTCATGGGCTTCACCGGCCAGCTCCTGCGCTGGGACCAGAACGCGGTGTGGTCGGTCGTGGTCGGCGCCGAGCAGGCGGCGCGCGCGCCGATCGTCGGCCCGTGGATGGCGCAGTTCATCATGGGCGGCGACACCATCGGCGGTGCGACCCTCGGCCGCTTCTTCGTGATCCACGTCTTCGTCATGCCGGGGCTGATCTTCGCGTTCGTCGGCATCCACCTGATGCTCGTCCTGCGCCACGGCATCTCGGAGCCGCCCGAGGCGGGCCGCCCGGTCGACCCCGCGACCTATCGCGAGGAGTACGAGGCGCGGCTGAAGACGAAGGGCATGCCCTTCGTCCCCGACGCCGCCTGGCGCGACGTCGTCTTCGCCGTCGCGGTGGTCGCCGGCATCGTCGGCTGCGCGGTGTTCTTCGGCCCGCCCGAGCTCGACCGGCCGCCCGACCCGAGCCTCATCCAGGCCGACCCGCGGCCCGACTGGTACCTGCTCTGGTACTTCGCGGTCCTGGCGCTGCTGCCGCCGGTGTCCGAGACCTACGTCATCCTGCTCGCGCCGCTCGTCGGCGGCGCGATCCTTTTCGCCGTGCCGTTCCTCTCGAACCGCGGCGAGCGGCACGCGAGCCGCCGCCCGTGGGCGATCGCGGCGGTGATCGGCATCGTCGCCATGATCGGCTCGCTGTGGCGCGCCGGCGTCTACTCGTCGTGGTCGCCGGACTTCGACGCCGGCCCATTGCCGGAGTCGGTCGTCGGCACGACCACCGGCCCGGTCGCGATCGGCGCACAGCTCTTCCACGAGAAGGGCTGCATCTTCTGCCACGACGTCGCCGGCCACGGCGGCCACCGCGGCCCCGTGCTGACGAACATCGGCCGCCTCCTGACGCACGACCAGATCGTCATCCGCATCGCCAACGGCGGCGTGAACATGCCGGCCTTCGCCTCGACGCTGACGGCGGACGAGATCGAGCACCTGGCGGCGTTCCTGCAGTCGCGCGTCGGCGGCGGCGGCGTGGAGCTGCGGGGCGGGTCGCCGGCGACAGGGCACGCGCCGGCGGGTGGGGCGACGCCGTAGCGACGGCGCGTTCGCAGCGAACGGGGCCGGGAATGCGGCGACCGGGCCGTCGCAACCCGCCGGCGGTCGTCGAGCTCCAGCGCAGCGGGATCTGGAGTCGCCTCGCTCGCTTCTCCGCCTGGCGGGTGCGGCTCGGCATCCTTCCCCTCCTATGGGAGACTCCATCGACACCGGCGGCCGCGCGTGTCCGATCAGCCTCGAAAGACGGCACGCGACGTAACGAGTCTCACGCGGCCCGGGCCGCCGCAGCCGCGGGTTAGACGCCCGTTCATACGAAGGTCGCCAAGATCCCGACCGCCATCAGCCAGGAGCCGAGTCGGTACACGTTCGCCATGTTCTCGGACATTGTCGCGGTCCCGAAGCTAATCCACCGACCTTTGCGGAACATGGAGAACTTCGCCGTCGCGAAGAGGAAGAAGCCGCCGAGAACGATCCAGAACGCACCAGGGTGGCTCACGTCACCATGCGCGATGTTCAAGATCGCGGCCCCGAACCCGACAGCGACAAGCGCCCACACCGCGATCTGGGTGAAGCGGCTGAACTCGTGTTCCCTGGGCACCCGCTGCCTCCTATGCGTCTAACGACCGGCGGCTCAGCCGCGCGCAGTCTTTTTGCGCGTCGGCTGCAGCCGCTTGTTAGGCGCCCGGTGCTTCGCGATGAGCTGGCGGACCTTGGGAACAAGGGCTACGGGAACACGCACCGCGGTGTGCGTTGGCGGCTTGAATGCAGCTTCATCCTCAGCAGTGGCCGCACGGTCCGACTGGCCCTCATAGTGCTTCAGCACGCGCCGAACCTTGGTTTCATCCCACCCCTTGGGGAGGAGCGTCGTCTTTTTCATGTCTTCTTCTTTCGCCGCCGCCGAAGGGCATGTTTGGCCTTGGGGCCGAGCTCGTACGCTGTAATGACGAAGATCGACTCGGCCTCGGTGTCGGGAACGTAGATGACCCGAAGATACCTGCCAGCTCGCGTTTGGCCCAGCGCCACCCGCGACCCCTCCCGGCCCGCACGATCCTCAAGCGGACGGGCAACTACGTCACGCACCTCGTCCTCGCCGACGCCGTGGCCGGCAACGTGAGGCTCTCCAGACTGAGGGTCGATGTAGAAACGCACTTTCATGAAGATGGATGGCGATGACGCCCAACGTATCAGGCGATCAGCGGCGGCTGCGAAGCAGCCGGCCGCCTGCATCGGCTTGTTAGGCACGACAGGCCAAGCACTGGGTTCCAGTCGCTGACATGCATCTCGACCCTCTGAGACTCGCCAGGCAGCAGGAACCGGTGCTAGGCGGTGCCTCGACATTCACGCTCCACAGTGCAGAGACGAGCCGGGCATGTGTTTCAGCCAATAGATAAGCTTCGACGAGTGGACGCCTGAACGGCTCGGTGGGCGACGATCGATGAACGTCACGAGGGCCCTCTGCACTGTCTGCCGCTATACTTTCCCGGCCCGATTGGGCTTCGGAAACCTCGGAAGAACATCGCTGTCGAGCCACTGGAGAAATGCCGGATCCTCGCCCTCCCTAAAGCGAGCAATCATGGCTCGGAAAACGAGGACGTTCAGTGAATGGGTCGTGTCCAGGAGGGCTTCCCACGCTCCTGGCGAGCGAAGGGGGGCCGGCACTACCCCACCTTCCGCACCCGGACGAAATACACGACCGCCACCGAGGCCGTGCGTGATTCCATTCCACTGGTTCGTGAATACGCGGACCCAGAGTTCTAAGCCTACAAAGCGAGCGAGTTCGGGAAGGTTCTGGGGTCCCCCGAATGCTTTGAACCACCGATCAGGATCCTTCAGGCGCTCGAGTTCGTCGTTGGCTTCCTTCCAATCAGGAGATGAAAGGGTCGCTTTGATTCGCTTGGCTTCAGCGGCAGTGTCGCGAAACCGGTCTACAAACCCATCCGGCAGATGGTGCGTCTTCTTCGCTATAGCGGCGAGTTCTCGACGCATCTCCCCGCCCTTGGTCAGCAGTTGAGCGGCCTTGAGGCTGCGACGGCGGATCGAAGTTGTATATGCGGCGGCGACTCGCTCGTCATTGCGCTTCACGACGTAGAGCAGCTGCAAGCCAACATCCAGCATCGTCCGCGCCTGTATGGCTGCTGGCTCTACCAGGCCCGCCCGCATTAGCTCGTCCACGGAGTCGAGTGCCTCGAGAAATAGCCAGAAGAGACGCAAAGCCGAATCAGACACGCGGTCAGGATGCGCAGAATGACCGCAGCGCTGAAACAGCCGTAAGCCCCAGCACAGCTCGTCGAGCAGAACATCCTTGGTGGGTCCCTGGATGCGCTCCATCCCGCGGCGCGCCTCTTGTCGGTTGAGGAGCCCCTGCACTTCGTCAGGAGCGCTAATCGGCGGTCGTCTCGACAAGGGTCTACCTCCGAAGCCTAACGCGCTGGCGGTTCAGCGGCGGCGCGAGGCGCCGCCCGCTGCAAGCGCGTGTTAGACGCGGTCATTCCGCCCGCCCAAAAGAGTGTCCTCCATCACCGCGGGTGACCACATGCGGCGCATGCGACGCCAGGCTCCACCTTTCCAGTCTGACCTTTCGCGTCGGCGATGCTTTAAGAGCGTCGCGCAGGACACGCTTGGCTGGGGCGTCGGCCACGGAGGTCAACGCGCCGAGCACGACATCCGCGAGTTGAACGAGGTTGCTGGCGTGCGATTCGACAGGCGTGACCTTCTTGAACCGGCGCCGAGTGGCTCGACGGAGAAGGAACTCCAGCGACGCCCATCGGTAGGGCTTCGACGGTGTCGCGTCGACGTACGCGCATGTGGCGCAACCTGGCACCATGCACTTCGCGATGAACTGGTAGTAGGCCTTGAAGTACCGCTCGTTCTCGGAGCGGCCCCCCCTGTCGCCATGGCGAGTCTCTCCGGAACTCGATGGCCACGAAGCGCGAGTATGGACATTCGCTGAACGTCCGTACGAACTGCAGGTAGGATGGCAGCATCCGGGGGGACACCTTCGTCCACTTCATCTCCCGGTGACAGCCGGAGGCAGCTCGGAACACCTCGATCTGTTGGTTGAGAATGAGGGCATGAGCAGGCGAGCATACGAGACCCCCGATCCAAAACCCCGCACGGGCATGCGTCTGCGTCTCGTCCGAGTATATCGCCAAGTGCGAGGCCATCGCTTCCTGCGTCTAACGCCTCGGCGGTTCAGCGGCGGCGCGCCAGCGCCGTCTGCTGCAAACGCGGGTTAGGCGGCTGCGCAACCTCTAACGCACCCAGTCCCGCAGGAGTTACCTGTTCCATAAAAGACAATCCTTGACGCCCGACATGTCGGGATAGCGGCGAAGGCAGTCGTCGATCTTCGCCGGCGAGTAGCGCTTCACGTCTTCAGGCCCCATAGCCAGAAGGGCTTCGGCTTGCTTTTCGAGGCAGCCGCGCGTGTCGGGCTGTTTGCCGCAGTACGCCTGGATGTCAGCGACCTTTTGCTCGGTGGAGATCGCCAAGTAGCGGTCGAGGGTCATTGCGCCGACCGGTGTCGCCACTAAACCGCCAACGCCGATCAGTACCATGGGCCGCGAGAGCAGAGATTTCACCATCGATACCTCGTCTTTGACGCCTAACGTCGTGCGGATCAGCCGCGCGCCCGGCGACGCACGCCGGATTTCCCGGGGCTCGAGCGCGCCGGCTGCCTCCGCTTGTTAGCGCGCTTGCGGCTCGCGAGCCACCGTTCGAAAGACCCTTGGCTCTCCGCGGAGGGGCGGCCTGCAAGAACTCCTTCAACACTGATGTCCTCATCAAGGTCGGGCCAGTGGACGCCTTCGCCCGAACCGATCAGTCTCCAGTGTCGCCGCTCGCGGACCGTTCCGGACACCAGGCGCGGATACCAGGCCAATGGCACGGTCACGGAGCGGCCGTCACTCAGATCGATGGCGAGTTCGTCCTCCCCAATTCTGACCGCCACCGCCGACGGCTGCTCAACCCTTGAAGTACTCATTCCACGCCCTCACAAATCGTTCCTGATGGTCAGCGACGATGCTCGATACACGGGATAGCTCATGGCGGACCAAGCCGCGACTCGAGTGGAGGCGGACCGGCGCAAGCCAGAACGTGGCGCTCCCGCCGCCACCCTCCACATGCACGTGAAGCGGCTCAGCGCGATCGCTCGCGTAGAAGAAGAACCGGTAAGGCCCCACTCGCAGGATCGTCGGCATCGCTGACAGGCCCTCTGATCCATTCCGACCTTGGCGCGCTAACGAACCTTCGACCGACCGGCCTAATCCCGGCCCCCACGCGGCGGTCGCGGCCTATCCGCGGCGTCGCGTGAGCGGGAAGCAGTACGCAGGCCCCGGGTGTCTCGAGTATCTTCCAGCGCACGCGTTCCGGACCCCTCGGGGATAGGCGGTGACGGGTCGCGGTCTATCCGCACCGGGCCTGCGGCTGCCGACCGTGCTGGCGCCAGTCCGTCGACCGGACGCCGCACGCCCAGGTCGTTGCGGTTGAGGACGTGCGTGTAGATCATCGTCATCCGGACGTTCCGGTGGCCTCGCAGCTCCTGCACGGTTCGGATGTCGTATCCGTCCCCCAGCAGGTGGGTTGCGAAGCGGTGCGGGAACGTGTGGCGGCCCGCGGGCTTCGCGACGCCCGCCGCCAGCGCGGCCTTGCGCACGACGCGCTGGCGGGCGCACTCGTGGACGTGGTGCCGCCGCTGCTGGCCCGTCTCGGGACGCCGGTAAGAGCGCGTGGTGGGAAACACCCACTGCCACAGCCACGAGCGGCCGGCATTGACGTACTTCCGGTCGAGCGCGTGCGGCAGCTCCACCCATCCGGCGCCCCGGGCCAGGTCGTCGCCGTGCTGCCGTCGCACGGGTGCCAGATGCGCGGCAGGCGGCTTCCGCACGACCGCCGGCAGCATCGTGCGCCGGTCGCGGCCGCCCTTGCCGTTGCGCACCACGATCTCCTCGCGCCCGAAGTGTACGTCGTTCACCCGCCGGCGCAGGTACTCGAGCAGTCGAAGCCCGGCCCCGTAGAGCAGCGCCGCCATGAGCCGCCGGCTTCCGCTGAGCTGCCCGAGGACGGCCTCCGGGCGGCTCAGCACGACCGGCACGGTGCGCCGGGCGCTTCGCGCGCACGAGGCCGTCGAGCCACGGAGATCGACGTCGAGGACGTGCGTCGGCGGTCGTGGAACAGGATGTCGCGCCGGATCCAGACGACGTAGGCCTGCTCCGTCCGGCGCCTCGAGTGCCGCGTCCGCAGCGCGATGCGTGCGCGATCGAGCAGGCGCGGCTGGGCCGGGTCCGAAGGCGGCGGCTGCCCGGCGACGGGGAAGGCGACGGCGGTGGCCAGATCACGCATGCGAGGAATTAAACTACCCCGCCAAGTGGCGCGCGTCCATGCTCGTGACCGCAGCAAGAAGCCGTTCGGACTGCGCCTGGTGCTCGCAGGCGCATGCTCTCGGGATCGTGGAGCGGGAATACGCCTGCAGCCTGAGAATGCGTCGGCCGGGTCGGTGTGGTCCAGGTTGCCGGGAGGACCGGGTCTTCAGCTGCGGTGACCTCGCGCCTGGGCAAGCCTGCGATACGACGCTGGTCCCGAGAGCGATGTCCGCATTCTCCGTGTCCTAGCTTCGGCATGGGAGGAGGGTCGTGCGGCAGGTCGATGTGTACGTCAGCCGTGGCCTTGGCGGGGAACTGACGATCACGTTGAAGGACGATGACCAGGTGGTCTGGCGTGATGCGAGTCGCGTACTCCAATGAACGTCCCGAGGGTCGTGCCGGAGGTGCCATGCGCCGAGCCGGGTGACGCTCGCCGCGGCCAGCCGGCGCGAGCACGACGCCGCTGACGCCGGCGTCGACAGCGCTTCCAGCGGTCCCTCCGTGACGGCGCCTGCGCCGTCGACGGCCGGCAGCGGCGGCGTGGTCGCCACCCGCGGGACGCGCACCGCGGCGGGTCATGGCAGACGACGCCGCAGGGCGCGCCTCGCTCGCGCCGCGCTTCGGCAAGCAGGCGGACGGCGTCACCGTCCCGCTGTCGCCGGCGACCCGAGGGCGATGGGACGCGGGGGCCGCCCCCTGCACCATGTTGCTAGGAAGCGGGCCACCGACGCGCTAGATGTCCCGCCGCCGTGATCGCCGAAGCGCTCGCCCCGAGCCCGCCGCGCTCGCACCCGCCACGGCTGCGCGTCGCGCGGCTACCTCCCAGCACGCCGGTCAACCCGTACCAGACGCTGCTCTATCGCCATCTTCGCGAGGAGGGCGTGGAGCTCGCCGGCGACGCGCGCCTGGAGCTGCCCTGGCTGCTCCAGAACCGCGGGCGGGTCGACGTGCTGCACTTCCACTGGCGCTTCGATCGTCTGATCGACCGTCGCGCGCAGGGCGATTTGGGGGGCGGGCGCATGGGGAGCGGACGGCGGGAGGCGCTCGTCGGCGCCCTGCGAGTGGCGCAGAGGCTCGCGCTCGCGCGCCTGCTCGGCTACCGCATCGCGTGGACGATCCACGACGTCGCCAACGTCGGGCCCGACGGACCGCTCTTCGAGCGGAGCCGCCGCACGTCCCGGTGCGGCTGCGGGCGCCGGCGGCGGTGGGCGCGGGAAGGCGGGCGTCGCATGCGGGGTCGGGCACGCGGTGAGGAGGGAATGCGAAAGGAGGCCGCGTCTCGCGCGCCGCGACGACCTGGGCTAGTGCTCGACCAAGTCGTGCCGCGTCCCGTCGCCTTCGCCGCCCCCGAGTACCAGCCCGACGGCAGCATCGCTCCCGCCCGCTACGCGTTCGCGGGCAGCAGCGCCGACGGCTGGACCATCACCCGCGAGGGCCGCGAGCACCTGCGCCTCGGTCCCGGCTATCGCCTGCTCGAGACCAGCCACTGCGGCATCTGTGCGACGGACCTCGCGCGCCGCCACCTGCCGTTCCCGCTGCCGCAGATCACGGGCCACGAGGCCGTGGCGCGCGACGAGGGCGGGCAGACGGTCGTGGTCGAGATCAACGCCTCGCATGCCGCGCGCGGGCTGCCGCACGACGCCTGGTGCGCGCACTGCCGTGCCGGCATGCCGAGCCACTGCCCCGACCGGCTGGTGCTCGGCATCCACGATCTGCCGGGCGGCTTCTCGCCCTGGATGCTGGCGCCGGTCGACGCGATCCTGCCGGTGCCGGCCGCGCTCTCGCCGCGCACGACGACGCTGGTCGAGCCGTTCGCGGCGGCGCTGCACGCCGTGCACCGGATCGGGCCGCGGGCGCGCGAGCGCATCGCCGTGCTCGGGCCGGGGCGGCTCGGCTCGCTCGTGGTCGCGGCGCTCGCGGCGTGGCGGCGCCGCGCCCGCGCGCCGATCGGCATCGTCGCCGTGGGGCGCCGTTCCGAGGCGCTGGCGCGCGCGCGTGCTCTCGGCGCCGACGAGACGCTCGACGTCGCCGGGCTCGGCGATGCGACGGGGATCGCCGACGTCGTCGTCGAGACCACCGGCAGCCCCGACGGCCTGGCGCTGGCGCTGCGCCTCGCGACGCGCGCCGTGCACGTGAAGTCGACCACCGGTCAGCCGTCGCTCGGCCTGCGACATCTCACCGAGCTGGTCGTCGACGAGGTCGGCCTCCTGCCGTGGCGTCCGGGCGAGCCGCTGCCCCCGGGCGCGACGTCGGCCGCGGTGCACGTGCGCGCCTGCCGCCGTGCGCGGCGCGCTCGTCGCGGCGGGCCTGCGGGTCGTCGATCCGGCGCGGCGCGCGCGCTGCCGCTCGGCGGTGCCGACCTCGCCGTCGCCGCCGACGCCGCCGAGGCCGACGCGATGCTGCGCCCCGAGCCCGGCGTCGAGCGCGGCGCCGTGCGCGCCCGCGGCACGATCCTGTGCGACGGCGACGGCGACGATCTCGTCGGCACGCTGGCGCGGCGGCGGGTCGAGCTCGGCAGCTCGCGCTGCGGCGACTTCCGCGCCGCGCTCGATCTGCTCGTCGACCCCTCCCTCGCCGAGCCGCTCGGCGCGCGTCTGGTCGGCGACGTCGTGCCGGCCGAGCGGCTCGCCGACGGCTTCGCGCGCGCCGCGGCGCCGGGGGCGGGCAAGGTGCTGGTCGCGCATCCGGGGACCGCACTGGGGGCCGCGCTGGGGGCGCGCGGGTGAGCCGGCGCGGCGCGGCGGAGCTGCCGACGACGCTCGGCCCGCCGCTGCGACGCCGCGAGGGCCGCTGGGCCATCGACCTCACCGACCTGCCGCTGTTCCACGGCCTCTCGGTGCTCTCGCGGGCGCTCGGCGAGCGCGTGGTCGAGGACTGCGCCGGCGACCGCGTCGCGATCGACTTCGAGCGGCGGCTGAAGGCGAGCGAGAACCCCGAGCTGGCGGCGCTCGGCTGCGCCGGCGTCGCGGTGCACGCCGAGCGCGAGGTGCTGGCCCACGTCCCCGACGACGTCGAGGGCTTCCAGCACCACCTGCGCGCGGTCCTGGGCTCGCTGCAGCAGGCGCGCTGGCGCCGCCACCTCTTCCCCGAGGCGGCGGGCGCGACGCCGCGGGCGCTCGTCTTCACCGTGCTCGCCGGCGCCGGGTTCGCGTACCGCTTCGTGCTCGACCGCGTGCCGGCGCCGCGCGCCGGCCGCTTCTGGCTGCGCCTGACGATCGAGAATCCGCGCGGCCGGCGGCTCGATCTGGCGACGCTGCCGCACGCCGTGGTCGACGATCTCGACGAGCGCGAGTACATCGCCGGCTCGACGCGCATCGCGCAGACCCTGCGCGACATGGTCCAGCGCGAGGCCGACCGCGGCCGCCGCGTCCACCTCGAGCGGCGCAAGCGCGGCTCCTTCGTCTTCGGCCAGCTCGACCGCGCCGGCCTCGGCACGCTCGAGCTCGTGCAGCTCGCCTGGAGCGAGCGCATCGCCGCCTGGCTCGCGGCGACGGAGCCGAAGCGGCTCGACGACCTCCTGAAACGCGTGCTGCTGCTGCTCGAGGACCGCACCGTGCGGCGGCTGCTCGCCGGCGGCGAGACGGTGGCGCTCGCCGACGGCGACGTCGCCGCCTACGTCGACACCAGCCAGCAGCAGCGCGTCCTGAACCTCGCCTTCGAGCAGCCGCGCCGCCGCGCGACCGTCGACGGCTATCTCGCCCGCATGCCGGCGCTCGGCGCCGTCGTCGCCCGGCGGCGCGCGGCGCGCCCGCTCGCCGACCTCTCGCTGGTGCTGATCCACCACATCACCTCGGAGACGCTGGGCCTCGTCGCCGCGCTGCGCGCGCTCGGCTGCGACGACCTGGCGATCCTCTTCGTGCGCTACGCCGGCGAGGTGCCGAACGAGTACCTCGACGCCGTGCTCGCCCTCGAGCCCGGCGTGCGCAGCTGGACGCTCCAGCACGTGCAGGAGGCGGGCGGCGTCGAGGGCCGCTTCGTGCCGAGCCAGCAGCTCTCGGCGCTGGACCCGCTCGCCAGCGTGGCCGAGCGGCTGCACGCGCGGCCGCGCCGCTACCTCGAGAGCATGGTCGACCTCGCGGTGGGCATCTTCGTGCGCGCGCTCGAGGGCGAGCGGCGCGTGCTGGTGCTCGAGGACGGCGGCTATCTCCTGCCGGTGCTGACGCGCGCCGCGCACGCAGGCGACACCGTCGGCGCGCTCGCGGCGGCCCATGGGGTGGCGCCGGTGGCCGCGGGCCTCGCGCGACGGTCGCTCGGCGCGGTGCTGGCGGAGCGGCTGGTCGGCTCGGTGGAGCACACGCGCAACGGCTTCGAGCGCCTCGCCGCGGCGGAGCGCGAGGCCGGCGGGCTCGTGCGGCCGGCGTACTCGATCGCGCTGTCGACGCTCAAGCGGACCGAGGAGGCGGGCGAGGTGGCGGCGGGCGTGCTCGCGGCGATCGAGGCGGTGCTGCACGCGCGCGGGCAGGTGCTGTCGCAGCGCCGCGTCCTCGTCCTCGGCTCGCGCGGCGCCATCGGCAGCCGCCTTGTGCGCGCGCTCGGCGGCCGCGTCGCGGGCGACGTGCTCGGCGTCGATCTGCGCGCACGGGGCGTGCGCGAGGCGACGACCTGGCGCGGGCTGCCGGCGGCGGCGCGCCGCGCGGTCGACCTCGTCGTCGGCGTCACGGGCGCCTCGGTGCTGGGCGAGGCGGAGATCGCGGAGCTCGTGCGGCAGGGCCGTGCGTCGACGATCTACTTCGCCAGCGGATCGACGAAGACCGTCGAGTTCGCCGACGTGGCGCGCTGGGTGGAGCGCATGGCGGCGTCGAAGGCGCGCCTCGACGGGCGGACGGTCGCGGTGCACGGCGAGGAGGTCGTCGACCCGCAGAGCGGCCGCGTCTACGGGTCCGCCTTCACGCTCGCGCTCGGCCGCGGGCCGCGCCGTCGCACGACCACGCTCGTCTTCATCGCCAACCTGACGCCGGTGAACTTCCTCTTCTACGGCGTGCCGACCGAGGCGATGGACGCGGTGATGGCGCAGCTCCTGCGCGCGACGGTCGCGCTCCTGCGCGACGTCGCCGGGGCGCGGCCGCCGGCGCCGCGGCTGTACGCGATCGACCGCGAGCTGGCCGACCGCGCCTGAGGGGCGACTATGCGCGTTGCACGCGCAGCCGGCTTGTCCGCGGCAGGGGCGGCGGCGCCGCCCGCACGGCCGCCTCGAGCGCGTCGAGCGGGCGCTGGAGCGCGGCGGCGATCTCGATGCGGGTGGCATGGCGTGCCGGCGTGTCGGCGTCGCCGGTCGGCCGCGGCGCCGGCGCCGGCTCGGCGCGGCCGCTGAGCGCGACCGCCGCGGCCGCGAGCCGCGACGCGATCGGCCAGCCCGGGTCGTCGAGCGTGCCGCCGCCGGGATGCCGCGCCAGCGCGAGCGTGCCGAGGAGCACCTGCTGCGCCGCCACCGCGACGTCGTGCAGGGCCACGCGCTCGTCGGCGTGGAGGGCGCTGCCGGGCTCGGCGGCCGCCGCGGTGTGCAGGCGCAGCGCGTCGGCGAGACCGTCCTGGGCGGCGCGGCCGTGGCCTGCGGCCTCGAGACGCGACTTGCGCGCCAGCGCCGCCATGTGACGCAACGTCTGGATCAGGGTGTCGCGCGCCTCGGGCAGCGCGTGCGCCGGCCAGAGCAGCCGGTCGAGCAGCGCCATCACCACGATGCCGACGAGGATGCCGACGACGCGGTCGCGCCCCGGCACCAGGTTCGTCGTCGGGCCGAGCACGTCGAACGCGATCATCGCGTAGGCCATCGCGACCTGGATGCCGGCGTACGAGATGTTCGGGCTGCCGACGACGATGTACGCCGCGATCGCGAGGGCCGGTGCGGCGACGAGGAGGAGGCCGGCGATGCTGTCGAGCCACGGCATCGCGAGGAGGAGCGTCGCGAAGCCGAGGATGGCGCCCAGCGCCGCCCCCGCGATGCGCAGGAGCGCTTTGTCGCGCGCCGCCGCCCAGGTGGGTTGCGCCACGATGACACAGGTCACGATGCAGGTCGCGATCCCCTGCCAGGCGAGGCCGTGGACCAGCAGCGTGCACAGCGTCGCGCCGAGCGCCGCCTTGATGGCGAGGTGCATCGCGGGGAGGTTGTCGAGGCGGCAGGCGGCGGTGAAGAGCGGGGGCGGCGGCAGGCTCGGCGAGGGGTCGACGATGGCGGCGTGCAGCTGTGCGGTTGCGGTGTTGCTCTGCTCGAGCGCGCCGGCGACGTCCATCAGTGCGGCGCGCCAGAGCGGTGGGACGTCGGGCGGCAGCGGGTCGCGCTCGGGCGGCGGCAGCGGCGGCACGCGCTGGGCGACGGCGTCGGCGAGGGCGGCCGCGTGCGCGGCGAGCACGGCGAGGTCGCGCCGGGCGTTCGGTGCGGGGGTGCTGCGCGCCAGCTTTGCGATCCAGGTGGTCGCGGTGGCGGCGCGATCGGCGGCGGTGACGAGCGCCAGCAGCGCGGCGTGACGCCGGCGCACCGAGGGATGCGTCGCCTCCGTGCTGGCGAGGAGGTCGGTGTGGCCGCCGGGGCCGGTCTCGAGCTGCGCCGACGGTGCGCCGTCGGCACCTCGGGCGAGCCGGTCGAGCGCCTCGGCGACCTGCCGCAGCCGCGTCGCGAGGCCGTCGCGCAGGAGGTCCTGGGGGTCGGTGGGCCACAGGAGCAGCTGCGCCGCCATGCCGATCGCGACCCCGACGCTGACGATGAGGATGCGCCACAGGACCTCGGTGACCATGATCCCCGGCGCGGCGCCGCCCGGCAGGAAGATGGCGAAGGTGATGCCCGAGAGGAGGAAGGTGTAGGGCGCGCTCGTCGTCCGCGAGAAGAACATGGCGGCCCAGACGCCGAGCCAGAGCAGCGGCAGGATGAACCACGGATGGTCGGCGAACGCCGCCGACGCGATCGCGAGGCTGCCGCCCGCGATGGTGCCGACGACGCGCTGCCCGGCCTTGCGCAGGCTGGCGCCGGCGTCGGTGAGGCTCACCGTGAACAGGGTGATGATGACCCAGTGCCCGAAGGGCATCTGGAACGCGTTGATGACGAAGGTCGCGACCAGCGCGCCGCAGAGGACGCGCAGCGCCGCCCACGTGCGCTCGGGCGTCGGCGTCAGCTCGCGGCGCAGGAACTCCCACACGGTCAGTCGCCGCGGATCGTGACCACCGCCGTCGCGCCCATGCGGAAGGGACGCTCCGGGTCGCTCTCGGTGAGCCGGATGCGTACCGGGAAGCGGCGGGCGAGGCGGACCCAGTTGAGCGTCGGCTCGACCAGCGGGAGCACGGTCTCCGAGTCGCCGTCGGTGTCGCGGACCGCCCAGCCGATGCCGTCGACGACGGCGGCGAAGCGGCGGCCGGGATAGCTCATCAGCGTCACCGCCGCGGCCATGCCGGGGCGGATCGCGTGCAGGTCGGTCTCGCGGAAGTTGGCGACCACCCACCACGTGCGCCCGTCGACGAGCGCGAACACCGGCTGGCCCTGGCGCGCGTACTCGCCGACGCTGATGTTGAGGTTCGTCACCCAGCCGTCGAAGGGCGCGGCGACGCGGCAGTACGCGACGTCCAGCTCGGCGCTCTTGAGCGCCGCCTCGGCGGCCTCGCGCCGGGCGTTCAGCCCGCCGACGTCGGCGAGGAGCTTGACGGCGCGCTCGCGCTCGGCCCGGGCCTGGGACACGGCGGCCGTCGCGGCGCGGTGCTTCGCGCGGGCGTCGGCGACGCGGTCGGCGGTGACGAAGTCGCGCTTCAGGAGCGGCTCGACGCGGCCGAGATAGTCGCTGGCGTAGTCGGCGTCGGCCTCGCGGCGCGCGAGCTCGGCTTCGGCTGCGCTGAGCGCGGCGCGCTGCGCTTCGAGATCGGCCTGCACGAGGTCCAGCTCGGCGCGCGCGGCCTCGAGCCGGGCCTCGTAGGGGCGCGGGTCGACGACGAAGAGCAGCTCGCCCTGGCGCACCGGCTGGTTGTCGACGAGCGGCAGCTCGACGATCGGCCCGCTCACGTGCGGCGCGATGCCGATCACGTTGGCGCGCACGAAGGCGTCGTCGGTGCGCGGGTGGCGGGTGCTGAGGACGTAGACCCGGAGCGAGGTCGCGGCGGCCGCGACCACGATCACGAGGCTCAGGATGCGACCGAGCTGGCGGCGGCCCGCGTCCTCCACCCGTTCAGCTCCGGTACAGCACGAGCCACGCCAGCATCGTGCAGAGGATCGCCAGGCTCGGGTAGACGAGCAGCGGGGGCGTGAGATAGGCGTCCAGCCCGGCGGTCACGAGGAGACGGTAGGCGATTGCGGTGAGGATGCCGCCCACGACGAGCGATATCAGCCACGCCGGGAAGAAGGAGCCTTCGACGTCCAGCAGCGGCGTGCAGGACGCCGCGCCCACGACCAGGACGAGGGCGAGGGGCAGGACGGACGTCCAGCGCGGCATCGCGGGCTCCTCTAGCCTGCCGTCGCGCGCTCGGAAAGGGCGCGCGGTCGTGGCGGCGGCGATGCTGGTCGCGAGCGGCGGCTGCAGCGCGCTCGATCGCACCGCGGCGCTCGATCCCGAGACGCTCGCGCCGCCGTCGGCGGCGTCGAGCTGGACGCCGCCGACGGCGCTCGCCGTGGCGACGCCCGCGGTCGCGGCGCCGGTGCCGGCCGACGCCGACCCGACGCGGGTCTGGGACCTGCCCGCGCTGATCGACCTCGGGCTCGCGAGCAGCCCCGACACGCGCGCGGCGTGGCAGCGTACCCGGGCCGCGGCGGCGGCGTTCGGCACCGCGCAGGCCGCCTGGCTGCCGGTGCTGGCGCTGACCGGGCGGGGCGGCTGGTCGCAGGCGCTCTACCCGGCGCCGACCGGCCTCGAGATCGCACGCGTCGCCGAGCTGACGCCGCGTGCGGAGCTCAGCTGGCTGCTCGTCGACTTCGGCCGCCGCGACGCCGAGCGCGAGCGCGCGCGGCAGGAGCTCGCCGCCGCGGGCTACACGTTCACGCGCGAGCAGCAGGCGGTGGCGTACGCGGTGCAGCGGGCGTTCTACGTGCTCGCGGCGCGGCGGGCGGCGATCGGGGCGGCCGAGGCGGCGTCGACCTCGGCCAACGCGACCTACGAGCAGACGCTCGCGCTGCACGAGCGGGGTCTCGCCACCCGGCCGGACGTCCTGCTTGCGTACCAGGACCAGGCGCGCGCCGCCTTCGACCTCGAGGACGCGCGCGGCCGTGCCGACGACGCCTGGGCCGACCTCGCCACCGCCCTCGGCATCCCGCCGACGACGCGGCTCCAGGTGGTGCCGCTCGACCAGATCCCACTGCCGTCGGCGTTGCCCGAGGCGGTCGACGCGGTGATCGACGCCGCCCTGGCGCAGCGGCCGGACCTCGTCGCGCGGCTGGCGACGGTGCGCGCGCGCGCCGCCGACCTCGCCCGGGCCGAGGCCGACTACTGGCCGCGCGTCGGCGTCACCGGCTCGGTGGGCGGCATGATCCAGAGCTTCCGCGCCGGCCCGCCGTTCAAGCGCACGTACCACGAGCAGGATCCGATGTACGGCGCCTTCCTCGGCGTCGAGTGGAAGCTCTTCGAGGGCTTCGCGCGTGACAACGCCGTGCGCGAGGCGCGGGCACAGGTCGGCGTGGCCGAGGCCGACCTCGACGCCCGGGCGCTGTCGGCCATGCGTGAGGTCTGGACGGCGTACGTCGACGTCCGCACCGCGCTGCGCAAGCTCGGCTTCGCCGAGGCGCTCCTCGCAGCGTCGCGGAACGCCTACGACGCGACCCGCGAGTCGTATCGCCAGGGGCTCGGCACCCTGATCGACCTGCTCGCCGCCGAGCGCGACCTCGACCGCAGCCGCGTGGTGCAGATCGAGACCCGCACCGAGGTCCTCATGGCGGCGGCGGCGCTGACCTTCGCGACCGGGAACGCACCGTGAGCCGCCGAAAGGAATCGTCCCTGCCGGGGATGGATTCCGGCCCCCGCGCGGGCGTATGTCCCGTCGCACCATGTGCTCCTCTCATCGGCGGCGCGGAATCGTCGCGGTCGTCGTCGCGTGCACCCTGGCCCTCGGGGCCGGCCGCGCCACGGCCCAGACGTGCAACCTCAACCCGAGCGGCCCGGACCAGCTGATCCTCACCGTTCCCGGCGGCTCGGGGACGGACTTCGACCTCGGCTGGACGGGCGACTACCACGACATCGAGGTGCCGCGCGGCGCGCAGTTCAACCTGTGTCTGAACGACTGCGACGACGAGGTCTCCCCGGAGTGCACGGTGCAGGGCTACGCCGGCGGGCAGAGCGCCGTCGGGCGCAGCTTCGCGCCGCCCATCCCGATCGTCATCGGCGACTTCGCCGGCTGCGTGGTCACGACCTTCCAGGAGCCGTTCGCGAGCGGTACCGCCAACTTCGCGACCGGCGCGATCGACGTCGTCGCCAACATCCGGGGCAGCGTCTACAGCACGCTGAAGACGGCCGTGTGCCCGCAGTGCTCCGGCAGCGTCGTCGGGGCCGGCGGCACCTGCGTCGGCGGCGCGCGCAACGGCCAGGCGTGCGTCACGCACGACGTCGTCGCGGTCGAGAAGGCCGTCGGCGACACCGAGTATCAGGTGTCGCGCGACTGCCTGCCGACCGGCTCGCCGATCGACGTCGCCTTCCCGGTCGCGGTCTCGACCGGCACGGTGACCCTGGCGTCGACGTGTCCCGGCCAGACCAAGGCCAACGACTGCGGCGCGGGGACGTGTACGGCGAGTTGCACGGGCGGCGCCGGCGCCGGCATCAGCCAGCGCTGCTGCTCCAACAACACCACCAGGCGGTGCTTCCCGGTGCCGCTGTCGCGCAGCGGTGCCGACGAGGCGCCGTCGCCGGGCACGTCGTGGCCGAAGTTCGAGGAGGCCACGCTGGCGGCGGCCTTCTGCGCGCCGGGCGCGCCGGGCGGCGCGGGGCTGGTGGTGAACCTTGCGGCCGGCCTGCCGGGCCCGGCCACCTTCATCCTTCCCGTCGAGGCCGATTGGCTGCTCGACCCGAGCCCGGTCGCGACCACCACCACGACCACGCTCGGTCCCGGTGCGACGACCACGACCACGCTGCCGCCCGGCGGCTGCACCGTCGACGCCGACTGTGCCGACACCGACCCGTGCACCACGGACGCCTGCGCGGCAGGCGCCTGCAGCAACACGCGCCTCACCGGCGCGCAGGGCGCAGCCTGCGTGATCGGCGACCTCGACCCGGCGAAGATCTGCCCGGCGATCGATGCCACCCTCGCGCGGCAGATGGCGGCGGCGCTCGCGAAGGCGCGGCAGGCCGCCGCGGCCGCCGACGGCGCCCCGGCGAAGAAGGTGAAGAAGCAGCGGGGCAAGGCCAAGAAGGCGCTGAAGGCGGCCCTCGCGAAGGTGAAGAAGGCCGACCGGAAGGACAAGATCGACGACGCCTGCTCGGCCGGCCTCCAGGCGGCGATCGCGGCGCTCCAGCAGGCGGTGGGCGCGATCTGACCCGATGGCTGAGCCCGCGGGTCCGAACCCGCGGGCTCAGCCCGACAGCAGGCCCCAGGTCAGCGCCGCCAGCACGACCAGCGTGACGCCGACGTAGAGACGATCGCGCTGGAGCGCGAAGGTGACGACCGAAGCCGCCACCCGCGCGATCGGCGTCGCCACCAGGAGGAGGACGCCGAGCTGGACGATGGCTTCGGCCCGCCCGGCCAGCGCGCCAGCGACGACGCTGCCCACCTGCCGCAGGCCTGCCGGCTCGCCATGGAAGGTGGCGTCTTCGACCGGCACGCCGTGGTCGCCGAGCAGGCGCAGGACCATGCCGGCGAGCGTCACCGCGCCGGCGAGGAGGACGCCGCCGCGCAGCAGCGTGCCGAGGAGCTGCTCGAAGCGATCGTCAGAGGTCACGGAAGTTCCCCGCGACGCCGTGCCAGATCATCTCGGCCCCGAGCGCGAGCAGCACGGCGGTGAACACCCGGCGCAGCATGGTCACGTCGGCGGCGCCGAGCAGGCGGGCGCCGAGCATGGCGCCGACCATGACGCCGAGCAGGACCGGGGCGGCGAGGTCGGGATCGACGTAGCCGCGATGGAGATAGACGCCGGCGCTCGCCGCCGCGGTGACGCCGATCATGAAGTTGCTCGTCGTGGTCGACACCTTGAACGGCAGGCGCATGGCCCGGTCCATGGCCAGCACCTTGAGCGCGCCCGAGCCGATGCCGAGCAACCCGGAGAGCGCGCCGGCGACGAACATGATCGCCCAGCCGAGCGGGACGTGCGTGACGTGGTAGGCGACGGTGCCGGCGGCGCCGGGGTAGGTGCCGTCGAGCCGCAGGCGCACCGCGAGCGGGTCGGCGGGCACCGTGGCCGTCTCGTTCTCGGTGTGGCGTCCGGCGATCGCCGACCACAGGAGGACGACGCCGAAGATGACCGCGACGCCGGACGCCGGCACCACCGTGGCGAGGGCCGCGCCGGTGAGCGCGCCGAAGGTGGTGGCGACCTCGAGGAACATGCCGACGCGCAGGTTCGACCAGCCCTCGCGCACGTACGCTGCGGCCGACGCGGACGACGTCGCGATGACGGCGATCAGCGAGGCGCCGATGGCGTAGCGCAGGTCGACGCCGAGCACGATCGTCAGCACCGGCACCAGCACGACGCCGCCCCCGAGGCCGGTGAGCGCGCCGACGAAGCCGGCGGCCACCGCGCCCGCGCCGATGAGCGCGGTGGACTCGCCGAGCGTCACGCCGTCAGTACCACGGGCCCCAGGGGCCCCAGAGCCCCCAGTTCATGGCGGCGTCCTCTTCCGCCTCGGCGGCCTCCATGTTCTCGTCGGCGATCCGCTGGCCGATCGCGAGGCGCTTGAACTCGGCGTACTCCTTCGCGCCGCCGACCATGAGGCACTGGCACTCGTAGGGGTCGGCCCAGGTGTAGATGAGCTTGTCGCCGTCGGTCTGCCGCATCATCTTGAGCGGCGGCATGGCGGCGAGCTCCTGCGCGCGGGCGGGGGAGTCGGCCGGCTTGATCTGGAAGCCGGCGGCGGTGAGGAGGTCGTCGGTGCCCTGCGCCTCCTGGCGCTGGATGGCGGCACAGCCGGCGAGCGCGCTCGCGAGCACGAGGCCGGCGAGCAGTCCTGCGATCGGGGTTCTTCCCATGCGTGGGGTTTGGCAAATCGCCGCGGCGTTGCCAATCGCGGCGACACGCAGCGTCGTTGCCGGCGGACGGCACCTCGGCTAGCCAGACGCGCCATGCGCCTCCACGACGTCCTCGACTACCTCGCCCGCGAGCGTCCCGACGAGACGCTCGTCGCCCACGCTGGCCGCACCCTGACGCGCGCCGGGACCGTCGCCCTCGCCAACCGGATCGCGCAGGCTCTCGTCGCGGCGGGCCTGCGTCCGGGCCGCCGCTTCGCGTTCCTCGCCAAGAACTGCCTCGAGTATCCGGCGGTGTTCTTCGGCGGCGCCAAGTCGGGCGCCGTACCGGTGCCGCTCAACTACCGGCTGGCGCCGCCGGAGTGGGAGTACATCATCGGCGACGCCGAGTCGGAGCTGGTGATCGCGCGCGGCGAGTACGTCGCGGCGCTCGATCCGCTGCGTGCCGCGCTGCCGCGCGTGCGCCGCTGGATCGCGCTCGACGCCCCGGTGCCGGACGGCTGGGAGCCGTGGGACGCCTGGATCACGGCGCAGCCGGCGACGACGCCCGACGTCGACGTCACGCCCGACCACGATCTGTACCAGATGTACACCAGCGGCACGACGGGACGGCCGAAGGGCGCGGTGCTCACGCATCGCGCCGTGCTCGCGCAGCTCTTCCAGATCGGCTTCGCGATGAGCGGTCCGCTCGGCGAGCGCGTGCTGATCGTCGCGCCGATGTACCATGCGGCCGCCGCGGTGACGGCGCTCCATACCATCGTGGCGCAGGGCTCGCTCGTCGTGCACGAGGACTTCGATCCCGCCGCCGTCGTGCGCGCGCTCAGCGAGGAGGGCATCCATCGCACGACGCTGGTGCCGGCGATGATCCAGGCGTGCCTCGTCATGGTCCCCGACGTCGCCGCGCGGCGCTACGAGCACCTGCGCCAGATCACCTACGGCGCCTCGCCGATCGCCGAGCAGGTGCTGCGCCGTGCGATCGAGGTCTTCGGCTGCGAGTTCAATCAGGGCTACGGCATGACCGAGACGACGGCGGTGCTGACGTACCTCACCGCCGACGACCATCGTCGCGCGCTCGCCGGACGCCCCGAGCTGCTGCTGGCCGCCGGCCGCGCCATCGTCGGCACCGAGCTGCGCATCGTCGACGGCGACGACCGCCCCGTCCCCCTCGGCACCGTCGGCGAGATCTGCGCGCGCGGCCCGCAGCTCTTCCGCGCCTACTGGAACCTGCCCGAGGCGAGCTTGCAGGCGCTGCGCGGCGGTTGGATGCACACCGGCGACGCCGGCCGCATGGACGCCGACGGCTACGTCTTCATCCAGGACCGGGTGAAGGACATGATCGTCTCCGGCGGCGAGAACATCTACCCGCGCGAGGTCGAGGAGGTGCTCTTCCAGCACCCCGCCGTCGCCGACGCCGCCGTCATCGGCATCCCCGACGAGACCTTCGGCGAAGCGGTGAAGGCCGTCGTCGTGCTGCGCGCCGGCGAGGACGCGACCGCCGAGGCGATCATGGAATTCTGCCGCGGCCGCCTCGGCGGCTACAAGCGCCCGCGCTCGGTCGACTTCCTGCCGGCGCTGCCGCGCAACCCGAGCGGCAAGGTGCTGAAGCGCGAGCTGCGCGAGCCGTACTGGCGCGGGCACGACCGGCGCGTGGGGTAGGTCCGTGCGTTGAAGCTCGCCGGGCGGAGGCGATACACCCACCCGGTGGATCCGCTGCTGCTCGCGAGTACCTCGGTCTCGGAAGCGCTGGTCCACGACCTCCGCCGCGACAATCCCTGGTGGCTGGGGCAGCCGCCGCGCCCGCTTCCGCCGGTTCAGCGCGATCTCGTCGCGATGATCCGCAAGCGCCTGCGGCAGCAGCTCGCGCCCATCATCGTGGTGCGCGGGCCTCGGCAGGTAGGCAAGACGACGGCACAGCTCCAGGTGATGAAGCGCTCCTCGGCGCGGGCGTGGAGCCGCGACGGATATTCCGTGTCCAGTGCGACGATCTTCCCGAGCTGGTGCGGCTCCGGGAGCCCGTGCTGCGACTGATCGACTGGTACGAGGCGACCGTGCTGGGCGAGACGCTGAACGCCGCGGCGCACGCGGGGCGTCCCGCCTACCTCTTCCTGGACGAAGTGCAGAACCTGCGCGATTGGGACGTGCAGCTGAAGCACCTGGTCGATTCGTCCGCGTTGCAGGCGGTCGTCACCGGCAGCTCGGCACTCCGTATCGAGCGCGGTCGCGATAGTCTCGCCGGGCGCATCAATACGGTCGAGGTCGGCACGCTGTCGCTCCGCGAGGTCGCGGCCATCCGCGGCTTCGGCACGCTCGAGACTCCCTTGGGGGACGATGGTCTCGAAGCGCTGCTGCGCAAGGAGTTCTGGCTGGATCTGGTCGCATCCGGCCGTCGCCAGGCGGCGGTGTGTGACGTGGCGTTTGCCGCCTTCGCCGATCGCGGCGGGTATCCGCTGGTTCACGCGAGGGCCGACGTCCCGTGGCCGGACGTCGCCGATCAGCTCAATGAGACCGTGATCCGGCGCGTGATCCGGCACGATCTCGGGATCGGTGACCGGGGTCGCAAGCGCGACCCCGCGCTGCTGGAAGAGCTCTTCCGGCTCGCGTGTCGCTACGCGGGGCAAGCGCCCACGCTCGAGCTCTTCGCCCGCGAGGCGCACCGCGCGTTGCAGGCGAACGTCGGCGTCCAGCGCGTGCGCCACGACATGGACTTCCTCGATGCGACCCTGCTGCTGCGGCTCGTCCCGCCGCTCGAGATCGGGCTCAAGAAGCGGCGGGGTGCTGCGACCATCTGTCTCGCCGACCATGGGCTGCGCGCGAGCTGGCTCCAGGAGGTCGTGCCCCTGACGGTGGCGGGCCTGGCCAAGCACCCCCTCCTCGCGGACCTCGCGGGGCACATCGCGGAGAGCATTGCCGGGGCGTGCCTGTCGACGATCGGCGGCTCGACCTGGCGCACTTCCCCGAGCGCGAAACCGAGCCCGAGGTCGATTTCGTGCTCACCGTGGGCGCGACGCGGATTCCGCTCGAGGTGAAGTATCGCCGTCGTGTCGATGCGATGCGCGACGCCGAAGGGTTACGCAGCTTTCTCGAGCGGACGGCCTACAACGCACCGTTCGGCCTTCTCGTCACGCAGGCCGATGGTATCGTCGTCGACGACCCGCGCATCGTCGCGTTGCCGCTCAGCACGCTGCTCAGCCTGCGCTAGCGTCGGCGCCCGCCCGTTTCCGCACCGCGCGCGCCGCGGACATGAACGACTCGCGCGTCGCCTGGGAGACGGCCCCCGCCGACAGCCCCTTGCCCTGCTTCGAGAGGAACTTGCTGCGTACGAGGCAGCGCGTGTCGTCGGGCGACTTCTCGAGCTGGTAGAAGCCGTCGTTGTAGGTGAGGTCGCTCGACAGGGTGCGGAAGTCGATGCGCAGCTTCTCGGGGTCGAAGGTCCATTCGACCTTGGCGCTGGTCTGGCGGCCGATCACGCGCTGGGCGATCTGTACGGTCTTCGAGCTGGTGGTCGTCGCGACCACGGAGACGGAGTCGACGCCCGGGATGAAGGTCGGGTACTCCTCGACCGCGGCGAGCGCGTCGTAGATCTTCTGGCAGGGGGCGTCGAGCAGCGACCAGTACTCGAGCTCGACGAAGCCGTCCTTCTCGGCGGCCTGCTCGCGGTAGAGCAGGTTCTCGGGATCGGCCCAGTCGACCTTGCCGCTGCCGCAGCCGGCGAGCAGCAGCAGGAGTACCGCAGACGAGACGAAACGCGCGCACCGCATGGTCCCCACCTCCCTTGCGGACGAGTCGCGCCCGCCTAACACCGTCCGCGCGCGGCGGTCAACGGTTGCGACGATCGGCGTGCGACGATCAGCTGCCGCCGGCGGCTTCCGCGAGCGCCTGGAGGCGCTCCTGCGCGATCGCGGCCTCCGGCGTCCCCGGGTACTTCCGCAGGACCTCCTGGTAGATCTCGGTCGCGTGCTCGGGGTTGTTCTGCGTCTCCTCGAGGCGCGCGGTGTCGATCATGTCGCTGGCGCCGCTGCCGCCGCAGCCCGTCAGCGCCAGGGCGAGGAGGAGGCCGCCCAGCAGGAGCGGCGCGCTCACGCCAGCCCCGACAGCCGCTTCATGCGGCGCACGAGCCCCTCGTCCTTGCGGCGCTCGGAGAGGATCTTGGTGATGTAGGCGCGCTTGAACGCCTGGCGTTGTGCGTGCGTCGTCACGATCGTCGGCACGTACTCCCAGCCCTCGTCCTGCTCGAACGGCTCGATCTCGCGGTGCAGGCGGAAGAAGTAGTCGGCGAGATCGGGATCGATGCCGAGGCGCTCGAACGCCTGCGCCAGCGGCGGGCGCTTGGCCGACGGGTTGATGAGGCCCTCGCCGGCGACGCCGCCCTGGCCGAGCCCGAGGGCCGCCTTGCCCATCTTCTCCTTGGCGCTCGTCGGCGGGCCGAGGTGGAACGCCGCGATCGCCTCCTCGGCGGGACAGTGCACGAGGTACCACGAGGTCACGTAGCGGCTCGCGATGGTCTCGGTGGGCGGCGTCCAGCGGAACAGCTCCTCGCGCGTGATGCCGAGCGCGCGCTCCGCGAAGTCGGCCCAGATCTCCATGTGGTTGCGCGTGAGGTAGCCGCCCGACTCGGTCGCGAACGCCTGCGCCACCGCGCGCAGCGCACGGCCGTCCGGGAGCCGCGTCATCTGGCCGGCGATGTTGCGGGTGGCGTCGAGGTGGATGAAGTCGCGCACCAGCTCCTTCGTCGCCTCGAGCGTCGCCTTGCCGGAGAGCACGAGCCCGAACGCGGTCTCGGCGGGGCGCGTGAGCTGGAGGCAGAACGCGCCCAGCTCCTCTTCCAGCTCCGCGTGCGTCTGCTCGTCCCCGGCCTGGAACGACTGCCCGGCGGGCGGCCAGACGAAGTCGGGCATGGGATAGGTGCCGGCGACGAGCTGGTTCCAGCTCTCGCGCATGCTCTGGTACACGAGCAGCCAGTGCTGGAGCGTCGTGCGCAGCACCTCCTGCTGGCTGCCGTCGACGGCCAGCTCGCGCACGATGTCCCACACCGGCTCGGTGACGAAGCCGCGGAAGTCTTCCCAGGCGCGCCAGTACGCGACCTGCTCGTCGGTGAGGTTCCAGGCGCGCTTCATGTACTCGGCCATGCCGCGCTGGCAGAGGAACGGCCGCTCGTCGCGCTGCACGTCGAGCAGCGCGCCCTCGCCGCCGAGCGCGGAGACGACGAAGCCCTCCTCGAAGCTGGAGAACTGGAAGTGCAGGCGGGTGTACGTCGCCTGCATGGTCTCGGGGCAGGCGTAGTGCGCCTCGAGCGCGTCGCGGTCGAGGCCGAAGGCTTCGGCGAAGCGGACGAAGAGCTCGAGCGCGGGCGTGGTCACCTGGTGGAAGCCGGTCTTGCGGTTCACCAGCTGCGAGAGCTGGATGAACATGCCGCGTCGCCGGCAGCGTGCGATCGCCGCCGCGGTACCCTGCGCGTCCTGCCGGACGAGCTGGTAGTAGTCCTTGATCCAGCGCCGCATCGCCTCGCGGTCGGCGCCACCGTTGCGGAGCGCGTCGGCGAGACCGGAGCCGAAGGTCGCGCCACGCGCCAGCGCCTTCAGCTCCTCGACGAACTCGTCGACCGGCTTCGCCGCCGCGGGGCGCTCGAAGGCGTAGAGCTCGAGGAAGTCGCTCTGGTTCGGAACCGGGGCGGCGGGGTTTCCAGGGTGACGCAGCACCTGAGCCATGCTCGGTCGCTAGCAAAGGTCGGCGAAGGCTGGCAACCCGCTCACCACTTCTCCCCGAACGGTCGCAGATCGACCTCGAAGGTCCATGCCGAGCGGTCCTGTCGGGCGAGGTGCCAGAAGGTCTCCGCGATGGCGTCGGGCCGCAGGAAGAAGTCGTTCGGGTGGTCGGGGAAGAAGCGGCGGGTCGTCGGCATGTCGATGACGCCGTCGACGATCACGTAGGCGACGTGGACGTTCTCGGGCCCGAGCTGGCGGGCGAGCGACTGCGCGAGGCTGCGCTGCGCCGCCTTGGCCGAGGCGAAGGCCGCGAAGCGGGCACCGCCGCGCAGCGCCGCGGTCGCGCCCGTCACCAGGATCGCGCCGCCGCCCGCGGCGCGCAGGTCGGGCAGCACGGCCTTGGCGCAGTGGAAGAGGCCGAGCGTATTCACCTGCCAGGCGGCCGTGAAGACGTCGTCGGTCAGCTCGTCGACGCTGCCGAAGACGGCGTTGCCGGCGTTCTGGCAGAGGATGCCGATGGGACCGAGGTCGCGCCGCACCTGCGCGATCGCGGCCTCGACGCTGGCGCGATCGCCGACGTCGCACGCGAAGGCGCGGGCGCCGGGGACGCTCTTCGCGAGCTCGGCCGACGTCTCGGTGGAGCGCGCCAGCATCGCGACCGGATGACCGCCCGCCGCGAAGCGACGGACGAGGGAAGCGCCGAGCCCGGGCCCGACACCGGTGACCACGCAGACGGGGTTCGCCATGCGTCGGGGGTAGGCGCGGGCGGCGGCCGTTGCAACGCCGCGGCTTGCCCCCGCGACGCGCGGCACAGTACGAGAACGCCCCATGAAGCTCGGTCTGATGGTCGGCTACTGGATGTTCGGTCCGATGAATCCCGTCCCGCTGGCGGTCGAGGCGGAGCGCCTCGGCTTCGACTCGGTGTGGACGGCGGAGGCCTACGGCTCCGACGCGATCACGCCGCTGGCGTGGATCGGGGCGCACACCGAGCGCATCAAGCTCGGGACCAGCATCCTGCAGATCTCGGCGCGCACGCCGGCGTGCGTGGCGATGACGGCGATGACGCTCGACCACCTCTCCGGCGGCCGCCTGATCCTCGGCCTCGGCGTGTCCGGACCGCAGGTCGTCGAGGGGTGGTACGGCCAGTCGTTCCCGAAGCCGCTCGGCCGCATGCGCGAGTTCATCACGCTGGTGCGCCAGATGCTGCGCCGCGAGGGACCGGTCGAGTTCCAGGGCCAGCACTACCAGCTGCCGCTCCAGGGCGGCGCGGGGCTCGGCAAGCCGCTGAAGCTCATCACGCGGCCGCTGCGCGACGAGATCCCCTTCTACCTCGGCGCCGAGGGACCGAAGAACATCGCCATGGCGACCGAGCTCTGCCAGGGCTGGCTGCCGCTCTACTACTCGCCGTACCGCCCCGAGGTCTACGCCGACGCGCTGGTGGACAAGCCGCAGGGGTTCGAGATCGCGGTGCCGGTCACGGTGAACGTGATGGAGGACGTCGCCCAGGCGCTCATCCCGGTGAAGTACATGCTCGCCTTCTACATCGGCGGCATGGGCGCGCGCGGCAAGAATTTCCACGCCGACCTCGTGCGCCGCTTCGGCTGGGGCGACGCGGTCGACAGGATCCAGGAGCTCTTCTGGGCGAACCGCCGCGATGAGGCGGCGATGGCGGTGCCGGACGAGTTCGCCGACGAGATCTCGCTCGTCGGCTCGCCGGCGCGCATCAAGGAGCGGCTGCAGCCCTGGAAGAAGAGCTGCGTGACGACGATCCTCGCCGGCACGACCGATCTGCACGCGCTGCGCGTGCTGGCGGAGGCGAACTCCTGAGGCTAGACGCGTAGGGGAGTCGAGGCGTCATGCGGTTCACGCAACTGTATCTGCAGAACTGGAGGAACTTTCTCCGGGTCGAGGTCGCACTGCGTGAGCGGATGTTCATCGTCGGCCCGAATGCGAGCGGGAAGTCGAATCTCCTCGACGCGTTCCGGTTTCTCCGCGACGTGGCCGAGCCGCGGGGTGGTCTGCAACAGGCCGTGCAGAGCCGCGGCGGCGTCTCGCGTATCCGCTCGCTTCATGCGCGCCGCTACCCGGACATCGTCCTGGACATCGGCCTGGAGCTCGACGGCAACCCCTGGCGCTATCGACTCGCGGTCGGCCAGGACAACGTCCGGCGCCCGATCGTCAAAGAAGAATCCGTGTGGCGGGGCGATCGGTGTCTTCTCGAGCGGCCTATTTCAGCCGACAGGGAAGATCCGGGCCGGCTGGCACAGACCCACCTCGAACAGGTCAACGCGAATCGCGAGTTCCGGGATGTCGCGACCTTTCTAGCGCAGGTGCGATACCTTCATATCGTGCCTCAGCTGATCCGGGATCCGGATCGCTACGTCCGGCCGAATGGCGGGCACGATCCGTACGGGGGCGACTTCCTCGAGCAGCTCGCGCGGATGCAGAAGGACCAGCGGCGGACGTTCGAGTCGCGGCTGCGCCGCATCAGCGATGCGCTGAAGGTCGCCGTGCCACAGCTCCGCGAGCTCAACCTCGAGCGTGACGAGACGGGGCGACCACATCTGCGGGGCCTCTACGAGCATTGGCGCCCGGATGCCGGCTGGCAGACCGAAGACCAATTCTCGGACGGGACGCTGCGCCTCCTCGGGTTGCTGTGGTCGTTGCTCGAGGGGGCGGGACCTCTTCTCCTCGAGGAGCCGGAGCTCTCGTTGCACGAAGCCGTCATCCGTCACCTTCCATCGATGATGTGGAAGGCAACGCGGAAGAGCCGGCGTCAGGTCGTCGTGAGCACGCACTCGGCGGCGCTGCTTTCGGACACGAGCATCGCTGCGCAAGAGGTCCTGCTTCTGCGTCCCACGCAGGAGGGTACGGCTGTCACCGTGGCCGCGGACAATGAGGAAGTCGGGGCGTTGCTCGAAGGCGGGCTGTCCATCGCCGAAGCGGTGCTGCCGCGCGTGGCACCCGCGCACCCCGAGCAGCTTCTCTTCCGGTTCGGAGAGTGAGGATGCATGGCCCCGTCACGCTGGTCGTGGAGGGTGCGACCGACGAAGCGGTAGCCAGGCGCCTACTGCGCGAAGCTCGGCTGGAGGCAGGTCCGGTGTACGGCAAGGCAGGGAAGCAGGCCCTCGATGCGCGGCTCGGGAGCTACAACCGCGCCGCACGGTTTTCGCACTGGCTGGTGCTGCGGGATCTCGATGAAGATGCCCCCTGTGCTCCGGAGCTGAGCCAGGCGCTTCTTCCTGCCCCCGCGCCGTACATGCGGTTGCAGGTTGCCGTCCGCGCGGTCGAGGCCTGGCTCATCGCGGACGGGGAGTCGTTGGGGACATTCTTGTCGGTTGCTCGTGCAAAGGTTCCCGACAGTCCCGAAACGCTCACGGATCCGAAGCGTGAGCTCGTGGAGCTTGCTCGCCGCTCCAGACGGCGCGCCGTTCGCGAGGCATTCGTACCAGCGCCGGGTGTATCGGCAGCCGTTGGCCCAGGCTACTCCGCCGCCCTCATCGAGTTCGCCTCGCGTCAATGGCGCCCCCGGATCGCCGCATCCCGTTCCGAAAGCCTCGCGCGGCTTCGACGCTACCTCCGTCAGGTATCCCAAAGCGAAGGGTGAGCTCAGGGGAGTTGCGGGGTCACTGCTTCCGCCGCACCGTCACGTCGGCGTGCTCGGCGTCGAGGCCCTTCTTGAGGAAGCAGCGGGCCGCCTTCGACTTCTTGAAGCGCTCCTCGAAGAACGCGACGGCCGCGGCCTGCGTCAGCACGTGCTGGCGCTCGGCTTGCATGAACGGAACGGTCGGCTCGGGGCCGGCGCAGGGGAGCTGGCAGCCGGTGAGGTCGCTGGCGGCGGCGGCCGGGCCGAAGGCGGCGAGGGTCGCGTCGAACTCCTCCTGGGTGATGCCGTCGACGGAGTTGCAGCCGATCCAGGTGTCGTAGTTCGTGTCCGACGGGAACGCGACGAGGCCGCTGAACGCGGTGTGCGTCGCGCCGGCGAGGTTCACCAGCGTGCGCGGCATGCGCGCCTTGTCGAACGTGCGGCCGGCGTTCTGCTCGAGCGGCGTGATGCGGTCGCCGTCGCCGGCGATGAAGAGGAGCGGCGGGCTGCGGCGCAGCATCTTCTTCGTCAGCGGGCAGGAGTAGGGCGCCATCACCATGGCCGCCTTGATGCGCTTGTCGCCGAGGATCGGGCTGTAGGTCGCGAGCAGCGTCGTCAGGCCGCCGAGCGACAGGCCCTGTGCACCGATCTTCTTCCGGTCGACGCCGCCGGCGAGCCAGCTCGAGCCGTCGGCCGACAGCGCCAGCACCTGATCGAGGACGTAGCGCAGGTCGCCTGGCTGGTTGACGACGTCGGGCAGGCGCGAGCCGCCGGGGACGCCGAGGTGCGACTGCGGGTAGTTCGGCGACACGACGACGAACCCGCGGCTCGCGAGCGGCACGCCGAGGTAGGCGGCGCCGTAGTTGACGTCGCCGTAGCCGTGGCTGTTGAGCACGAGCGGGAAGGGACCGCCCGCGGACAGCGGCGCGTTGGACGCGGGCTCGGTACCGCTGCCGCCGTCGGTCGGGTACCAGACGATCGTCTCGAGCGTGCGGCTCGGCCGCTCCGGCTCGCCGCCCCAGGCCGCCGTCGGGCGGCTCGTGTCGACGAAGGTGATCGTGCGCACGCCGACGCCGTAGCTTCCCGGCGCGAGGAACGCGCCCGTGGCCGAGCCCTTCGGGCACTTCGCCGCGGCGGCACCGCCGGCGAGGAGAGGAGCGAGGACGAGCGCGAAGGCGATGGAGCGGATGGACATGCGAGCGGCGTTCTCCCGCACGGACGGGCGCCGCGCAAGGTCGAAACGCTTGGCGGCCCGCGCCGCTCGTGCCATCACGGGCGCCGTCATGACGACGGTCTCCATGAAGGAACGCCTGAAGGTCCTCGCCCCCAAGGTCTCCAA
This sequence comes from bacterium, assembly GCA_026129405.1. Classification (NCBI taxonomy): domain Bacteria; species bacterium. The sequence continues at coordinate 1,664,538 of JAHCID010000001.1, forward strand.
CTGGGGCCGCTGGGGCGCCGACGACGAGCGCGGCACGATGAACTTCGTCACCCCGGGCGTGCTGCGCGCCGCGGCCGCGTGCGTGCGCCGCGGCGCGGTCTTCAGCCTGGCGCTGCCGCTCGACGGCGACGGCCCGCAGTTCGGGCAGGGCGGCCGCGTGAACCCCGTCCACGTGATGACGTCGCTCTTCAACCCGATGAGCGCCGACCCCGAGGGCGTCCGCTACTCGGATGACTTCATCATGATGCCGCTCCAGTGCGCGACGCAGTGGGACAGCCTGGCGCACGTCCACTACGGCGGGCAGCTCTACAACGGCCACCCGATGTCGTCGCTGACGCCCGCGGGCGCGTCGCGCAACGGCATCGACAAGATGCGCGCGGGCGTCGTGTCGCGCGGCGTGCTGCTCGACCTGGCGCGCGCGCAGGGCACGGACCGGCTGGCGCCGGGGCAGGTGATCCGCCCGGCCGACCTCGAGGCCGCCGAGACGCGGCAGGGCGTGTGCGTCCGCTCCGGCGACGTGCTCCTCGTGCGCACCGGCCACATGCGCTGCTTCACCGTCGATCGCGACCGCGTCGCCTACATGCGGCAGATGCCGGGGCTCGGCGTGGACTGCGTCGAGTGGCTGCACGCGCGCGAGATCGCCGCCGTCGCCTCCGACACCAACATGGTCGAGGTGTATCCGCTCGAGGATCCGGCCGTGATGCTGCCGCTGCACATGCTCTGCATCCGCGACATGGGCCTCACGCTGGGCGAGATGTTCGACCTCGAGGCGCTCGCGGCCGATTGCGCCGAGGACGGCGTGTACGAGTTCCTGTTCTCCGCGCCGCCGCTCGTCGTGACCGGCGGCACGGGGTCGCCCATCAACCCGCTGGCGGTGAAGTGAGCGGCTCGGCGGCGCGCAGCCAGATCGACAGCGTGCCGCGCGCGCCGGAGAGCTCGAGGTAGACCGGGACGGCGCGCACGTCGGGCCGCGGCTGCGCGATCCAAAAGTCGAGGTGCGCCGGCTCCTCGTCGTTCTCGGGGTCGTCGTCGCCGGGCTTGCGGTCCCAGAAGCCGGCGACGGGGCGGACCTCGGCGCGGCAGCGGCGCGTCGGCCCGGCGTAGACGCCGTGGCGCGAGCGTTTCAGGTCGGCGGCGCCGAGGTCGCTGAGGACCATGTCGTAGCGCCGGCGGCCGTCGAAGACGTGCAGCGTGCCGCGGCAGTCGGTACCGACGGCCGCGAGGCTCGCCGTCAGCGGGTCCATGGTGCCCTGCTGGAGCGCGGGCGGGACCTGGGTGCGGTAGTCGTCCTCGGGGGGCGGCAGGACCTGCGCGCGCACCGTACCGCCGTCGTAGTCGATCGCGACCGAGCGCCTCTCGGAGCGGTACGCGCCGGACAGCCGATGGTGCTCGGGCTTCCAGGCGTCGCCCGTGATCGTGCCCTGCGAGCGTGCGTCGGCGTGCCACGGGAAGAAGTAGCCGATGACGCCCTCGGTCTGCATCCGGCTCTCCGTCTGGTAGCGCTCGCCCGCGATCCAGGCGCTGGTGCGGATCGCGAGGATGCTGACCGGGCCGTAACGGACGTCGTAGTCGAGCCGGACGCCCTCGGCCGCGAGGCACCGTCCGGCGAGCAGCGCCAGGACGACGACGACCAGACGGGGGACGGACCGTGCCACCCGTCCCTCGAAGCATGCGCGGCGGCGGGCGTCCAGTCGTCGTCGCGCACCTCGGGACTGCGTCCCCGCGATTTGCTAGCGTCGCCGGATGCCCGCGCAGCCCTGGAGCCGCTCCGCCCTCACCGCCTACGCGCGGCATGCCCGTAGGCGCTACGAGCGCGAGCTCGCCACGCTCGTCGAGCTACCCAGCGTCTCGGTCGACCCGGCCCGCGCCGGCGACGTCCGCCGCACCGCCGAGCGCGCCGCGGCCCTGCTGCGCGAGCTGGGCGGCGAGGCGCAGCTCCTCGAGACGGGCGGCCACCCGATGGTCGTCGGCCGCTTCGTGCGCGGCCCGGCCTTCCCGACGCTCACGGTCTACAACCATCTCGACGTCCAGCCCGCGAACGAGCCGGAGTGGCGCACCGATCCGTTCCGCTTCACCCGGCGCGGCGACCGCTACCTCGGGCGCGGCACGACCGACGACAAGGGGCCGGCGCTCGCGGCGCTGTTCGGCGCCGCCTACGCCATCGACGCCGGCGCCCGCACCAACGTCCAGTTCGTCTGGGAGCTCGAGGAGGAGATCGGCTCGCCCCATTTCGAGCGCACGATCCGCGCCCACAAGCGCCGGCTCGCGACCGACGCCGTCGTGGTCTCCGACACCATCTGGGTGTCGCGCGCCCGGCCGGCGTGCCCGGCGGGGCTGCGCGGCCTCCAGGGATTCCGCTTCACGCTGCGCACCGGCACGACCGACCAGCATTCCGGCACGACCGGCGGCGCGGCGCGGAACCCGATCGCCGAGCTGGCCGACCTGCTCGCCGCCATGCACGACGCGCGCATGGGCCGCGTGAAGATCCCCGGCTTCTACGACGGTGTCGTGCCGCCGACGCGGCGCGAGCTGGCCGACCTGCGGCGCGCCGGCTTCAGCGTCCGCGGCTTCATGCGCGACCACGGCTTCACGAGCCTGCGCAGCCGCGACGCGCTCGACGTCATGCAGCGTCTCTGGTGCCGGCCGACGTTCGAGGTGCACGGCATCGCCGGCGGCTATGAGGGGCCGGGCGTGAAGACGGTCGTGCCGCCCGCGGCGACGGCGATCGTCTCCTGCCGGCTCGTCCCCGACATGCAGCCCGAGCGCATCGTGCGGCTCGTGCGCGACTTCGCGCGCGCGCGCATCCCCGACGTCGTCGTGCAGGCGGAGCACGCGCTGGCGCCGTTCAAGGGCCACACGACGGGGCCGCACGCCGACGCCATCCGCGAGGCGATGCGCTTCGCGTTCGGCCGTACGCCGGTGTTCGTGCGCGAGGGCGGGTCGATCGGCGCCGTGGTGTCGATGGAGCGCGTGCTGAGGGCGCCCGTCCACTTCCTCGGGCTGTCGCTGCCCGAGCACGGCTACCACGCGCCCAACGAGCGCTTCGACTGGCAGCAGGCCGGCGGCGGGATCGTCGCGTTCGCGAAGTACGTGGAGGCGGTCGGCCGCATCGGCCGCTGACGCCGGCCGCCTCCGGGACCGCTCAGCGCTCGGCGTCGGCGACGATGGCGCGCAGGTCGGCGGCCAGACGCGCCAGCTCGTCGGCGGCGCGCGACGTGTCCCCGGCGCCGCGCGACGTATCGGCCGCCGCGGTCGCGACGCCGCCGATGTTGGCGGCGATGTCGACGCTGCCGCGCGCCGCCTCCGCGACGTTGCGGCCGATCTCGTTGGTGGTGGCGGTCTGCTCCTCGACCGCGCTCGCGATGGTGTTCTGGATCTCGTGGATCTGCGTGATCACCGCGCCGATCTCGCGGATGGCCTCGACCGCGGCGCGGGTGTCGTTCTGGATGGCGTCGATCTTCTGGCCGATCTCCTCGGTGGCCTTCGCGGTCTCCTTGGCGAGCTCCTTCACCTCGTTCGCGACCACGGCGAAACCCTTACCCGCCTCGCCGGCACGCGCCGCCTCGATGGTGGCGTTCAGCGCCAGCAGGTTCGTCTGCTGGGCGATCGAGGTGATCACCTTGATGACCTTGCCGATCTCGGCGCTGCTCTCGCCGAGCGCCGTGACCTTGGCGTTGGTGCCCTCGGCGACGCTCACCGCGGTGGTCGCCACCTGCGACGCCTCGCTCGCGCTCTTCGAGATCTCGCGGATGCTCGCCATCATCTGCTCCGTCGCCGTGGCGACGGACTGGATGTTGCGGCTCACCTCCTCGGCGGCGGCGGCGACGATGTTCGACTGCGCCGCCGTCTCCTCGGCGCTCGAGGACATCTGCTGACTCGACGCGGTCAGCTCCTCGGAGGCCGCCGCGACGGAGTGCGAGCTCTCGGTCATCTTCTCGACGATCGACTGGAGCTTCGTCGTGAAGGCGCGCTCGCGCTCCGCGGCGGCTCGCTGCTCGGTGATGACCTGCCAGGTGAGCATGGGGCCGAGGTAGGTGCCGCGGGCGTCGAAGATCGGGCTGACGAGCAGGTCGAGCGTCTCGGGGCCGACGGTGATGACCGCCGTGTGCGGCAGGTTCTTCGGGTCGGCCACGATCCGGCGCTGGTGGTTCGGCTCCTTGTGGAAGACGTCGAACGAGCGGCCCAGGATCTCGTCCGCCTTCACGGGGAGGTGGGCCTCGATCGAGCGCAGCGTCGCGAGCGACTTCGGGTTGACGTAGCGGATCGTGCCGTCGGGATCGGCGAAGATCACGTTGACGGGCGCGTTCTCCATCATGCTCTGCACGCGCGCCGCCTCCTCGGCGGCCTGCTGGCGCTCGATCGTCGCCGACACGAGCCGGCCGACTGCGCGCAGCGTGTCGAGCCGCTCCTGCGAGGGCGACAGCGTCTCGAGGGCGAAGAAGTCCATCGTGCCGACGACCTCGCCGCGCAGGACGATGGGGAAGCAGACGCCGGATCTCACCCCCGCGCGCTGCGCGTGCGGCGCCCGGCAGCAGTCGCGCATCTCGCCCAGGTCCTGCACGAAGTAGAGGTCGCGGGCGCGCCACGCGCGGCCCGACAGCCCTTCGCCCTCGCGGAAACGCGCCTCGCGCGTGACGGCGTGGAACTCCGGCGTGACGGTGCCGGACTCCATGCGGAATCGCAGCGCGCTCTCGCCGGCGTCGAGCGTCCAGTAGGAGCCGTACGCCCAGTCGAAGGCCGCGCGCACGGTGTCGAGGGCGGCCTGCACCGCCTCCTGCGTCGTCGTCGCCTGCGCGAGCGCTTCGACGACGGTGAGCACCGCGCGGGTGTTCTGCGTCGCGTCCGCGAGCGTCGCCTCGGTCTGTGCGGTTTCGAGCGTGCGGGCCGTGCGGCCGCGCGTGGCGGGCAGGGAGCGGGTGGAGGCCATTCGACGATTCTCCTCAGTGCTGGGGATCGGGCGGTCGGCGGGAGCCGAACGCGTCGTGCTGCGCGTGTAGGACGGCGGCCGTACGCTCGAGCGCGCGGAGCGCGTCGGCGGCGAGCGCGCGGGCGGCCGCCGCGGCGGCGGTCACGCGGCGGCGCAGCTCGTCCGCGCGCGGGTCGCCGGCGGGACCGGCGGCCTCGACCGCGGTCGCCACGGCGAGCAGACGCTCGCCGACGCCGGCGATCAACGTCGCGAGCCGCCCGCCGTCGTCGCCGAGGCGCGCGATGCGGATCTCGACGCGGCGGAGCGCTTCGAGCACGCCGTCGGGCGTCGCGACGACATCGTCACGACCGCCGGGCGACGGCGTGTGGGACGCGGCGGACATCGCGGTGTCGCACAGCAGGAAGCGTGCCCTTCCACACTGCGTATGCCCGTCGCGCGTCACGCGGCGCTGGCTGAGCGCGCCACGCGGGACCTGCGGCCGTGCGCGGCCTGCAGGTCGAGACATCTTGCCAGCTTGGAGGCCGTCCGCGCGCGCGCACCCGGCGCGGGGCGGCGGCTGGAGTCACCGCCCCGTGTGACCCTTGGCCCTCATGCGATGCTGCGTCGGGTGCGATCGACGACGCCGTGACGGAGGCGACGGCCGATTGGCGCCGTCGCCGTCAGACCTCGGCGTTGGCGACGATCTCGCGCAGGTCCGACGCGAGCCGCGCCAGCTCGCCCGCGGCACGCGACGCGTCACCCGCTCCGGCGGAGGTGGCCGCCGCGGATCCGGCGACGCCGCTGATGTTCTCGGCGATCTCGGCGCTGCCCTTCGCGGCCTCCGCGACGTTGCGCCCGATCTCGTTCGTGGTCGCGGTCTGCTCCTCGACGGCGCTCGCGATGGTGTTCTGGATGTCGTTGATCTGGTTGATGACGCCGCCGATCTCGCCGATCGCCTCGACCGCCGCGCGGGTGTCGTTCTGGATGGCCTCGATCTTCTGACTGATCTCCTCGGTCGCCTTCGCGGTCTCCTTGGCGAGCTCCTTGACCTCGTTGGCGACGACCGCGAAGCCCTTGCCGGCTTCGCCGGCGCGCGCCGCCTCGATGGTGGCGTTCAGCGCCAGCAGGTTCGTCTGCTGGGCGATCGAGGTGATCACCTTGATGACCTTGCCGATCTCGGCGCTGCTCTCGCCGAGCGCAGCCACCTTGGTGTTCGTGCTCTCGGCGACGCTGACCGCCGACGTCGCGACCCGCGCGGCATCGCCGGCGTTCTTCGCGATCTCCTTGATGCTGGCGGTCATCTCCTCGGTCGCCGTCGCAACCGTCTGGACGTTGCGGCTGACCTGCTCGGCGGCGGCGGCCACGACCTGCGCCTGGGATGCCGTCTCCTCCGCGTTCGACGACATCTGCTGACTCGATGCCGTCAGCTCTTCCGACGCCGCCGCGACCGCCTGGGAGCTCTCCGTCACCTTCTCGACGACGGTGCGCAGCTGCGTGGTGAAGGCGCGCTCGCGCTCCTGGGCCGCGAGAGCCTCGGTCACGACCTGCCAGGTGAGCATGGGGCCGAGGTAGGCTCCGTGGGCGTCGAAGATGGGGCTCACGAGCAGGTCGAGCGACTCCGGACCCACCCGTATGATCGCCTTGTGCGGCAGGTTCTTCGGATCGGCGATGATGCGACGCTGATGTGCGGGGTCGCGGTGGAAGACGTCGAACGACTGCCCGAGGATCTCGTCGGCCTTGATCGGCAGGTGCTGCTCGATGGCGCGCAGGGTCTCGCGCGACTTCGGGTTGACGTAGCGGATCGTACCGTTGCGGTCGGCGAAGATGACGTTGATGGGCGCGTTCTCCATCATGCTGTGGACGCGCGCCGCTTCCTCGGCGGCCTGCTGGCGCTCGATCGCGGACGAGACCAGCCGGCCCACCGCGCGCAGCGTATCGAGACGCTCTTCCGACGGGGACAGCGTCTCGAGCGCGAAGAAGTCCATCGTGCCGACGACCTGTCCGCGCAGGACGATGGGAAAGCAGACGCCGGACTTGACCCCGGCGCGCTGCGCTGCGGGCGCACGACAGCAGTCGCGCATGTCGCCGAGATCCTGAACGAAGAACAGGTCGCGGCTTCGCCAGGCGCGGCCGGACAGACCCTCGCCCTCGCGGAAGCGCGCCTCCTGCGTCACGCGCTGGAACTCCTCGGTCACCGTGCCGGACTGGGCGGCGAAGCGCAGCGCCTCCTCTTGCGGGACGAGCGCCCAATAGGAGCCGTAGGCCCAGCCGAAGGCGGCGCGGACGGTGTCGAGCGCCGCCTGGACGGCCTCGTCGGAGGTCGTGGCGCGGCCGATGGCCTCGACCACCGCCAGGACGGCCCGGGTGTTCTGCGAGGCCTCGTCGGCGGTGGCGGCGACGGACGAGCGCTCGAGAGTGCGGGTGGAGCGGGGACGCAATGCGCGGGGCTGGGCCATGCTCGGTCTCCTCAGTGGTTCGTCGACGCGGACGCCTGGGGCGCCGCGATGTCTGCGGGCTGGAGGGAAAGGATGGTCGCCGTGCGACGCAACGTGTGCATGGCGTTGAAGGCGAGGGCGCGCGCGTTCGCGGCCGACGTCGCGACGAGGCGCCGGATCTCGGGCGCATCGGGGTCGCCGGCGTGCGTGGCTTCGTTCGCGTGCGCGACCAGCGCCAGCAGGCGATCCGCGACGACGCCGAACAGCTCTGCCAGCAGCTGCCCGTCGTGCGCGAGCTCGGCGATGCGATGTTCCACGCGACGCAGGCCCGCGACCACGCCGTCCGGCGTCGCGAGCAGATCGTCCAGGGCGCGGGATGGCGTGGTGGGTGACACGGAGTCGTGCATGCAACGCGCCACAGCACGAAGCGTGCCCGAATGAAACGCGTGACGGCGTTCGCCGACGCCGAATCGCCGACGCCGGGTGCAACGATCCAGTCATCTCACTGGGTTGGAGCGACGACCTAGGGTGAATGACGTAGCCATGTCTGCGCGATTTCCGCGTATGGGACGCGCTGTATCGCGTAGCGGGACGACAGATAGAGAGTTCGCAAGTGTCCGTAATCCAGTGCCGAGTAGTTGACTGTATGGCGACGCTTTGGCGATGCTCCGAGTGCTGCATGGCGGGGCGACGGCACGAACCTGATGCGGATACGCGCCTCGCGGTCTGCGCCGCCTGGCCGGTCCTCGCGGCCGGCGTGTGCGCGCTGCTGTCGCGTCTGATCGCCGCATCGCTCTTCAAGTTGGAGGCGCCGGGCGAGGTGGCCGCGCACGCCGCGAGCGAACGACCGCATGTCGCGCTGCTCATCGAGGTTCCGGGCGGGGACGAGACGTCCTTCGCGACGCTCGTCACCGCCTGGGCGCGCGTCGCCCCCGTGATCGTGTTCGGCGCGCTGCCGGATCGTGCCGCCGTCACGCGGATGCTCGACGCCGGTGCGCGGGGCTGCGTCGCCGGCACGAGCGCGGTTGCGGATCTCCTCGAAGCGATCGCGCGGGCGCGGGCCGGAAAAGGCTACCTCTGCCCGACCGCGGCGCACCGCTTCGTGGGGCCGGGGAAATCGGCTGCGGGGCCGGCACGACCGCGTCTCACCGAGCGTGAGACGGAGGTGCTCCGGCTCCTCGGCCGCGGCCACACGAGCGGCCAGATTGCAGCGCGGTTCGGGCTCAGCGTTCGCACCATCCACACGCACCGCGCACGCATCCTGCGCAAGCTCGGCGTGCGCACGACGGCCGCGTTGGTACGCGCGGCCCTACGGGCCGGGTTGTTGGACCCGCGCGACGGCACCGTGCGGTAGCTCGAGATGGAACACGGTGCGTGTGCCCGGGACGCTCTCGTGGTGGAGCGCGCCGCCGAGCGCCGTGGCGATGGCGCGCGAAGTTGCCAGCCCCAACCCGACGCCGCCGCCGGTCACGGTGCCCGCGCTGCCCTTGGTCGTGAAGAACGGCTCGTAGATCGCGCGCGCGTGCGACTCCGGGACGCCCGGGCCCTCGTCCGAGACGCGGATGATCAGCCGCGTGTCCGTGACGCGCACGTCGACCTCCACCCGCGTCCCCCGCGGCGAGGCGTCGACGGCGTTCGCGAGGAGGTTGTGGAGGATCTGCCGGACGGTGTCTTCCGGTACCGTGATCGGCGCGTGCTCGCCGGCGTGCGTCACCACGACGGCGACCTCTCGCGCGGACGCCGCGGTCGCGACCAAGGCGACGACGTCGTGCACCGTCGCGTGGATCGAGATGGCCTGCGCTCGCCGCGCCTCCGGACGATAGAGATCGAGTGCCTGGCGTACGATGCGGGCGATGCGATCGATCTCCCGCGTGATCATCGGCAGGTAGCGCGCGTACCGATGGCTGGTGTCGACCGCGTGCTGGAGCAGCGCGAAGGCGTTCTTCAGGCCGGCGAGGGGGTTGTTGATCTCGTGGGCGATGCGCGCCGCGATGCGCCCGGTCGCCGCTAGCGTCGCGCTCTCGCGGAGCAGCGCCTCGGTACGGTGGCGCTCGCGCAGATCGTGCACGATCGCGGTGTAGAGCGGGCGTCCGCGGACCCGCGCCGCGCCGACCGACAGCTTCACCGGGACGTCGACGCCGTCGCGCGTCCGGCAGCGCAGCTCGCACGTGAGCGGGGGGCGATCGGGCATCGTCGACGCGATCCAGGCGTCGACTTCGGGGATGCCCCGCCGGCGCAGGTCCGGCGGCAGCAGCTCGCGTGCGTGCCGGCCGACGAACTCCGTGGCCGACCACCCGAAGAGGCGCTCCGCCGCCGGATTGAAGGTCTCGATGTGGCCGCTGCCGCCGAACGTGACGACGGCGTCCACGGCCGTTTCGAGGATCGCCCGCAGCCGCGCGTCGCGGTCGTCGAGCGCCTCCTCGGCGCGCCGGCGTTCGCTTACGTCCGTGAAGAAGGTGATGACGCCGTCGGCGGGTCCGTAGCGCCCGCGCCGCAGGGGCTGGGAGCTGACCGACAGCCAGACGCGCTGCCCGTCGCCGCGGCGCACGCCGTAGGTGGCCTGACAGGGCTGGCCCGTTCGCAGCGCGACGCTCGGCGGCTGCTCGTCGCCCGGTAGCGGCCGGCCTGCTTCCGTGACCGCGTCCCATCGGGTGTCGAACGCCGTGCGCCCGAGCAGCTCCGCGGTGCCGAGGTCGAGTAGGCGCTCGGCCATGGCGTTGCAGGCGGTGATCGTACCGTCGCTGGCGTGGACGACGATGCCTTCGGACACGCCGTCGACCACTTGACGATGCAGGAGCTCGCGGCGCTGCAGGGAGCTCTGGATGCGGCGCGCGTGCGTCATGTCGATGGCGGAGGCGACGATCTCGACGACGGCGCCGTCGCGGACGAGCGGCGTCAGCGTGAGATCGAGGACGACCGCGCGCCCCGTCGCGCCGGTCGGAGTCGGTTGGAATCGCACCGTCTCGCCGCCGGCGGCCTTGCGGACGGCGGCTTCGAGCCGTGCCCGTGCCGGGGCCGAATTGGCCCAGGGTCGAAGCGTCCAGCAGGGACGACCCAGCACGGCGTCGCGGTGCGTCCCGAAGCGGGCGAGCGTGGCGCGGTTCACTTCGCGGACGCGTCCGTCGGGCTCGAGCACTGCCGCGTAGACGCCCAGGCCGTCGAGGACACTGCGGAGTCGCGTGTCGGCGGCGTCCGCTTCCGGACGGTGCGGCGGTCCGGACGGGGCGCTGTCCGGCGCGCCGCTCGTCATCGCGGTCCGGGCTCGAGCATGGCAGTCAGGCGCCGGCGCAGCGCCGCGAGCTCCGGCGAGCGAAACGTGCGCCGGCTGCGCTCGAGGACGTCGACGGCGTCGACGACGGCATGCGTCATGCGTTCCAGCCGCGGGCAGCTGAGCAGCTGGCACGGCGCGACGCCGGCGGCCCGAGGGCGATCCTCGACGGCCGCCGCGAGGCGCGCGAGAACGGAGACGCAGTCCGCGATCATGGCGAGCGTGCGGGTGACGAAGACGCCGGTGTCCTCGCGGTCGCCCGGAGAGATCGGGGCGGCCGCGAGTGCCAGCAGGTGGCGCCGCAGCATCGCGAGGCCGCGCCCGCTCCGCGTGGTGGCCACGGCGCGTTCGACCTCGGCGGTCAGATCCGGAAGCTCGATCGGCTTGGTCAGGTAGGCGAGCACGGGCAGCGCGACCGCCTGCTGGGCCGACGAGAAGCTCGGATAGCCGGTGACCAGCACGACGCCCAAACCGTCGTCCCGCGCGCTCGCGGCGCGCACGAGGGCCAGGTCCTCGTTGCCGGGCATCGTGACGTCCGCGACCAGGACGTCGACCGGTTCGCCTTCGAGACGACGCAGCGCCTCGCCACCGTCCGCAGCGCCGGTACAGACGTAGCCCGCGTGGCGCAGCAGATCGCACGTCGACTCCCGGAACGTCGGCTCGTCGTCGGCGACGAGCACGCGCCCGCGGGACGGCTCGACGGCGATCACGCGGCGACCAGGCCCAGCTGGATGGCACGGCGGACGAGCGCTGCGGCGCCGCGGACGCCCAGCTTCGTCATGATGTTCTGCCGGTGCGTGTGCACGGTCCTCACGCTGAGGTTTCGGAGTCGAGCGATCTCCGGGTTGCTGAGGCCCTCCGCGAGCAGCTCGAGCACGTCCTGCTCGCGCTGCGTGAGCGGCGGTGTGCGCTCGGAGACGTCGTCGGTCGGCCGGCAGACGAGATCCGCCACCAGCGGGCAGAGGAAGCCGGTGCCGCGCGCGGCGCTCTGGATCGCGGCGAGCAGCTCGGAGAACGCCGCGTCGCGCGAGACGCATCCTCGGGCGCCGTGCTCGATCGCCTGGAGGACCTCACGTCGATCCCGGAACGGGGCGACGACGATCTGTGGGACCGCCGTGGCCCAGGCCGGTGACGGCTGCCGGTCGGTGAAGCGCTCGCAGACGACGATCGCCACGTCGACGTTCGGTGTCGTCGCCGCGTCGTCGAACGGCGCGTCTACGAGGGCGATGCCCGGCTCCTGGCGGAGCGTCGCGCCGATCGTCTCGCCGATGAGGCGCCGCGCGCTCACGACGGCGACGCGGATCGTGTCGTGCCCCTCTTGACTGCCCGACATCGTTCCATGCCTTCATGCGGGGCCGCCCGCGGAGCCTTCGGCTCGCGACCCGGCCCGGCCGCGCGACAAGGCGATCACGAAGCACCCACTAAGGGGGCGCGGGGGTCCCTGTCAACGTTCGGGATACCGCAGTCATGCTGCTACTACTACAATCTGCCTAGGTAAATCGCATCTGCATGTCGGCGTCATGCGGTAGGCGATGGTGTATTACGGGTGGCCGCCCGCGCGCGTGCAGGCCTCGCCGCGGGGCGCACGAACGCGCGCTCGACGAGGTCGCGCAGCCGGCGCACCAGCGCCTCGCGCGGCTCGCGCATGCCGTGCGTCACCCAATCGGCGAGCAGGACCTGATCCATCACGCTGAACGTCTTGGCGAGGAAGTCGGGATCCTCGTCGACGAACGCGCCGTCCGCGACGCCGCGGCGGAAGACGTCGGCCTGCAGCGTGTGTATCTCCTGCCAGGTGCCCACCTGCGTCGCGCCGCCGAGGGCGGGGCCGAGGGCCCACGAGACGCCGGAGCGCAGATGCGTGCGCAGGAAGTCCGGGTGCTCGACGAAGTAGCCGACGTAGATGTCGATCAGGCCGAACAGCGCCTCGCGCGGCGGCAGCTCGCGCGCGGCGAGCTCGCGCGCGAGGCGCAGCAGCTCCTGGCCGCGCACCTCGAGCAGCGCGGCGTAGAGCTCGGTCTTGCCCGGGAAGACCGAGTAGATCGTGCCCATCGAGAGGGCCGCGCGTCCCGCGATGTCCTGGACCTTGGCGATCTCGAAGCCGCGCTCCGCGAACACGCGCTCGGCGGCGCCCAGGATGTGCTGGCGATAGACGTCCTCGCGGGCGCGTCGCGCTTCGTCGCGGGGTCTCCGTTTCGCCACGGCGCAGCAACTACCATTCGCGGTGGCGGGTTGACAACTCGAAAAAACGAATGGTAATTCGCGCCTGCGAAACGGCGATTTCGCCCCGCCCGGAAGGAGGCGCCTCATGGAGTTCGGGATCTTCTCGCAGATGCACGTGCCGCCGTGGGACGACGAGCACTCCCGCTTCATGCGCGAGGTCGAGGTCTCGGTGGCCTGCGACGACGTCGGCTTCAAGTACGACTGGTCGCCGGAGCATCACTTCCTCGAGCACTACTCGCACCAGCCCGCACCCGAGGTGTTCCTCACGTGGGTGGCGTCGCGCACGAAGCGCATCCACGTCGGCACGGCGATCACGAACATCACCGCCGCCGTCAACCACCCGGCGCGCGTCGCCGAGCGCATCGCGACGCTCGACCACCTCTCCGAGGGCCGCGTCGAGTTCGGCACCGGTCGCGGGTCGTCGTCGGCGGAGTGGGGTGGGTTCGCCATCCCCTCGGCGTCGGAGACGAAGCCGATGTGGCGCGAGTCGCTCGAGCAGATCCCGCGCATGTGGCGGGACGAGCCCTACGAGTTCGAGGGCAAGTACTTCCGCATGCCGCAGCGCAACGTGCTGCCGAAGCCCTACTCGAAGCCGCATCCGCCGATGTGGGTCGCGTGCTCGAGCCCGGCGACCTTCGCCGAGGCGGGCGAGCTCGGCCTCGGCTCGCTGTGCTTCACCTTCGGGACGCCGTCGGAGATCGCCGAGAACGTCCGCAACTACAAGGAAGGCATCAAGCGCTGCACGAAGCCGATCGCGGGCTTCGTCAACGACAACATCGCCGTCACCACGAACATGTTCTGCCTCGAGGACGGCGACGAGGCGCGCGACCTCTACTCGAAGGCGAAGGTGGGCGCGTTCACGGGCTACTTCTTCAAGTGGCTCGACTCGATTCCGCGCCCGAAGGGCCTGCCGCCGACCGGCCCGATCCCGCCGCTGCCCGACCCGACGCCCGCCGACCTCGCGGCCGGGCTCGCCGTCGGCGGCCGCCAGATCGGCGCGCCCGAGGAGATCGCGAAGGTCATCCAGATGTACGAGGACATCGGCGTCGATCAGCTGATCTACGCGCCCTTGACCCTCACGCTCGACCAGAAGTACGTGCTCGAGTCGATCGAGACCTTCGGCAAGCACGTGCTGCCGAAGTTCGACAAGGACCCGGTGCATTCGACGACGCGGCAGCGTGAAGCCGCGGTGCGCGCCGCGGCCTGAGCCACGGCAGGCCGGACGGCTCGCGAGCGGAGCGAATGGGATTCGAGACCTGCGACGAGGTGCTGATCGGCGGCCGCTGGGAGCGTGCCGAGGGCGGCACCTATCCGGTGATCGACCCCGCGACCGAGGAGATCGCGGGGCACGCGCCGCAAGCGTCGATCGCACAGGTCCGGCGGGCGGCACGGGCCGCCCGCGAGGCGTTCACGAGCGGCCCGTGGCCGCGCATGTCCGGTGCCGAGCGCGGCGCGCTGCTGCGCAAGGCAGCCGAGCGCTTCCGCGCCATCCAGGCCGAGCTCGTCGACCTCGCGATCGCCGAGACCGGCGCCGTGCGCATCGTCGCCCAGACGCAGCAGGTGGGCGCGGTGCCGGTGCGGCTCGAGAAGTACGCCGAGCTGGCGGCGCGCCCCGTCGACGCCGGCGTGCTGCCGCGGGCGCAGCCGGGCGGGCTCGGCGGCGGCATGGCGACGCGCGAGCCGATCGGCGTGGTCGCGTGCATCACACCGTTCAACTTTCCGATGACCAACTGCGCCGGGAAGATCGGGCCGGCGCTGGCCGTCGGCGACACGGTCGTCGTGAAGCCGGCGCCGCAGGATCCGCTCTGCGTCGCGGCGCTCTGTCGCACCGTCGCCGAGGTGCTGCCGCCGGGCGTCGTGAACTTCGTCTGCGGCGCCGGACCGGACGTCGGCGCCGCGCTGGTCGACAGCGACGACGTCGACATGGTGTCGTTCACCGGCTCGACCGCCGTCGGCACCCGCATCCAGGAGGCGTGCGCAAGGCGTCTCAAGCGCACGCTGCTCGAGCTGGGCGGCAAGTCGCCGCAGATCGTCTTCGCCGACGCCGACCTCGAGCGGGCGCTGCGCGGCGCGATGCAGGTGTGGACCTTCCACTCGGGGCAGATCTGCATCGCCGGCACGCGGCTCCTCGTCGAAGAGTCGATCTACGACGCCTTCACGCGGCGCCTGGTGGAGGGCGCGAAGCGCCTCAAGATCGGCGACCCGCGCGACGCGGGCACGGTCGTCGGCCCGCTGGTCTCCGCGCAGCAGCGCGATCGCGTGCTGGCCATGATCGACGCCGGGGCGACGGAGGGCGCGACCATCGCCTGCGGAGGCAAGCGGCCGGCGCAGCCGGCGCGCGGCTTCTACGTCGAGCCGACGCTGTTCACGCACGCGACCAACGCCATGTCGGTCGCGCGCGAAGAGTTCTTCGGCCCCGTCGTCACGGCCATCCCCTTCCGCGACGAGGACGAGGCGATCGCGCTGGCGAACGACTCCGACTACGGGCTCTACGGCTATGTGTGGACGGGCGACACGACGCGCGGCGTGCGCGTCGCGCGCGCGCTTCGTACCGGCACGGTGCAGGTGAACTGCGCGGCGGGCATGCATCCCGACGCGCCATTCGGCGGCTACAAGCAGAGCGGCATCGGCCGCGACGGCGGCGAGTGGGCGCTGCTCGCGCACAGCGAGCTCAAATACATAGGGTGGCAGGCATGAGCTTCGACACGATCATCAAGAACGGCACGGTGGTGGACGGCTCGGGGCTGCCGAAGCGGGTGGCCGACGTCGGCATTCGCGACGGCATCATCACCGACATCGGGCGGCTGTCCGGTGCCGCGAAGAAAACCATCGACGCCGACGGGCTCGTCGTCATGCCCGGCATCGTCGACGCCCACACGCACTACGACCCGCAGCTGACGTTCGAGCCGTTCGGGACCTCGTCGTGCTTCCACGGCGTGACGTCGGTGGTCGCCGGCAACTGCGGCTACTCGATCGCGCCGGTGAAATCGGCCGACCGCGGCTGGATCACGAAGCTCTTCGCCAAGGTCGAGGGCATGTCGCCGAACGTCCTCGGCGAAGGCCTGCCCTGGGACTGGGACAGCTTCCCGTCGCTCATGGAGAAGCTCGACAGCCGCCTCGGCATCAACGCCGCCGTCTACATCGGGCATTCGGCGATGCGCCGCTGGGCGATGGGCGAGGCCGCGTCGGAGCGCACGGCGACGCCCGACGAGATCGAGACCATGCAGAACATGGTGCGCGAGGCGATGCGCGCCGGCGCCGCCGGCTTCACGTCGTCGCACGCGCCCACCCACGTCGACCACGAGAAGCGGCCGGTGCCGTCGCGCCATGCCGACTTCGACGAGGTGCTGGCGCTGGCCGCCGCGGCCGGCGAGGGCGGCGCGGGCTCGATCGGCTTCCTCGCCCGCACCGCCGTGCAGGGCTACGACGCCGAGGACCGCGAGCGCATCGTCAGGCTCGCGCATGCGTCGGGCCTGCCGGTCGTCGTGCAGGGCATGGGCTACCGGCCCGGCCAGCGTGCCATGTGGGACAACCAGACGGGCTTCCTCGCCGACGCGCGCAAGCAGGGCGCGGCGGTGTTCTCGATGCTGCGCACGCAGCCGTTCATGCGGCCGTTCAACTGGAAGCGCGGCACGTCGCTGTTCGACGGCGTGTTCCACTGGCGCGACATCCAGGCCGCCGACCCGACGCAGCGTCTCGCGCGCATGAAGGACGCGAACGCCCGCCAGGAGCTGCGTTGGGCGCTCGACAACCCGAACAAGGACCCCGACAAGGGTTCGACGTTGCCGCCGCCCGCGATGACCGCGCTCTTCGTCGACCGCTCGAAGACCGACCCGGGCGCCGAGGGCAAGAGCGTCGCCCAGCTCGCGAAGGACCGCGGCGTCCATCCGGCCGACATCATCTGCGAGCTCGCGGTGGCCGACGGGCTCGAGACGCAGTTCCTGTGGAACAGCGAGTCGCCGGCGTGGATCGAGGCCAACGGCGAGTCGCAGCGCAACCCGCACATGATCATCGGTACCGGCGACGGCGGCGCGCACGCCGACCGCGACGACGGTGCCGAGTGGTCGACCTACTTCATCCGCGCCTGGCTGCTCGACCGCGAGCACATGACGCTGGAAGAGGGCGTGCGCCGCATCACGCACCAGCCGGCGATGATCTGCGGCATCCCGCTGCGCGGGCTCCTCGCCCGCGGCTTCCACGCCGACGTGATGATGTTCGACCCGACCCGCATCCAGCTCGGCAAGAAGCAGCTCGTCGCCGACATGCCCGGCGGGGAGGACCGCTGGCAGGTGAAGCCCGAGGGCATCGTGCGCGTCATGGTGAACGGCGAGGTGATCGTCGAGAACAACCAGCTCACCGGCGCGCGCTCGGGCCGCGTGCTGCGCATCGGCAATCAGGGCTGATGAAGACCCGCGGCGCAGTCTACTTCGGCGGCGGAAAGCCCGTCTCGATCGAAGAGGTCGAGGTGCGCGATCCGGGCGCGGGCGAGGTGCGCGTCGCGATCCACGCCGCCGGGCTCTGCCACTCGGACCAGAGCGTCATCGACGGCACGATCCCGTATCCGGTACCCGTCGTGCTGGGACACGAGGGCGCGGGCATCGTCGAGGCGATCGGCCCCGGCGTGACGAGCGTGCGCGAGGGCGACCACGTGATCCTCTCGACGCTGGCCCACTGCGGCCGCTGCCGCGCCTGCGAGGGCGGCAAGCCGACGGCCTGCAAGAACGCGCCGAACCCGAAGGACACGACGCCGTTCACGCTTGGCGGCGGCACGTCGGCCTTCCAGTTCGCGAACGCGTCGGCCTTCGCCGAGCGCACGCTGGTGAAGGAGCAGAGCGCGATCGCCGTCGACCGCCGCCTGCCGTTCGACCGCGCGGCGTTGATCGGCTGCGGCATCATGACCGGCGTCGGCGCGGTGCTGAACCGGGCGCAGGTGGAGGCCGGCTCGTCGATGGCCGTGTTCGGCGTGGGCGGCATCGGGCTCAACTGCGTGCAGGGCGGGGTGCTCGCCGGCGCGTCGCAGATCATCGCCATCGACGTCAACCCGCAGAAGCTCGAGCTGGCGAAGCGCTTCGGTGCCACGCACCTCGTCGACGCCTCGAAGGAGGACGCCCTCGCCGCCGTGCGCGATCTCACCGGCGGCGGCGCCGAGTACACCTTCGAGTGCGTCGGCAACCTCGCCGTCATCCAGCAGGCGCTCGACGCGCTCGCCGCCGGCGGCACGCTGACGGTCGTCGGGGTGCCGAAGATCGGCTCGAAGTACGAGTTCGTCGTCCACACGCTCTACAACAACAAGGGCATCCTCGGCTGCCGCTACGGCGCCGCGCGCCCGCGCCGCGACTTCCCGATGCTCGCCGATCTGTACCTGTCCGGCCGGCTCAAGATCGACGAGCTCATCACCAGCCACTACGCACTCGACGACTTCGGACGCGCGCTCCACGACCTGGAGCAGGGCCATCTCGCCCGCGGCGTGTTCCGGATGGACTCGGCCGCCTGATTCGGAGGGAGACCACGCCATGGGACGCTACGGAAACTGGGTCATCGACGCGGACGGGCACGGGGGCGACCTCCCCAACTGGCAGTCGCGCATCCCCGCCGAGTTCCAGGGCAAGTGGGAGGAGCGGCGCGCGAAGATCAAGAAGCAGTTCGCCAACCTGCCCGGCGTCGGCATCAAGGAGACGAAGGGCACGGCGAAGCTGAACAGCCTCGAGCGCGCCGGCATGACCGATCCGAAGTCGCGCCTCGAGGACATGGACCTCGAGGGCATCGATCAGACGATCATGTTCCCCGGCGGCGCCGGCGAGGAGTGGGCCGGCCTCGACAAGGACTTTGCGGTTGCGCTCTGCCGCACGCTGAACGACGCGCGCGGCGAGTTCCTGTCCTACGCGCCGAAGCGCCTCATGTCGGTCGCGAAGCTGCCGATGATCGACCCCGCGTCGGCCGTCGCCGAGCTGCGGCGCTGCGTCGCGGAGCACGGTATGGTCGGCATGGTCACGCCGCAGCACGTGCGCGACAAGAACCTCGACCATCCCGACTTCGACGTGGTCTGGCGCACCGCCGAGGAGCTCGGCGTGGCGGTGTGCGTGCACGGCGGCGGCCAGGCGATCGACCAGGTGCCGATCGGCGTCGACCGCTGGAGCACGCGTCTCGAGATGCACGCCTTCACGCATCCCGTCGGCCAGATGATGGCGGTGATGGCGTTCACCGTCGGCGGCATCCTGCACCGTTTCCCGAAGCTGCGCGTCGCCTTCCTCGAGGCGACGACCGGCTGGCTGCCGTTCTGGCTCGAGCGCCTCGACGAGCACTGGGAGCTGACGCCCGAGCAGGCGCCGAACATCGACAAGAAGCCGTCGGAGTACTTCAAGGCGGGCAACTGCTTCATCGGCTGCGACCCGGACGAGAAGTCGATCCCGTGGGTCGTCGACCAGTGCGGCGAGGGCGTCGTCGTGTACGCCTCCGACTACTGCCACTGGGACTGCAAATTCCCCGACACGGTGAAGATCGTGCAGGAGCGGGACGACCTGTCGGCGAGCGCGAAGAAGAAGATCCTCGACGACAACCCGCGCCGGCTCTACGCCCTCGGCTGACGCCTCGCCCGGCACGTGCCGATGGACCTCGCCGCGCTGCTCGATCCCGCCCACACGGCGCTGCTCCTGATGGAATGCCAGGAGGGCGTCGTCGGCCGGGGCGGCAGGCTGTCGGCGCTCGCCGAGGCGGTCGAGAAGCACGGCACGGTCGCGCAGATCGGTCGCGTGCTGGCGGCGGCGCGGGTGCGCGGGGTGCGCGTCGTCCACTGCCACATGGCGCGGCGGGCCGACGGGGCGGGCGCGACGACCAACTGTCGCCTCCTCGCTGCGACCAGGAAGTCCGACCGGCCGCTCGTCCCCGGCTCGCCGCAGCAGGCGGCGATCGCGGCGCTCGCGCCTGCCGAGGGCGAATGGGTCGTGACGCGCTTCCACGGCCTCACCCCGTTCCACGGCACCGAGCTCGATCAGCTGCTGCGCAACCAGGGCGTCCGCACCGTCGTCGCCTGCGGCGTCTCGGTGAACGTCGGCATCCTCGGCCTCACGCTCGAAGCCGTGAACGCCGGCTATCAGGTGGTGATCCCGCGCGAGGGCGTCGCCGGGACGCCCGACGAGTACGTCGCGGCCGTCATGGACAACACGCTGCGCCTCCTCGCCACGCTTGCGCGCGTGGACGATGTCGTAGGAGTGTGGGGCGACCATGGCTGATCGGTTCGCTGGGCGGGTGCTGTTCGTGACGGGAGCGGGATCGGGGATCGGGCGCGCGACGGCGACGCTCTTCGCCGAGGAGGGCGCGCAGGTCTTCGCGGTCGACGTCGATCGCGACGGCCTCGCCGAGACCGTGAGCACGATCCGCACCGCCGGCGGCACCGCCGAGGGCGCGCACTGCGACGTCGCCGACATGGCCTCGGTGCAGAGCGCCGTCGACGCGGCGGCCGCCGCCTTCGGCCGCATCCACGTGCTGGCCAACGTCGCCGGCATCGGCGGCTTCAAGCGCTTCGAGGAGCTCACCGAGCAGGACTGGAACCGGACCGTTGGGGTGAACCTCACCGGCATGTTCCACACCGTGCGGGCGGCGCTGCCGCATCTCCTGCGCGATCCCGTGGGCAACGTCGTCAACGTCGGCTCGACCGCCTCGCTGCGCGGCAACGCCTACGCGGCGCACTACGCGGCGTCGAAGGCCGGCGTGCTGCTCCTGACGCGCTCGCTCGCGCTCGAGTTCGCGACCCGCAAGCTGCGCTTCAACTGCGTCTGCCCCGGCGGCGTCAACACGCCGCTGATCCGCAACTTCATCCGGCGCGACGACCACGAGCAGCACCTCATCAACTACCAGATGGCGCCGAACCCGACGTTCTTCAGCCAGCCGATCGAGATCGCGCGCATCATCGCCTTCCTCGCCTCGGACGAGGCGCGCGCGATCAACGGCGCCGCCCTCACCGCCGACGGCGGCGCGCTGGCATGATCCTCGGCGTCCTCGCCCGGCACACAGCGGAGCGGGGCGACCGCGTCTTCCTGCGGCACGAGGGGCGTGCCGTTACCTACGCCGCGTTCGACGCGCTCTCGAACCGGGCGGCGAACGCGCTCCGCGCGCGCGGTGTCGAGCCGGGCGACGTGGTCACGCTCGGGCTCGGGAACGGGGTCGAGTACGTCACCGCCGCCTTCGGCGCGCTGAAGGCGGGCGCGATCCTGCACCCGATCAACCCGGCGCTGGGCGCCGCCGAGCTGGGCTACGTGGTCGGGCACGCGGCGCCGCGCGTCGTGGTCACCGACGCCGCCAGCGACGCGAAGCTGCGCGGGTTCGGCGCGGGCACCGTCGCCGGCGACGCGCTCGTCGCACACCCGGACGCGTCGGCGCCGGGCGTCGCGATCCACCCGGACGACTACTCGACGCTCCTCTACACCTCGGGCACGACCGGCAAGCCGAAGGGCGTGCTGTTCACCCACGGTCGCACCGGCACGAGCGGCCCGCACTTCATCGAGGCGCTGCACCTGCGGCCCGACGACACGATCCTCGCCGTCACGCCGCTGTTCCACGGCAACGCCTGGGGCGCGGTGGTGACCGCGCTCCACGCCGGCGGCACCGCCGCGTTCCCGAAGACGTTCAGCGCGACCGAGTTCTGGCCGCTGGTCCACGAGACCGGCGCCACGGTGGTCTACACGCTCGGTACCGTGCTCGCGATGCTGCTGACGCGCGAGCCGTCGGCGCTGGAGACGACGAACCCGCTGCGCGTGATCCTCGGGCTCGGCAGCGCCGCCATCCGCGAGCGCGTCGTCGCGCGCTTCGGCGTCGAGGCGGTGCTCGAGTGCTTCGGCTCGACCGACGCGGGCGTGGTCACCATCGAGCCGCTCGGCCAGCCGCCGCGGCCGGGCTCGTGTGGCCCGCCGGTACCCGGCGTCCGGCTGCGCGTCCTCGACGACGCCGGCAACCCGCTGCCGCCGCGCCAGGTCGGCGAGATCGCCGTCCACTCGCCCGCGCGCATGGCGGCGTACTTCAAGGATCCCGAAGCCACGGCCGCGGCGCTGCGCGACGGCTGGTTCCTCTCCGGCGACCTCGGCTATCTCGACGAGGACGGCTGGCTCTACTTCGTCGACCGCAAGCGCGACGTCATCCGCCGCGGCGGCGAGAACGTCTCGTCGGTGCTGGTCGAGAAGACGCTGCGCGAGCATCCGCAGGTGGCGGACGCGGCCGTCATCGGCGTGCCCGATCCGGTGCTCGGCCAGGAGATCATGGCCTTCGTGGTCCCGAAGGGCGCAGTGACGGCCGAGGCGCTGGAGGCGTTCTGCCGCGAGCGGCTGGCGAAGTTCCAGGTGCCGCGTCGCTGGGAGCTGCGTGCCGACCTGCCGCGCACGCCCACGCAGCGGGTCGAGAAGTACAAGCTGCGTGCCGAGGCGGGTGGCGGCCGGCCGACGCTGGGCTAGCCGCGAACGACGCGGGGGCGGCCGGCGCCGCCCCCGCCGCCGCGCTCACGGCTTCGCGTCGAGGATCGTCATCGGCGTCACCGGGACGCCGTCGCTCCACGTTCCCATGAAGCGATGCTGGGGGGTGTCGCCGAGCCCGTAGGCGCAGTTCGTGCCGAAGAACGCGCAGTCGGTGAGGCCGTCGAACGTCTGCCAGAGGCCGTACCAGTCGAGCGCGTCGATGCCCGAGATCGCGCCGCCCGACGGGCTCGCGGCCGGCGCGTAGTGATCGGCGACGAGGTCCGGCGTGCCGTGCATGTCGCTCGGCAGGATCACGTAGTCGCGGTTGGCGAGCCCGACGTGGCCGGTGCGGTCCCAGACGAGGTCGCAGCCGTCCCAGCCGGCGAAGTCGTCGTCGGCGCCGACGACGCAGTTGAGCAGCACCGTCGACGGCACGCCGGTCAGGCTGTCGAGGTTCTCGTCCCAGGGCTCGATCGGCATCAGGACCTTCGGCTGCGGCAGGCCGCTCGACGACCAGCGGTGGCCCATGTTCGCCGTCACCACGCCGCCGTACGAGTGCCCGACGACGGCGAAGCGGGCGAGCTGCGGCTGCACGCGCGAGGCGTTCGCCTGCAGCCAGGTGATGGCGTTCTGCACGGCGGTGATCGCGTTCGGCGTGAAGGTCGCGCGCGGCGTCAGCAGCGTCGCCTGGTAGCGCGGATACACGACGAGGTTCCCGCGCCGGACGAGGTGCGTGATCCAGCCGATGTAACCGTCGGGCTCCATGGCTCCCCAGCCGTGGTTCAGGACCACCAGCGGGGCCGACGCGGGCTTCGGGCTCGCGGGCTGGTAGACCCAGTACTGCGTGTTGCCGCTGCCGTTGCTCGTGACCGTGTAGCTCGCGTGCGCGTAGGTGCTGCCCCCGGGGCCGCTCGCCGGCTGGCCGGGCGGCGTCTGAGCCACGGCGACGGTGGCGAGAAGCGTCAGCGCCAGTGCGAAGCGGCGCATCCCCCTGGCTGCTGCCCACGACGTCGATGGGTGCATGAGTCCTCCTCCCCTTGTGCCCGGGCGTCCATCGCCCGGGCGCGGTGCGGGGTCCGCATGCCGTCGCCGGTAAAGCGCGTGCCTGATTTAAGTCAAATGAATCATCGCGGCCCGCAGCGCCGCCCCTGGGCCGCCGTGCGACGGGGAGGGGTCAGCGTACGCGGGCGGGGGCGCGGCGGGTCGCACGGGAGGCCGTGCGGCGTGGCGTGGCGATCGGCTCGGCCGGCGTAGGATCGCTCGTCGGCGCCGCGAGCCCGCCGAGGACGTAGTCGACGAGATCGCGTCCGACGGTCTCGATCGCCCGCGCGTCGACGCCGCGCGGATGGCGGCCGATGCGCTCGAGCTCGACGACCGCGACCAGCACCTGCTGGAAGAGGAAGCGCGTGCGCACGGCGACGACGCGCTCGGGCAGCGCCGGGCAGGCGCGCCGCACGATGATCATGAAGCGCTCGACGGCGCGCCAGAAGACGGGCGGCGCCAGCTGCTCGATGTGCACCGTGGGATCGCCGCCGGCGCGGGCGAGGAAGATCGCGAAGTGTCCGGCACGGGGCGGCAGCAGCGTGCGCAGGAAGGGCAGCACCATCGCCTCGACCGCGGCGCGCAGGTCGGGGTGCCCGTCGCCGGCGTGCTCCTCGACGGCGGCGATCCCCTCGAGCCGCTCCTCGGCGAGCTCGCCCATGCGGCGCGTCACCAGCGCCTCGATGACGCCGTCCTTCGAGCCGAAGTGATAGTGCGACGCCGAGACGTTCTTCGCACCGGCGGCGTCGTTGATCATGCGCAGCGAGGTCGCCTGGATGCCCTGGGTGGCGAAGAGCCGCTCGGCGGCGTCGAGGAGCCGGTCGCGGGTGGCGAGGCCGTCGCTGCGGGATCGCGGCATGACCCGACGGGGCGTACCGCGAGGCCGGGAAATCAGTCAAGCGATTCAGCTGCGGCGAGCGGGCACGAAAGGGGGTGGCGCGCCCGAAGCGGCGCGCGCTAGGCTCCCGCCGTGCGGCTTCTGCTCGCTGGCGTCCTCTTCGTCCTGTCGCTCGCTCCCGCCGCGTCGGCGCGCCCCTCTTCGGCCGTCGACGCGGGGAGCCTCGTGGTCCGGGTCGCGGCCGATCCCTGGCAGCTGACCTTCACCGACGCGCGCGGCACGACGGTCCTGCGCGAGGCGCCCGAGCGCGACGCCGGCCCGATCGGCGCGCTCGGCTTCCGCACCGCCGCGGGCTGGATGCGGGCGACGCGCGTCGTCGCGAGCCGCGCCGCACGCCGGGAGCTGACGCTCACCGTCGCGACCACCGACCCCGACGGCCGCACCCTCGAGGTCGTGCTGGTGCCGGACGGGGAGGGCGTCGTCGCGCTGACCGCCCGCGTGCTCGGCGACCGGGCGGGCATCGACGCGCTCGGCATCGGCTTCGAGGCGTCGACGGACGAGCGCTTCCTCGGCTTCGGCGAGCGCAACGATGCGATCGACCAGCGCGGCCGCGTCGTCGAGAGCTGGGTTGCCGACGGACCCTTCCAGGAGATCGAGCTGCCGTTCGTGCAGCAGCTCGTGCCGCCGCCCGGCTTCCGCCCGCGCGACGACGCGACCTACTACCCCGTGCCCTGGATGCTCTCGACGCGCGGCTACGGGGTCCTCGTCGACAACGACGAGCCCAGCTACTTCCGCGCCGGCAGCGAGCGTCCGGACCGGCTCGGCGTCGAGGTCGTCGGCGCGCCGGTCGGCATGCCGGCGCTGCCGCTGCCGGAGATGCTGCGCCTGCGCGTCTTCGCGGGTCCCACGCCCGCGGAGGCGCTGCGCCGCTTCACGGTGCGCACGGGACGGCAGCCCGCCGTCGATGCGCCGTGGGTGCTCGGGCCATGGTTCCAGCCCGGCGGCTCGGTCGCCGAACAGGAGGCCCAGGTCGGGAAGCTGCGCGCCGCCGACGCGCCCGTGTCCGTCGCGCAGACGTATACGCACTACCTCCCGTGCGGCGATCACGTCCGCAACCGCGCCGGTGAGCGCGACCGCCTGCACCGGCTGCACGCGCTCGGCCTCGCCGTGACGACGTACTTCAACCCGATGATCTGCGAGTCGTACCAGCCGGCCTTCGCTCGCGCCGTCGCCGCCGGCGCCCTCGCGACCCGCGCGGACGGCTCGCCCTACATCTACGACTACGCCGGCAGCCAGATCTTCCGCGTCGGCCAGTTCGACTTCACCCGTCAGGCGGGACGCGCCGAGTACGGCCGCCTCCTCCACGAGGCGATCAGCGACGGGCACGACGGCTGGATGGAGGACTTCGGCGAGTACACCCCGCCCGACGGCTTCCAGGCGACCGGGCCGATCCTCGGCGGCGGCCACAACCGCTATGCCACCGAGTACCACTGCGGCGCGTACGCCACGGTGCGCCGCGTCCGCCGCCCCGTCGTGCGCTTCCAGCGTTCCGGATGGACCGGCGCCGCGCCGTGCGCGCAGGTCGTGTGGAGCGGCGATCCGACGACCGGGTGGGGCTTCGACGGCCTCGCCTCGGTCGTGACCGGCGGGCTCAACATGGGCATGTCCGGGATCGCGATCTGGGGCAGCGACATCGGCGGCTACTTCGCGCTCGGCGACAACGCGCTGACGCCGGAGCTGCTGATCCGCTGGGTGCAGGTCGGCGCCGTCTCGGGCGTCATGCGCACGCAGCGCAACGGCACCGCCGTCCCGCCCAAGGTGCGGCCGCAGATCTACGACGACGCCCAGATCCCCAACTGGAAGCGCTACGCGAAGCTGCGCACGCAGCTCTACCCCTACACGGCGGCGGCGGCCGCGGAGTACCGTCGCAGCGGGCTGCCCCTCATGCGCCATCTGGCGCTCGTCCATCCCGACGACGCGGAGGCCGTGGCCCAGGACGACGCCTTCCTGTTCGGGCCCGACCTGCTGGTCGCACCCGTGCTCGCGCCGGGCCGGACGACGCGCGAAGCGTACCTGCCTGCCGGCGGCTGGATCGACCTCTGGCGCGCGGGGACGTGGGACAGCGCCGCGGGCGTCTTCGTGCTCGGCGCCGCCGACGTGCTGCCCGGCGGGCGTCGCGTGACGGTGCCCGCGCCGCTCGAGGAGCTGCCGCTCTTCGTGCGCGCCGGCGCGCTGCTGCCGCTCGTGCCGGCCGACGTCGACACGCTCGCCGACTACGGCGATCCGGCGCCGGGCTTCGTGCGGCTGCGCGACCGGCGCGACCGCATGGCGCTGCTCGCGTTCCCGCGCGGCGCGAGCGAGGCGCGGATGGTGGAGCGGGTGGAGCGCCTGCGCTCGCTCGAGCGGGCCGACGGCTGGGAGCTGGCGGTGCGCGGGCGGCGTCGCCGCACCTACGCGCTGCAGGCGTCGTTGGCGACGCTCGAGCGGCCGTTCGCGCCGTGTGCCGTCGAATGGAACGGCACGCGGCTGCCGGAGTCGGCGTGGTCGTTCGACGCGGCGACGCGGGTCCTGCGGGCCGAGTTCCGCGGCGTGCGCGGACGCCTCGTCGTGCGCGTCGGCTGCGGGCGCTGAGCCCGCGTCGCCCTTGCGCGCGGGGCGCGCCTCGGTCAGGACGAGGCGCGTGACCGCACCCGACGAGAGCCCGTCCGCCGCCATCGACGTCACGCCGCCCGCGCCGTTCGAGGTCGACGGCGGGGTCGCCTCGGCCGAGATCGCTCCGCCGCCCGGCGCGCCGGCCGCGACGCGCCACGACCTCCAGCTCGGCCGCCGCTTCTTCCACTGCATGAACGGCGTCGTCGTGGCGACCGCGTACGCGCTCCTCTTCACGCATCGCCAGATCGTCCACGTGTTCGGCACGGTCGCCTGCGTGGTCTACGTGCTCGATCGGGTGCGCATCGCCTACCCCGAGGTCGTCGAGCGCCACGCGCCGTGGGTGAACCGCGTCCTCGTACGGGCGGAGGAGCGGGTGCGCGAGTCGGCCATGATCCCGTACGCGATCGCCGTCCTGCTGACCATCCTGACGGTACCGAAGGCGGCGGCGCTGGTCGCGATCTACACGCTCGCGTTCGCCGACCCGCTGGCGGCGATCGTCGGCATCCGCTTCGGCCGCCGGCCGCTCGTTGCCGACTACACCCTCGAAGGCACGCTCGCCTTCTTCGGCGCGTCGCTCGCGGTCGCCGCGACGGTGCTCGCGTACACGACGAGCGCGAGCGCGCTCGCGCTCGGTGGGGCGGCGGTCACGATCGCGCTCGTCGGCGCGGGGTTCGCGCTCCTGCGTCTGCGCATCGACGACAACCTGACGATCCCCCTCCTGGTGGGCTTCGTCACCTGGATCGTGACGGCGCTCTACGGCATCCCGCTCGACTGATCCTCGATCACGCGGACGAGCCCTTCGACGGCGCGCATGAGCACGTCCCAGGGGACGTCCGCGTCCTCGGAGGTGCCGAGGAAGAGCGTCGTGCCGGCGGTCGCGACCCGCAGGCGGCCGTGCGGCGGCAGGGCGGCCGCCGCTTCGCGCAGCGCCGCCACCAGCCGGGTCGCGTTCTCCGGCGCCCGCTCGGCGCCGCCGACGCGCAGCGCCGCCGGCACGTGCGCGCCGTCGTCGCCGGTGCGCAGCGCGCCCACGACGAGCTCGACGTCGGCGGCGGCGAACGGCGGATCGGCCGTGCGGCGGAGGTGGTCTGCGGGGGCGGTCGCGCCCGGCGACGCGCGGCCGGGGAGGTCGTCCGCCGGGGCGGCGCGGCCGAGCCTGGCGGCGACGCGCGCGAGGGACACGGCGGGCAGGACGGCGAGCGTCCCGCGCCGGCCGCCGCGATGGCGCCAGCCCCAGGCGAAGCAACGCACCTCGCGACTGTGTCGGACCGCGGTGGCGAGGGTCCACACCGAGACGGGCTGCGCCGGGCCGAGCGCCTCGACGGCCGCCGCCACGGCTGCACGGGCGTCGGGGTCGTCCCGGACGCCCCAACCCTCCCGTGCGGCGGCGACCGCGAGGGCGTCGTCGGTCGCGGCCGCGCGGCGCCGGCGCCGCGTCCACAGGGCCGCGAGCAGAAGGGCGACGGCTGCGCCGCTCCACCATCCCGCCTCCACCGTCATGGGAGCATCGCCGCGTCACACGCGTCGAGCGCTCACCGCGATGCGCCCGGCGCTTCGGCGAGGCAGGTCGGGCAGAGCGCCCACATCCCGCGCGGGTCGGGCCAGCGGCCGAGCAGCAGATCGACCTGCCCGACGGCGTCGCGCAGGCCGGCGACGAGGTGCCCCGTCGCCGGCGGCGTCCAGACGTGGGCGACCCGCGAGCCGAGGAGGTTCAGCAGCTGGTCGCGCAGGCTCGGAGTCTGCTCGATCGTGACGATGCGCCAGCGTTCGCCCAGGCCCGCCTTGGCGGCCGCCGACGCGACGGCGTCGTCGAGCGTGCCGAGATGGTCGACGAGGCCGACGCGCAGCGCGGCCTCGCCGCTCCACACCCGGCCCTGGCCGACCTCGTCGGCCTGCCGGGTGGTCATCTTCCGCGCCGTCGCGACGTGCTCGAGGAACTCGGCGTAGCCTGCGTCGAGCCCCTGCTGGATCATGTCGCCGACGCCGGGCGCGAGCGCGCGGTCGCTGCGGAGCGCACCCGAGAGCCAGGTGGTGCCGACGCCGTCGACGTGCATCCCGAGGTAGCGGGCGAGCGGCTTCTCGAGCGTGGGGAAGACGCCGAAGATGCCGATCGAGCCGGTGAGGGTGGCGGGGCTCGCCCAGATCTCCTCGCCGGCGGTGGCGATCCAGTAGCCTCCCGACGCCGCCACCGGCCCCATCGACACGACGAGCGGCTTGCCCGCGTCGCGCAGCCGCATGGCTTCCTGGCGGATCACCTCCGAAGCGAAGGCGCTGCCGCCGGGGCTGTCGACGCGCAGCACGACGGCGCGCACGTCGTCGTCGAAGCGCGCCTCGCGCAGCAGCGCCGACGTGGAATCGCCGCCGACGCGGCCCGGCGCCTGGTCGCCGGGCACGATCATGCCGACCGCGCGCACGACCCCGACCGCGGGCCCGGACGTCGGCCGTCCCTCGTCGGGGCGTCCTGCGGCCCAGAGGTAGGTGTCGGAGTCGACCTGGTGCCAGGTGTGCGTCTTGTCGTCCTCGCCCACCAGCTCGGTGAGGCGCGCGTCGGCCGCATCGCGGCCGCCGACGTGGTCGACGAGCTTCAGGTCGAGCGCGAGCTGCGCTGGGCGGCCCTGCGCGGCGCGCAGGCGCGCGGGCAGGTCGTTCAGCGCCGTCGTCAGCTCGGCCGGGGTCAGCTGACGGGCCGCGGTGACGTCGGCGAGCCAGAGGTTCCAGAGGTCGCCGAGGAACTCGAGCGCGACGCCGCGCTCCTCCGGCGACATGTCGTTGCGCAGGAACGGCTCGACGGCCGACTTGTAGCGGCCGACGCGGAACACGTTCGGCTCGATCTCCAGGCGATCGATGGCGTCCTTGAAGTAGGTGCCGAACGTGCCGAACCCCTCGATCCAGACGACACCGAGGTCGTGCAGGTAGATCTCGTCGGCCGTGGTGGCGAGGTAGTACTGCGACTGCGAGAACGCGTCCCCGAGCGCGAGCACCGGCTTGCCGGCGGCGCGGAAGCGCTCGACCGCGCGGCGGACCTCGCGCAGATGGACGAGGGCGGCGCCGTCGAGGTCGTCCGGGCGGATCACGAGGACCTTCACCCGCTCGTCGGTGCGCGCTTTGTCGATGGCGTCGATGACGTCCGCGACGAGCGTCTCGTTGCGGCCGCCGCCCAGGATGATCTGGCGCAGACGGTCGGACGGGCTGCCTTCGCGCTGCTCCACGAGGACGCCCTTCGGCGCGACCACCAGCGCGGTCGCCGCGGGGATCGCCGTGTGCGCCGCCCAGATGCCGCCGAACAGGATCACCAGCAGCATCACCCCGAAGACGATCGTCAGGAGGAAGCGCCGGGCGACGTCGAGCGCGTGTACGAAGCCGCGCAGAACGCGCCAGACGAAGTTGGGTCGGGACGCCATCGCGAGGGGTTCCTCCGCCGGTCGAGAGACTTCTCCCCGATGTAGCAGATGGCTCGCGGGTTGCGAGCGCAACGCGGGTGCGCCCTTCGCCCGATCGCCGTTGCGAGCGACGGGCCCCTGGGCTACTCGCCCCGCGTGCCCGCTCCGGAGCCGCGCGCGCAAGCGTCCCCCCCTGGCGCGCTGCTCGCGGTCGCGGTGGCCGCGACGGCGCTGATCGGTGCGCGTCTCTGGGAAGGTGACCTGCACCAGGACCAGGTGCTCTATGCCGCCGTCGCCGAGCGCGCGCGCACGGGCGGGGACTGGCTGCACCTCCACTTCGGCGACGACCCGTACTGGAAGAAGCCGCCGTTGATGTTCTGGGCGGTCGCGGCGTTCTTCGAGCTGCTCGGGCCGACGGCGCTCGCGGCGCGTCTCGTGCCGGCGGCGCTCGGCGTGGCGACCTGCGTCCTCGTCGCCGCGCTCGGGCGGCGGCTCTTCGGCGAGCCGGCCGGTCTGCTCGCCGGGCTCGCGCTCGCGACCACGCCGCCGTTCTTCCGCAACGCTGCAGCGCTGAGCCTCGATCCCGCCGTCGGCGCCGGCACCCTGGCGGCGCTCCTGTGCTGGCTGCGCGGCGTCGAGCACGGCCGGCGTCGCGACTTCGTGCTGGCGGGCGTGGCGTTCGGCCTCGTCGTGCTCGCGAAGGGCACGTTCGGGCTGCTCGCGCCGTTCGTGCTGGTGCTCTGGTGCCTGACGCATGGGCGCCGGCGCGACCTCGCGTCGCCCGGCGTGCTGCTCTCCGCGCTGGTGGCGACGGCGATCTTCCTGCCCTGGCATCTCGAGCAGCTGCGGACGTACGGTCCCGACTTCCTGCGCGTGTACCTCGGCCAGGAGGTGCTGGAGCGCGCGGTCGGCAACCTCGAGCTCGGCGTCAAGCCGGTCTCGTATCCGCTCACGCTCCTGCGCGACGCCGCGCCGTGGGTGCCGTCGATGCTGCTCGGCGTCTGGCTGGCGCTGCGGCGCGCGCGCGGCGGCGATCGCGCCGCACGCTTCGTCCTCGCATGGGCGCTCGGCTACCTGGCGCTCATCACGCTCTCGGCGGGGCAGCGCCCCCAGTATCTGCTGCCGCTGTACCCGGCGACGTCGCTCCTCGCCGGGCTCGGGACGGCGGCGCTCCTGCCGGCCGCGTGGACGCCGCATCTGCCGCGCGTCGTCGCCATCGCCTTCGCGGCGCTGGGCGTCGCCCTGTGCGTGCTGCCGATCACGATCCATCGGCCGCGCTACGACGCCCTGCGGGCGCTCGGGCCGCTCCTGCCGCCCGACGGCACGCCGCTCGTGGGGTTCCGTACCAGCCTCCAGCTGCGGGCGGCGAGCCAGCTCTACCTCGGGCGTGATCTCCGCCCGCGCCGGCTGCCCGAGCTGCGCGCGACCAGCGACGGGCTCGTCCTCGCCGAGCGGAGCGTCGCGCAGCCCCTCGTCGACGCGGGCTTCGTGCGCGTGCACGCGAACGAGCGCTACGTGCTGCTGCGCTCGCCGCCCGGCTCCTGACGGCCGGGCCGCCTGGCACTCCCCGATCGGCCCGGCTAGGAAGGAGCGATGTCCGAGGCGCCGAGCGACTTCATCCGCGACATCGTCGCGGCGGACCTGGCGAGCGGGAAGGTCCGCCGGGTGATCACGCGCTTCCCCCCCGAGCCGAACGGCTACCTCCACATCGGGCACGCGAAGAGCATCTGCCTCAACTTCGGGGTCGCGCAGGAGTTCGGCGGCGCCTGCAACCTGCGCTTCGACGACACGAACCCCACGAAGGAGGACGTCGAGTACGTC
This sequence comes from bacterium, assembly GCA_026129405.1. Taxonomy (NCBI): domain Bacteria; species bacterium. The sequence goes on from JAHCID010000001.1 coordinate 1,696,539, forward strand.
GACGCGATCCGGCGCGACGTCCGCTGGCTCGGCTTCGCGTACGACGACCGGCTCTTCTACGCCTCCGACTACTTCGCACGGCTCTACGAGCTCGCCGTCGGGCTGGTGAAGGACGGCAAGGCCTACGTCGACTCGAGCCCCGCCGACGAGATCCGCCGCCTGCGCGGCACGCTCACCGAGCCCGGCACGAACGGCCCCTTCCGCGATCGCCCGATCGACGAGAGCCTCGACCTGTTCGCGCGCATGAAGGCCGGCGAGTTCCCCGACGGCGCGCACGTGCTGCGCGCGAAGATCGACATGGCGTCGCCGAACATGAACCTGCGCGACCCGGTCCTCTACCGCATCCGGCATGCGCATCATCACCGCACCGGCGACGCGTGGTGCATCTACCCGATGTACGACTTCGCGCATCCGCTCTCGGACGCCATCGAGGGCGTCACGCATTCGATCTGCACGCTCGAGTTCGAGGACCATCGGCCGCTCTACGACTGGCTGGTCGAGAACTGCCGGACGCCGGAGCGTCCGTTCCAGTACGAGTTCGCGCGCCTGAACCTCACCTATACGGTGATGAGCAAGCGCAAGCTCCTCCAGCTCGTCGCCGAGGGACACGTCGCCGGCTGGGACGACCCGCGCATGCCGACGCTCTCGGCCATGCGTCGGCGCGGCGTGCCGCCCGAGGCCATTCGCACGTTCTGCGCCGCGATCGGCGTCGCCAAGCGCAACAGCCTCGTCGACGTGGCGATGCTGGAGCACGCCATCCGCGACGAGTTGAACCGCACCGCGCCGCGCGTGATGGCCGTCCTGCGGCCGCTCAAGGTGATCGTCGAGAACTGGGAGGACGGGCGCGTCGAGGAGCTCGCGGCGGTGAACAACCCGGAGGATCCGGAGCAGGGCACCCGGCGGGTGCCGTTCGGGCGCGAGCTGTGGATCGAGCAGGACGACTTCCGCGAGGTGCCGCCGCCGAAGTACTTCCGCCTGTCGCCGGGGAAGGAGGTGCGGCTGCGCTGGGCGTACTATCTGAAGTGCGTCGGCGTGGAGAAGGGCGCCGACGGCACCGTCACGGCGCTGCGCTGCACGATCGACCCCGCCACCCGCGGCGGCAACGCCCCCGACGGCCGCAAGGTGAAGGCGACGATCCACTGGGTGTCGGCGGCGCACGCGCAGGACGCCGAGGTGCGCCTCTACGACCGCCTCTTCACGGTCGAGGATCCCGGCGGCGACGACTGGCTGGCGCAGGTGAACCCGGCGGCGCTCGAGCGTCTCCCCGCCGCGAAGCTCGAGCCGTCGCTCGCGACCGCGGCGCCCGGGACGCGCGTGCAATTCGAGCGCATGGGCTACTTCGCACTCGACACCGTCGACGCGACACCGGCGTGCCCGGTGTGGAACCGCATCGTCACGCTGAAGGACACCTGGGCGCGCATCGAGAAGCGTGGCGGCTGAGGTGCGCGACGACGGTGCCGCCGGGCGACGGCTACCGGGATGGGGAGTGACGTGGGGCTGGCCGACGTCCACGCGCACCTGACGCACCCGCGGCTCCTGCCCGACGCCGATGCGATCGTCGCGCGCGCGCAGGCCGCGGGCGTCACGACCATCGTCTGCAACGGCCTCAACCCGACCGACAACGCCGCGGTGCTCGCCCTGGCGGCGCACCATCCGGCGATCAAGCCGGGCCTCGGCCTCTATCCGGTCGACGCCGTCCTCCCCGAGCTGCTGGCGATCGGGAAGGACTACCCGCGTGACGCCGAGCCCGTGCCGGCCGAGGAGGCCATCGCCTGGGTGCGGGCGCGCGCCGGCGAGGCGCTCGCGATCGGCGAGATCGGCCTCGACGGTCACTGGGTGCCCGAGGCGCTGTGGCCGCGGCAGGAGGAGGTCTTCCGCGCCATGGTCCGCATCGCGCTCGACGCCGACCGGCCGATCATCGTCCACACCCGCAAGCGCGAGCGCCGCACGCTCGAGATCCTCGACGAGATGGGCGTCACGCGGGTCGACTGGCACTGCTTCGGCGGCAAGGTGAGCCTGGCGCGGCAGATCGCCGCGCGCGGCCACTGGATGTCGGTCCCCGCCAACGCGCGCCGCTCGGAGAGCTTCACGCGCATGCTCCAGACGCTGCCGCGCGAGAAGCTGCTGTTCGAGACGGATTGCCCCTACCTCGGGCCGGAGCGCGACGCGGGCAGCGAGCCGGCGCACGTCGCCGGGACGGCAGCGTACGCTGCGGAGCTGTGGGGGGTGTCGGTCGAGGAGGTCGCGGAGCGTACGAGCGAGAGCTTCGCCGCGCTCTTCCGCGTCACGCCGTGACGGCGCCCGCCGTCAGTCGTGCAGGGGTGTGCGCGCCATCGCCGTCACGCACGGCTCGTGTGCGCCGGCGATGCGGAGCACGGCGAGGAAGCGCGGCACGTACTCGGAGCACGTCGCCGGGAGATGGCCGTCGGCGGCGAGCTGCCAGAAGTCGGCACGGGGTGCCGCGGCGAGCGCGCGGTCGACGCGACCTTCGCCGGCGTTGTAGGCGGCGAGTGCCAGCGTCCAGTCGCGGTAGCGCGCGTAGAGCAGGCGCAGGTAGCGGGCCGCGGCGCGGGTCGCACGCTGCGGGTGCAGGCGGTCGTCGCGTCGACGGGTGACCACGAGGCCGAAGCGCCGGGCTGCGGCCGGCCGCAGCTGCCACAGGCCGACGTCGTCGTGCCGGCCGCGTGCTGCCGGCCGGAAGCCGCTCTCGACCGCGGGCAGGAGCGCCAGCGGCGCGGGCAGACCCTCGTCGGCGAGGATCGGCTCCAGCCGCGGCACCCAGGCGTCGCCGCGCGCGAGCAGGCGCTCCACCGATGGCCGTGCGCGCAGGCGTGTCTCCCAGCGGTCGATCTGGGGGTGGTCCGCACAGCCGAGCGGTGCCGGGGGGGCGGGGGCCCGGGAGCCTGCGAGCGGCGGCTCGCGCAGGGTCGGCACGCCGCGCATGGTCCCGCATCCGCCGAGCGCCACCACCACCAGTCCCAAGCTGCCCAGCCGCCACCGCATGCCGGCGTTGCCAGCAAGCTGCTTGCCGGCCTTGCCGCTGCGACAACGTGCCGTCGCCGCAGGCGGTTCGCCCGGCGGCCCGCCGCGGGCGTCGAGAAAGCGTCGCACCCGGTGACACCCGGACGGCCGCCGGAGCGGAGGGGCACGCGGCTTTGTGCCGCGCCGCGCCTCTGCGCTAGACCACGCCGCATGCCCCAGAACGTGCCCGCCTTCCGCTTCAGCGACGACGCCCTGACGGTCCGCCAGCACGTCTACGAGCACTGGTGCACCCACGGCCGCGGCCCGAACCTGCGCGAGACGTACGCCGCGACCGGCCTGTCGCGCGCGCGTCTCGTCGAGGTCTATCGCGAGCTCGACCTCGGGCTCATCGTCACCATCGATCAGGCGACGAACAACGTCGCGCTGCTGAAGTGCCAGCCGTTCTCGAGCTACCCGAGCCAGGTCGCGGTGCACCTGGACGGCCGCTTCCACTGCTGGGCCGGCTGCGCCATGGAGTCGATGGCGATCTCGCGCATGCCGCCCTTCGCCGGCAGGACGCTCGAGCTGGCCTCGTACTGCGCCTGCTGTCTCGAGCCGATCGCGCTCTCGGTGCGCGACGGCGAGGTGCTCGAGACGACGCCCCCAGAGCCGCTGATCCACGTGAGCACGAGCCCGCGCGAGTGGAACACGGTGAACATCGTCTGCATGTGCGACTCGATGAACTTCGTGCGTGACGCCGAGCACGCGCTCGCCTACGAGCGGCAGATCGCCCGCCGCGGCGTCCTGTTCACGCTCGCGCAGGCGCGCCGCTTCGTCGCCGGCACCGGCGACGCGCGCATGCACCGCTACGACTGGGAGCCGGTGCCGCTGATCCCGGCGCGGGTGATCGCGGGCATCAAGGCGATCGGGGTCGACGTCTCGAGCTGGGGGGCGTGAGGTGCCCGCGGGCTGCGCCGCCTCGCCGCCGCGCCGGACGCGGTGATCGGGTCCGAGAAGACGGGCCGTGTCCCAACCGCCCGCGTCGCGCCGCGCGCTCCTCGCCTGGGCGCTCTATGACTGGGCCGCGTCGAGCCATGCGACGGTGGTCGAGACCTTCGTCTTCGCGGCCTACTTCACGCGCAGCGTGGCCACGGACGAGACGGTCGGCACGGCGCAATGGGGCAACACCATCGGCGTCGCAGGTCTCGTGGTCGCGCTCGCCGGGCCGATCCTCGGCGCGATCACCGACCGCGGCGGGCGGCGCAAGCCCTGGATCGCCGCCTGCACCGGGCTCTCGGTCGCGGCGACCGCGGCGCTCTGGCTGGTTCGCCCCGATCCGGCGTGGGCGCCGTTCGGTCTCCTCATGGTCGCCCTCGCGACCATCGGCGCGGAGCTGGCCTTCGTGCCCTACAACGCCATGCTGCCCGACCTCGCGCCCGCCGCTCGCCTCGGTCGCTGGTCCGGCTGGGCGTGGGGACTCGGCTACGCGGGCGGCGTCGCCTGCCTGCTCGTGGCGTTGTGGCTCGTGCAGGGCGGGGCGGTGACGCTCGGCCTGCCGGGCGACGCCGCGGGACCGGTGCGCGCGACCTTCCTGCTCACCGCCGTGTGGTTCGGCGTGTTCGCCCTGCCGCTCTTCCTGTGGACGCCCGACCTCGCCGCGCCGCGCATGCGCATGGCGGCGGCGGTGCGCGAGGGGCTGGGCCAGCTCGGCGCGTCGCTGCGCCGCCTGCGCGGACGGCGCGTGGTGCTGCGCTTTCTCGTCGCACGCATGATCTACATCGACGGGCTCGCGACGGTGTTCGCGCTCGGCGGCGTCTATGCCGCAGGCACGTTCGACATGAGCGAGAAGGAGGTGCTGCTCTTCGGCATCGCGCTGAACGCGACCTCGGGGATCGGCGCCGCGGCGTTCGCGTTCCTCGACGATCGGCTCGGTCCGCGCACGGTGATCGTGGCGTCGCTCGTGGGACTCGTCCTCTGCCTCCTCGCGGCGCTGCTCGCGCGCACGCCGCCCGGCTTCTGGGCGGCGGGCATGGCGCTCGGGCTCTTCGTCGGGCCGGTGCAGGCGTCGAGCCGCTCGCTGCTCGCGCGCCTCGCGCCCCCCGAGCTGCGCGCCGAGCTCTTCGGACTCTACGCGCTCTCGGGCAAGGTGACGGCCTTCCTCGGCCCGATCCTCGTCGGCTGGTTGACGCTCGCCGCCGGCAGCCAGCGCGTCGGCTTCGCGGTGGTGCTGGCCTTCTTCGTCGTCGGCCTCGCGCTCATGCGTCGGGTGCCGGCGGACGCCGCGGCGCCACCCGGCTGACCGCGGCGGCGATGGCGTCGGCGCAGCCACGCACCGCGGCTTCCTCCTCGGGGGTGAAGGCGTCGAGGCGCGCCAGCAGCGTGCGCGAGCGCGCCGCCATCGCCGGCAGGAGCGCGCCGATGCCGGCGGCGAGGTCGGGGACGAGCGCGCCGTTCGTGGTCAGCGCGGCGAGCGCGGCGGGGCCGGCCGCGAGCCGATCGCGTACCACCGCGATGCCGCCGCCGCGGACGACCGCCCACAGCTCGAAGACGCGTCGCACGTCGCGCACGAGCGCGTCGGACGACGCGTCCATCGCGTCGACGTCCGCCGCCAGCTCGGGCGCGACGACGGACAGCAGGTCGGTCGGATCGCGCCGTGCGTCGTCGCGCGCGGGCAGCTCCTCCGGCCGGCGCCGCGCCGCGATGCGCAGCGGCGGGCGGCGGGCGGCGCGTCCGTCGGTGTGCGCCAGCGCCTGCGGCAGGCGCGCCAGGACCTCACGGATGCGGGCCTCGGTCAGCGGCGCCGTCACGTCGTCGAGTGTTCCGCGCGGCCGCGCGGGTGACAAGCGCGATCAGCGCGGCAGACCGAGAATGCGCTGCGCGATGACGTTGCGCTGGATCTCGGAGGTGCCGCCCATGATCGTCTCCGACGCTGCGTAGAGGAAATGACGCGCGACGCCGCCGTCGTCGAGCGCGTGCGGCCCGCTGCGGAGCGCGCCGTAGGGCCCGAACAGCGACAGCGACAGCGCCTGCAGCCGCTGGTCGGTCTCGCTGCCGAGCACCTTCTCCATCGAGCTCTCCGGCCCCGGATGGCCGGTGCGCAGGAGCGTCGTCAGGCTGCGGTAGCCGGAGAGGCGGAGGATCTCGACCTCGATGTGCGCTTGCGCGATGCGTTGGCGAACGAGAGGGTCGCGCAGTGCGCCCGCGCCGGCGGGATGCTCGCGCAGGCGTGCGAGGAGCTGCGAGAGGCTGCGGCGGATCTTGCGCTGGAAGACGAACGTCCACATCGGCCCGCGCTCGTGCGCGACGATGCCCATGGCGATGCTCCAGCCGGCGCCGGGCGTGCCGAGCAGATTCTCGGCCGGCACGCGCACGTCCTCGAAGAAGACCTCGCAGAACTCGGCGTCGTCGGTCATCTGCTGCAGCGGCCGCACGCTGATGCCGGGCGTCTTCATGTCGACGAGGAGCAGGGAGAGGCCCTTGTGCTTCGGGGCGTCGGCTTCCGTGCGGCAGAGGAGGAAGCAGCGGTCGGCGATGTCGGCGTGGCTCGTCCACACCTTCTGGCCGTTGACGACGAACTCGTCGCCGCGGCGCTCCGCGCGCGTGCGCAGCGAAGCGAGGTCGGAGCCGGCTCCCGGCTCGGAGAAGCCCTGACACCACAGCTCGTCGCCGTTCACCATGTTCCCGACGTAGCGCGTGCGCTGGGCCGGCGTGCCGTGCTGGAGCAGGGCAGGACCGATCAGGTCGACGTAGGACTGCGCCGGCGGCCGCGGCGCGCCGACCTGATCGAGGGCCTGGTCGAAGAGCCAGCGCTCCACGACCGTCGCACCGCGGCCGCCGTGCTCGCGCGGCCACGCGATGGCGGCCCAGCCCCCGTCGAACAGCATGCGCTGCCAGCGGCGCGCGATCGCGATCCACAGCGGCTCCTCCACCCGCGTCCAGCAGTGGTCGCGGCGCCAGTCGGCGGGGAGGTTCTGCTCGAGCCAGCGGCGCGCCTCGTCGGCGAAGGCGAGGTCGCGCGCGGAGAAGGAGAAGTCCATCGGGGCGCGGAGCCTAGCACAGGGCCCGCCGCGGTTGATAAGGGCGCACATGCCGAACCGCGCCCTCTACCTCCACGAGCTCATCGACATCGTCGGCACCGGCTCCGAGCCCTACAAGGCGCACACGGCGCAGCTGGGGCTCGGGCGCAGCGACGGCGGCGCGCCGCTCGTCGGCACGTTCCAGCAGAGCGGGTCGACGGGGCAGTGGCCCGTCGTCGTGAACCTCTGGGAGATGGAGGGCTGGGACCACTGGGCGACCATCCTCGAGCGCCAGTACACCCGGCAGTCGGGGCAGGAGCCGGCGCTGAAGACGTGGTGGACGGAGGCGACGACTTGGCGCTCCGGCGGCTTCGACCGCATCCTCGAGCCGGCGCCGTGGAGCCCGAGCCGCCGCGCGCTCCTCGAGGGCGGCGTGCGCGGCCGCGCCTGCCTCCAGGAGATCGCGACCGTGCGGTCCGGCACCGCGGAGCAGTATCTCGACGCCGTCCACGAGCGCTGGCTGCCGGTCGCCAAGCGCCACGGGCTCGCGCTCGTCGGCGCCTGGACGACCGCGATGCGGGACACCGAGGCGGTGCTGCTCTGGTGCCTGCCCGACTTCGCGGCGCTGACGCGCCATCTCGCCGACGTTCGCACCGCGAAGCCCGGGCGCAAGTGGCTCGAGCACGCGCGCCGGTGGCGCACCGACGTGCGCGAGACGCTGCTCGTGCCGAGCCCGTGGTGCGTCGTCCATCCGGACTTCGCCGAGCCGGCGTCCGCGCCTCCGGCTACGCCGCCGCGGCGCGCCCGAGCACCGCGCCGGCGGGCAGGGTGACGAGGAACGTCGTGCCCGCGCCGAGCGCGCTCTCGACCACGATGGTGCCGCCGAGCTGCTCGACGAAGCGCCGCACGATGTAGAGGCCGAGCCCCGTGCCGCCGAAGCGGCGCGTGTCCGAGCCGTCCACCTGGCGGAACATCTCGAACACGGCCTGCTGATCGGCGGGCGCGATGCCGATGCCGGTATCGGCGACGCGCAGCGCGAGCCCCTGCGGGGTCGCCTCGAGGGTCACCCGCACCGCGCCCTGCTCGGTGAACTTGAGCGCGTTGCCCACGAGGTTGCGGACCACGACGACGAGCTTGCGCGGATCGGTGCGGAGCACGACGTCGGGAACGGACTTCGCCCAGTCGAAGGCCACGCCCGGCTTGCGCGGCAGGCGGCCGCAGCCGTCGCCGAGCTGGGCCCAGAACGCGGGGAGCGGCACCATCTCGACGCGCACCTGATCGCGTCCCGCTTCGATCTTGCCGATCTCGAGCGTGCTCTCGATGAGCCCGAGCAAGTCGCGACCCGAGGCCTCGATGCGCGACAACGTGTCGTCGAGATCGAGGCCGATGCTCCGGTCGCGGCCCATCTCGGCGTAGCCGAGGATCACGTTGAGCGGCGTGCGCAGCTCGTGCGACATGGTCGAGACGAACTCGGACTTGAGACGGCTCGCCTGCTCCAGCTCGGCGACCAGGCGGGCGTTCTCGAGGCCGATGCCGGCGACGTGCGCGAGGCCGCGCGCGATGCGGGCGCGCTCGGGCGTGAGCCCCTGTCCGTCGGGCGGACGGGTCACCACCTGCACGCCGATGAGGTCCGCGTCGCGGTGGATCGCCATGACCAGCTCGCCGCCGGGCAGCTCCAGCACCTCGTCGCGGACGATCGCGAAGCGGTCCGGGTCGAGCGCGAAGCCGCGCGCCGTGCGGCGCAGGCGCTCGCGGTCCTCCGCGCGCGCCGCGTGGACGGCGACGGCACCCCAGCCCTGCCCGTCGGCGCCGCGCAGCAGCGTCGCGCTGCCGGTGCCGTCGAGCAGATCGGCGGCGAGCTGGCACAGCCGCTCGAACAGCACCGGCGTGTCGAGCGACGAGATCATCTGCTGGCCGACGCGGGCGAGGGCCCCGGCGACGCGGGCCTCTTCCTCGAGGGCCCGGCGCGAGCGGGCCAGCTCGGCGTCGGCCAGACGCCGCTCCGTGACGTCGCGGCAGATGCTCTGCACGACGCGCGTCCCGCCCATGCTCGTCGTCGCAGCGCGGATCTCGACCGGAACCCGGGTGCCGTCCGGGCGCGCCACGTGCAGGTCGACCGCCGTGGTGACGCCGCGGCCGGCGTGCGCGAGAAAGACCTCGCGGTAGCGCGCCCGCTCGGCTTCGGCGTGCAGCAGCTCCTGCGGCATCCCGATCAGCTCCGCCGCCGTGCGCCCGGTGAGCTTCTCGGCGCTGCGGTTCGCGTCGAGGATGACGCCGGTGTCGAGGTCGGTGACCACGATCGCGTCGGAGGCGGCGTCGAGCAGGTGGCGGTACTTGTCGCCCCACTCGCGGATGCGCGCGAGCAGCATCCACGACACGACGGCGCCCATCGACAGGAGCAGCAGCGCGACGCCGAAGGTGATGCGGATCGAGATCGTCTTGATGGCGCGCGCCCCCTCGGCCAGCGCCATCGAGAAACGGTCCTCGAGCGGCGTGACGCGCTCGTTGATGCGGTCGATCTTGGGCAGGATGCGCGGCGTCGCCGGGCTGCGTCCGGACCGCATGCGGGCACGCACCGCACGCGCGAGATGGTCGAGCCGGGCGATCTCGCCGTCGGCGATCGTCCAGACGCGGATCGCCTCGTCGACGTAGCTCGCGTGCCGGAAGCGGCGGAAGAGCATGACCAGCCCGCCGATGTCGTCGGGGTGGTTGCGGCCGCGGCGAAAGCCCGCCGCGACGACGGCGAGGTCGGGCGTCGGCTTCTCCAGCTCGATGCGCGCCTGGCGGTCGCCCAGCGTGACGCCGACGGCGTCCTGGTAGCGCGCATAGTCGGCGTCGTCGCGCGTGTGGGCATAGCGCAGGAGATGCTGGACGGCGTCCTTCTGCGCCTTCGACCACAGGCCTTCGCCGCCGACGTAGGCGCGCACCGCGGAGAGGATCTCCATCTGCGCGCTGGTGAGGTAGAGCAGCGCCGCGGTGATCCCGACGAACAGCGCGATGACGAGCCCGAGCGTGCGCGCCGCGGGCCGGGCCGAGCTGATCGCCCGCGAGCGCCGGGCGACGGCGCGCGGAAGGCTGGGGGAAGGGCCGGCGGGGGGCTCGCGAGCTAGCATGCGGGCCGGCGAAGCACCGGCGACGCCGGGCAGAGCAACGCGCGTGCCGAATCGTCGCCGCGCCCGGCATGCGATATCGAGTGGCGCGCGAACGGAGGCGCGTCACGTTTCTGCCGCTTCGTCGCAGGGATGCAGCGGTCAGAAGGGTATCTTCTCGAGCAGGCGGAGGGACTTGAGCCGCCGCGTGACGCCGCCGAGGTTCGCCCCGAGCGGCGTCACCGTGGCCCAGCCGGCCCTGAGGGCCTCGAGGTCGTTGGCGAACGCGCCGCTCGTCGGGACCTGGCAGTCGATCACGAACGGGCTCGTGGTCTGCACCACCGGCACCATGAGGGTGCCGGTGCCCGGCGTGTAGCCGGTGATCGTCGTGATCTCGCCGAGGGACGCGAGCACGACGCCGCGCGTCCTGCCGGTCGGGCAGGTCGGGAAGTTGACGTTCACGACCAGCGCGGTCGGCTCCTTCGGCGGCGACAGCTTGCTGCGCAGCGACTTGCTCGTGCGGAAGCGCTCCACCAGCTGGGCGGTGTAGGTCGCGGCCTCCGTATAGTCGATGCCCGCCCCGAGCGCCGTGCTGACGGCGATGGCGGGGATATGGAAGCGCGCCGCGACGAGCGCCGCGCCGACCGTGCCCGACAGCTCGGTGAGGTTGCCGACGTTCTGGCCCGCGTTGATCCCGGAGACGACGAGGTCGGGCGGCACCGGCATCGCGTAGGTGACGCCGTAGAAGACCGTGTCGGCCGGGTAGCCGGCGACCGCGGTGGCGGGGAACGCGCCGGCGGTCGAGGACGGGAAGACGTTGACCGGGCCGGTGGTGAAGCTGTCGCCGGTGCCGCTCTGGTTGGTCGCCGGCGCGATCACCGTGATGGCGAGCGCGGGGTTCTGGCTGAGCGCCCGCACCACCGCATCGATGCCGGGGGCGCCGACGCCGTCGTCGTTCGTGACCAGCACGCGCAGCGGCGAGGGCGGCGCCGCGGCGGCGAGCGGGGCGAGCGTCGAGCTGACGGCGAGGACGACGGCGGCGACGAGGTGGCGCATGCGGCCGAGCATCGCCCGGGCACGGCGCGAGAGGCAAGCAGAAAGACGCGCGGTCGTGACGACGCGTCGCAGCTCAGGCCATCGCCTCGGCGAGCAGGCGCAGCACCTTCGGCTGCGCCGTGGCGACGTTCAGCGTGCCGACGGGCGACGCCTTCCAGGCCGCGAGCCGATCCTTGATCCGCTCCGGCGGTCCCACGAGCGCGATCTCGTCGGCGAGCGCGTTCGGGACCTTGGCCGCCGCCTCGTCCTTCTTGCCGGCCAGATAGAGGTCCTGGATCTCCTTCGCCTCGGCGGCGAAGCCGTAGCGGCAGGCGAGATCGTTGTAGAAGTTCTTGCCGCGCGCGCCCATGCCGCCGATGTAGAGCGCCAGGTTCGGTTTGATGCGGTCGAGGCACGCCTGCACGTCGTCGCCGACGATCACCGTGACCGTGACGGCGATGTCGAAGTCGGCGGCGGTCTTTCCGCCCTTTCGGAAGCCCTCGTCGAGCGACGCCTGGTAGACCTTCGGCGCGCGGAACGGCGAGTAGAAGATCGGCAGCCAGCCGTCGGCGATCTCGGCGCACTGCGCCACGCTCTTCGGCCCGATGGCGGCGACGTAGATCGGGATCGGGCGGCCGTGGAGGATGCTCTTCAGCGGCTTGCCGAGGCCCGACGCGTCCGGCCCGCGGTACGGGATGTCGTAGTGCATGCCGTGGTGCTCGAGCGGCTTCTCGCGTGCCCAGATGGCGCGCACGATCTCGATGTACTCGCGCGTGCGCACCAGCGGCTTGCCGTACGCGACCCCGTGCCAGCCCTCGACCACCTGCGGCCCCGAGGCCCCGAGGCCGAGCAGGAAGCGCCCGCCCGACAGCTGGTCGAGCGTCATCGCCGTCATCGCGGTCATCGCCGGCGTGCGCGCCGGCATCTGCATGATGCCGGTCGCGAGCTTTATGTGCTTCGTCTGCCCCGCGATCCAGGCGAGGGGCGTGACCGCGTCGGAGCCGTAGGCCTCGGCCGACCAGATCGCGTAGTAGCCGAGGTCGTCCGCCTGGCGGACGAGGTCCATGTCGATGGCGATACGGGAGCCGGAGTAGCCGGCGTTCAGACCGAGGCGCATGCGCCGGTGTACGGAGCCGGCCCCGGCCGAGTCAACCGAATCGGCGACCCGCACGCTCGCGGGACGCGGGCGACGAGCCCGCCTCGGCTCGCACGCGCGGCGCCGAGCCGCGTCGGGAGCGTCGGGCGCCCGCCGTGGGACGGGCGCCCGAGCCGCGGCGTCACGGGCGCGCTTCGAGGACGAGGTTGAAGGGCGTCTCGGTGGCGCGGCGGATGCGGGTGAAGCCCGCCTCCTCGAGCACCGCGCGTAGGCGCGCCTCGCCCGCCTGGGCACCGAGCGCCGCGCCCACCTCCTGCGAGAGCGACGCCGGCGTGCAGACCAGCGTCGAGACCGAGTAGAAGATGCGGCCGATCGGGTTGTGGTTGTCCTCGGCCGCGTCGTGCGCGAACGGCTCGACGAGCATCCAGGTGCCGTCCGAGGCGAGCGACGCGCGCACGTGGCGTGCGGCGCCCAGGGGGTCGCCCATGTCGTGCAGGCAGTCGAAGAACGTCACGAGATCGTAGTCGCGGCCCGGATAGGTCTTGGCCGCCGCGACCTCGAAGCGGCAGCGCTCGCCGACGCCGGCGGCGCGGGCCCGCTCCGTCGCCGCCGCGATCGAGGGCGGGTGGTAGTCGAAGCCCGTGATGCGCGCGTTCGGGAACGCCCGCGCCAGGATCACCGTCGACGCGCCGTGGCCGCAGCCGACGTCCGCCACCGTGCCGCCGCGCTCGAGCTTCTCGCGTACGCCGTCGAGCGCGGGCAGCCACTCGTCGACGAGATGCGCCGCATAGCCCGGCCGGAAGAAGCGCTCCGTGCCGCAGAACAGCTCCGGGTCGTGCTCGTGCCAGCCGAGGCCGGCGCCGCTGCGGAACCGCTCGACGATCTTCGGCGTCGCGCGCATGGCTGCGGTCATGCCCTGGAAGCCGCCCAGCACGCACGCTGGGCTGTCCTCCTCGGTGAGGCACACCGCGTGCGCCTCGGGCAGCGTGTAGCGGCGCGTCGCCGGGTCGTAGGTCACGTAGCCGGCGGCCGCCTGGGCGTTCAGCCATTCGCGCACGTAGCGCTCGGCGGTGCCCGTGCGCGCCGCCAGCGTCGCGGCGTCGGTCGGGCCGCCCTCGGCCATGGCGCGGTAGAGCCCGAGCTTGTCGCCGATCACGACCATCGCCGCGGTCAGGGCCGAGCCGAGATCGCCGAGGGCCTTCTGGGTGAATTCCATCACCGCTGCTTCGCTCGTCGCCATCGTCGGATCCTCCTGTAGGGGCAGGCTCCGGGGCGTGCGCGCGACGGCTCCCAGCGGATGCGACGTCGCGCGGACGCGTGGGCCGCCCCGTACGACGGGTGCGTGGAACGGTCCCCTTCTACGCCTCCCGGCTGGAAAAAGCTCCCGCCGTCCGCTCCGCGACCCGTGCCCGCCGCGTCAGAGTGCGGGATCGAGGAGCGACGTGAAGCCCGACGGCGCGTGCGGCCCGAGCACCAGCTGCTCGAAGACCGCGAGCCCCTCGCGGTCGCCGCAGCGCGCGCGGCAGAGCTGCTGCACGTGCAGGTGGCGCGGGTCCATCGGATCGAGGTCGGCGAGCGCCCACTCGCGCGCGTCGACCGCCAGCTCGCCCTTCCACATGCCGTGCCCCCACTCGGGGTCGAGGTAGCCGAGGCCCAGCATCTGGAACGTGAGCAGCGGCTCCAGCGTCGTCACCAGCGGCTCGCCGCGGTGCGGGCGCAACGTCAGCGTGGCACGCCGGGCCCGGCGCGTGCCCGGCTGCCACACGATCTCGTGGCCGACCGACGCCATCGGCGTGGCCGTGCCTTCGTCGAAGGCGCCGGTTCCGGCGACGGCGCCGCTCGTGTGCCACGGGCGGCCGTCGCCGTCCTCGTTCACGGTGAGATGGGTGCAGACGTCGTCGAAGTGCGTCGGTGCCCAGAGCCAGAAGAACTGCGGCGGCATCGCCGGAGCACCTGCATCGGGCTCGCCCACGGGGCGCACGCCCCACGAGCGGTCGCGTACGCCGGGGGTGCGCGTCGGGTCGACGACGATCTCCTCGTCGCCGACACGCAGCAGGCCTTCCCAGAAGCCGAACTGGTGAGCCGCGTCAGGTCCATCACTACGCGGTGCTGCGGCCGCCAGTGGAAGCGCGGCTCCTCGATCGGGCAGGTGCGGGCGTAGAAGGCGAGGTCGGCCTCCAGCCCGTGCTCCGGCGCGCGCACGCGGACGTGCAGCATGCGCAGCGGCTCGAGCACCTTCACGCGGATCGGCCCGACCACGGACTCGGCCCGCTCGTCGGGGGCGAGGCGCGACGCACGCACCGAGTACTGGCGCCCGCGATGGACGACGCTGAAGGCGGCGTCCATCACCCGGCGGTTCGGGTAGAGCCCGAGCGCACAGCCGAAGAAGAGGTCGGCGTCGCGGGTGAAGCCGTTGAAGAAGTAGCGGTCGTAGGCGTTCCGGTCGCCGCTGGCCGGATGGGCCACGGGCTCCGGCGTCTGGTGGACGAGGTAGTCGTCGAAGCGGGTCAGCATGGCCGCAGCCTTCACCCTTTCGATATCTCTTCGAGCAACGACGGCTTCAGCACCGCGACGTCGCGCATGGCCTGGCCGCCGAGGTGCGCGGCCAGGGCGGCATGCGCGGGCGCGGCGACGGCCGACGGGAGCGACGGCAGCACGGTGAACGCCGCCACCACGGCCGCGCGCAGAGCCGCGACCCGCGCGGCGAGCGGCTCGGCGGGCACCGCCGCGAGCGCCGCGGCCAGCGGCGGCGGCACGCTGCCGAGCGCCATCACCGCGGCGTCGAGCGCCTCGGCGGCGGACTCGGCCTCGGCGGCGAGCAGCTCGGGACGGATGGCGATGCGCTCGCGCAGGTTGTGCAGCAGGTCGAGCACGGCGAACAGTTGTCCGCGTGCGTAGCGGTCGTCGAGCGCCGGGGCGACGACGGTGCGCAGCGTGTGCAGCACGCCGTCGACGAGCCGCTCGAGCGGCAGGTGGCCGGCGCTCATGCGAGCCACCCGCGCACCATGCCGAGCAGGAGGTGGAGGTAGGGCAGCTGGTGGTCGAAGATCGCCATCCGCGGGTCCGTCGTGCGGCCGTCGCGATACGCGCGCAGGCCGGTCATCATGATGGCGATCATCTTGACGATCGCCAGCACGTCGTAGAACGCCACGCGGCCCGGCTCGACCGTGCGGCCGCTGGCCGCCGTGTACTGCGCGGCGAGCTCGTCGGGCGGGACGAGGCCGGCGGCGAACGGCGTGCCGGCGCGCCACATGGCCGACGCGCACCAGGCGAGGTCCTCGAGCGGATCGCCGAGGTGGACCATCTCCCAATCGAGGACGCCGGAGAGCCGTGCGACGCCCGTGTCGCGCACGACGAGGAAGTTGCCGAGGCGGTAGTCGCCGTGGACCAGCGTCACCTCGTCGCACGACGGCAGGTTCGCGCGCAGCCACGCGAGCGCCTCGGCGAGCGGCGGATCGATCGACAGCCCGCTCGCGGCGATGCGCGCCTCCCAGCGGGCGAGCTCGGTGCGCGCGGTGGTGAGGCCCGTGCCCGGGTCGCCGAGGAAGCCGAGCCCGCGCGCGCGCCAGTCGATCGCGTGCAGGCGGGCCAGCGCCGCGACGACGTCGGCGGCGAGCGCCGGGCGGTCGGCGTCGGCGAACGGTCCCGTGCCGTCGGGGCCCGGCGCCGGCACCGGGGCGTCGCCCGGCAGGCGCGCCATCACGTAGAACGGGCGCTCCAGCACGGCCGGGTCGCGGGTGAACCAGGGCGTCGGCGGCGAGGGCAGGGGATCGTCGGAGAGCGCGTGCAGCACGCGGAACTCGGGCTCGAGATCGTAGGGCTCGAGCAGCCCGGCGACGGGCTCGCGCTTCGCGACCCAGGCGGTGCGCTCCAGCCGCCCGGCGCGCTCGCACTCGACGTCGAAGGTGAACGTCTCCTGCGAGAAGCCCTCGGTGCTGCGTCCGAGCGCGGTCACGCGGACGGCCCGGGCGTCCGGCAGCTGCGTCGCGACGAACTGCTCGAGACGCACGGCGAGCGACGGGTCGTCCATCGGCGCGCGGCAGCATGCCCCTGCCGCGCCGGCGGCTCAAGCGCGGGTGCCCGCCGCGCGCGCTGCTACGGGGGCCGCGCGAAGGGCGGCGCGGTTCCCTTTCGACCGCCGCGGCAGTACAGACGGGCGCACCGTGTCGGTGCCGTATCCGCTCGTCTGCGCGCTGCTCGGCGTCGTGCTCGGCGTCGTCCCCGCCTTCGTGCACGGCCCGATCCCGCAGAAGTACGATGTCCTCTACATCCAGGGCAGCGTCGCGGTGTGGGGGTGGTACGTGGCGCGGTCGCTGATCGGCGTCCTCGTCGGCATCACGACCTGGCCGTCGCCGTGGTGGCTGCGCGGGCCGCTGTGCGGCGCGATCATGCTCGTGCCGCTGTCGTTCGTGTCCCTCGCCACGCCGGGGTGCGGGGCGCCCTGCGCGGCGTCCAACCTCACCTCCGCGGTGACGATCGGCCTCGTCGTCGCCGGCCTGGCGCGCGCGATCACGGGGCGCAGCCACCGCTGACCGCGGGCGATCGCCATGGCCGTCCCCGATCCGCCCCGCCAGAGCCTGCGCCGGCAGGCGACGGTCGTCTACGCCGACATCTCGGGCTTCACGGCGCTGTCGGAGCGCCTCGATCCCGAGGAGGTGACGGCGGTGATGAACCAGGTCTTCGAGATCCTGGAGGGCATCGTCATCGCGCACGGCGGGACGGTCAACAAGTACATCGGCGACTGCGTGCTGGCGGTGTTCGGCCTCGCCGCGCCCGACCCGGCGGCGCCGGCGCACGCGGTACAGGCCGCGCTCGAGATGCGCGCGGCGATCCACCACTACAACCTGAACGCCGGCGCCGGCGCGCCGCCGCTCGACATCCACATGGGCATCGAGACGGGCCTCGTGGTCGCGGGCGAGATCGGCGGTGCGCACCGGCGCGAGTTCGCCGTCATGGGCGACACCGTGGCGCTCGCGGCGCGGCTCGAGGACGTCTCGGCGAAGGGCGACATCTGCGTCGGGCCGGCGACCTGGGAGGCGACGCGCGACGCCTTCCACTACCGCGCGACGGAGCCGCTCGTGCCGCGCGCGGGCACGGCACCCGTCGCCGTGCACGCGCTGCTGTCCGCGAAGCCGCGCGCCGGCCGCGTGAAGCGCGACAGCGAGCGACGCCAGGCGACGGTGCTCTTCGCCGATCTCGTCGGCTTCGACGCGCTCGTGCCGCACCTGTCGCCGCAGAACCTGACGCAGCTCCTGAACCGCTGCTTCGGCCTCATGGAGGAGATCGTGCGCCGCTACGGCGGCGTCGTCGACAAGTACATCGGCGAGTGCGTGATGGCGCTCTTCGGTGTGCCCAACGCGATCGAGAACGCCCCGCAGCAGGCGGTGAACGCGGCGATCGAGATGCGCAGCCGCCTGGAGGCGTTCGGCCGCGCGCAGGGGCTGCCGACGCCGCTCGGCGTCCACATGGGGATCAACACCGGGCTCGTCATCGCCGGCGAGATCGGCGGCCGCGTGAAGCGCGACTTCACCGTCATGGGCGACACGGTGAACCTGGCGTCGCGCCTGAAGGACGCCGCGCCCACCGGCGTCGTCCACGTCGGCCCGGAGACCTACCGCTGGACGAAGGACACGTTCGCGTTCGACCCGCCGCAGCCGATGACGCTGGCGGGGAAGGCGCAGCGCGTTCCGGTGCGGGCACTGGCGTCCGTGCGCGGGCAGGTGCACCGCACGCAGGTCGCCGTCGCCGACCGCACCGTGTCGTCGCCGCTCGTCGGCCGTGACGACGAGCGGCGCCGTCTCGAAGGCTGCCTCGCGCGCGCGCTCGCCGGCGACGGCGGCATCGTCAGCGTCGTCGGCGAGGCGGGGGTCGGGAAGTCGCGCCTGGTGGCCGAGGTGCTGCGCTGGGAGCCGCTCGCCGCGGCGACGGTGCTGGAGGGCCGCTCGACGTCGATCGGTCAGACGCTGAGCTTCCACCCCTTCATCGACCTGCTGCGCCGCTGGGCCGGCGTCGGCGACGACGACGCCGAGACCGCCGCCGGCGCGAAGCTCGCGCACGCCGTCGGCACCCTCCTGCCCGACGAGGCCGACGAGGTCCTGCCGTTCGTGGCGACGCTCATGGGCATGCGCCTGCGCGGGGCGCACGCCGAGCGCCTCCACGGCATCGACGGCGAGGCCCTCGAGAAGCTCATCTTCCGCAACGTCCGGCGCCTGTTCCAAGCGCTCGCCGCGACGCGCCCGCTGGTGCTCGTGTTCGAGGATCTGCACTGGGCCGACCGCTCGTCGGTGCAGCTGCTCGAGGCGCTGCTGCGGCTGGTCGTCGACCAGCCGGTGCTCTTCGTGCACGTCTTCCGGCCGGACTACGCGGACACGGCCGAGCGCATCCTGCGCAGCGCGCTCGACGCCCACGCCGCGCGGCACACCGAGGTGCGCATCGAGCCGCTGGGCGCGGCAGACGCGAGCCGCCTCGTGCAGAACCTCCTCGAGATCGAGGACCTCCCCGCCGCCACGCGCGCGCTCATCACGCACAAGGCCGAGGGCAACCCATTCTACCTCGAGGAGGTGGTGCGCGCGCTGATCGACCAGGGCGCGGTGGAGTATGCGGACGGCGGCTACCGCGTGACGGCCCGGATCGAGCGCGTCGTCATCCCCGGGACGATCCAGGAGGTCGTGATGGCGCGCGTCGACCGGCTCGACGAGCCGACGCGCCGGCTCCTCCAGGTCGCGTCGGTCATCGGGCGGCAGTTCTACTACCGCATCATCGCCGAGATCATGCGTCGCCGCGGCGGCAGCGATGCGACGCTCGACGCGGAGCTGGCCCGGCTCCAGGACAAGCAGCTCCTGCTGCGCCGCGGGGGGAGCTTCGGCGTCGCCGTGGGTGGGGGCGGCGTCGCGCAGGAGCTCGAGTTCGTCTTCAAGCACGCGCTCGCGCAGGAGACGGTCTACGACTCCCTGCTGCAGAAGACGCGCCGGGAGTTCCACCAGCTCGTCGCGGACTCGATCGAAGCCTCGTTCGCGGAGCGGCTCGGCGACTTCTACGGCATGCTGGCCTACCACTACAGCCGGGCCGACGACCTGCCGAAGGCGGAGGAGTTCCTCTTCAAGGCGGGCGACGTCGCCGCACGCTCGGCGGCGTCGAGCGAGGCGTTGCAGCTGTTCCGCGAGGCGTCGCGCATCTACCTCGTGATCCACGGCGACGGCGGCGACCCCGCGCGCAAGGCGCTGCTCGAGAAGAACATCGGCTACGCGCTGCTGAACACCGGCAAGCTCACCGAGTCGATCGGCCACTTCGACCGCGCGCTCGAGCACATGGGCTCCGGTCTCGCCCAGGGCGCGACGGCGCGGTACGCCCGGTTCGCGCGCGACATGACGGCGGTGCTCTACGGCGTCTTCGTGCCGCCGCGCCGCGGTCGCCGGCCCCCGGTCAGCGCGCGCGAGCGCGAGACGTTCGAGATCATGTTCCGCCGCTTCCGCGCGCTCACGACGAGCGATCCCCAACGCATGTTCGTCGACAACATCGGCGCGATCCGGCGCATGAACCGGCGTGACCCGCGCAGCATCGAGACCGCGTGCCTCACCTACGTCATGGGCGGCGCGGCGTTCGCCTACTCCGGCACCTCGTTCGCGATCGGCCGCCGCTTCCTGCGCCGCGCCGAGGAGCTGGTGCGGCCCGGCGAGGTCGCCGACGAGCTCGGCTGCGGCTTCCTGCGCTTCGTCATCAATTTCCTCGAGGGCGGCTGGGAGCGCGAGCCGGGCCTCGCGGCCGATCTCCTCGCGCAGGGTCTCAGGTACGGCATCTTCTGGGACGTCAACTCGTACCTCGGCCTCGAGAGCGACCGGCAGCTGCGCCGGGGCCGCTTCGCCGCCGCCCGTGAGCACCTGCGCGCGCTCGCGGACATGCACGAGCAGTACGGCTACGAGTTCGCGCAGGCGAACCACGACGGCATGCAGGCGATCCTGCTGCTCGAGGAGCGACGGCTGGACGAGGCCCTGCCGGCGATCGACCACTACTACGCGGGTCGCGACGAGGACGCGCTGCGCGCGCTGGCGCTCGGCACCCGGGCCAAGATCCAGAGCCTCCAGGGCGCGCACGACGAGGCCGGCGCGACGCTCGCCAGGGTCGACGTCATCGTCGCGCGCGCGGGCCTCGTTCCGCCCTGGCACATGAGCGCCTCTACCGTCGCGCGGCTGCGGCACGACTGCGACGCGCTGGCCCACGACGCCGCGTCGCGGGTGCTGCGCGAACGGGCCCGCGCCGGCCTGCGGCGCGCCCTGCGCGTCGCGGGCGTGGTCGCGCCGGCGCGCACCGAGACGTGGCGCCTCGCCGGGCGGCTCCACTGGCTGCTCGGGCGTCGGCGTGCGGCGCGGGCGTGGTGGACGCGGGCGCTGCGCGAAGGCGAGCGTCTCGGGGCCGTGCCGGAGCTCGCCCGCACGTGTGCGGAGGTCGCGCTGCGGACCGGCGACGGGCGCGACCGCGCGCGCTCTCTCTTCGCCGAGGCAGGGCTCGTCTGGGACGCCGCGCAGCTCGACCGGGCGCTCGCCTCGCCGGACGATCCGGCAGCGCCGGGGCGGCTCTAGCCGGCGTGGCCGCGCCGCCGCGGTGTGAGCAGCGCCGCGAGCGCGACGACGACGCAGCCCCAGGCGAAGGCGTCGCCGACGCGCTCGTACACCGTCGTCACCGCCATGGGGACGACCTGCGCGTCGAGCGTCGTCGCGGTGAAGAGCGGAGCCCGCGCGACGATGCGGCCGAAGGGATCGACGATCGCCGACACCCCGGTGGTCGTCGCGCGCACGACCCACAGCCGCGCCTCGACCGCGCGCAGCGCCACCATCGTGAGGTGCTGGTCCGAGCCGGCGGTGCGGCCGAACCAGCCGTCGTTCGAGAGGTTCACGAGCAGCTGCGCGCCGGCCGCCGTCTGCGCGCGCACCCCCTCGGGGAAGATCGCCTCGAAGCAGATGACGGTGGCCACGTCGCCGAAGCGCGTGCGTAGCATGGTGGGCGTCTCGGCGGCGGTGAAGTGCCGGACGCGCTCGAACCGGCGGCGCAGCAGCTCGATCGTCCGCAGCGGGAAGTACTCCGCGAACGGCAGCAGGCGCACCTTGTCGTAGTGGTCGCCGAGCGTGCCGTCGGGCGTCAGGTGGAAGGCCGCGTTGTAGAAGCGTGACGGAGCGCCGGTGCGCCGCGGCCCGCCGACGACGAGGTCGGCGCCGGTGCGCGCGAGGACGTCGGCGATCGCGGCCAGGTAGAGCGGCTCCTCGTCGAGGAAGAAGGTGACCGCGCTCTCCGGCCACACGACCAGCTGCGGGTGCGAGCGTGCCGCGCCGTCGAGGGTGAGCTGCAGGTAGCGATCGAGCCCCTGGCCGTAGAAGTCCTCGCGCCACTGGAAGCCGAGATCGACGTTGCCCTGGACGACCATCACCGGGACCGCCGGCGCTATGGGCAGCGGCGTGCGCAGGCGAACCGCGCCGTACGCGGCGAGCGCGGCGAGGGCCGTGGCCGCGGCGGCGAGCGCGCCGCGCCGGCCGGCGGGCTCGACGAGCGCCGCCGCGAGGCCGGCGTTCACGAGCGCGACGGCGAACGACAGCAGGTAGACGCCGCCCAGGTCGGCCGCCTGGACGAGCAGCGGCTGCGGCACGAGCGCGTAGCCCAGGAGCAGCCACGGGTGGCCGGTCAACAGGTGCGCGCGCGCCAGCTCGCAGGCGACGTAGGTCGCCGCGGTCGCGAGGGCGAGCGTCGCGCCGCGCCGGCAGGTCGCGAGCCGGGCGTAGGCGGCGCCGAAGGCGGCGAAGTACGTCCCCATGAACACGAACGCGACCCCGAGCGCGAAGGAGAACCCGAACCAGTACGGCTGCTCCCAGTAGTAGGCGAGGGCGCCCGGCACCCAGTAGCCGATCCCCGAGAGCGTCGCGGTGCCCCACAGGAAGCCGGCCGCCGCCGCGCGTCCGGGCCGCAGACCGTGCAGCGCGAGGAGCAGCGGCACGAGCGCCACCCACGCCACGCCCGGCAGGCTCCAGGGCGGGAAGGCGGCGCAGTAGCCGGCGGCGGAGACGAGGATCGCCGGGACGCGCCACCACACCGTGCCGGCGGACTAGCAGCCGTGTGCGGCGACCGCCACCGCAGACCTGGGCGCCGCCGCGCGCCGTCAGGCCGGGGCGTCGACGCCGAGCGCCCGGCACACCGCGAGCGCGCTCGTGACGCCGTCCTCGTGGAAGCCCCAGCCCCAGTATGCGCCGCAGTAGTGCGTGCGCTGCCGCCCGCTGACCTCGCCGTGGCGCCGCCCCGCTGCCACGGCGGCCGGGGTGCAGATCGGATGCCGGTAGACGAAGCGGCGCAGCACGCGCGCCGGGTCGACGAACGCGGTCGCGTTCAGCGTCACGCAGAAGGGGTGCGACGAGGGGAGTCGTTGCAGGCGGCTCATGTCGTACGTCATCGCGACGCGGTCGGTGTGCGTGCCCAGGTGGACGTTCCAGCTCGACCATGCCCGGCGCGCGCGTGGCAGCAGCGACGTGTCGGTGTGCAGCACGACGTCGTTCTCCTGCTCCGCGAACGCGCCGAGGACGTCACGCTCGGCCGCGCTCGGGTCGGCGAGCAGCGCCAGCGCCCGGCTGCCGGGCACGGCGAGGACGACGCGGTCGAAGCGCTCGGGGACGCCGTCCTGCGGCGTCACCGTGACGCCGTCCGCATGCCGCTCGACGCGGGCGACCGCGCAGCCCGTACGCACGCGGTCGCGCAGGGGCGCCGCCAACGCTTCGACGTAGCGCACCGCGCCGCCCGGGATCGTGCGCCACTCCGGCTGGCCGCGGACGCGCAGCAGGCCGTGGTGCGCGAAGAAGCGCACCACGTGGCCCGCGGGCATCGCCAGCACGTGCGCGGGGCGCGCGGACCAGATCGCCGCCGCCATGGGCACGAGGTAGTGGTCGCGGAACTCGGCCGAGTAGCCGTCGGCCGTGAGCCAGCCGGCGAGCGTCGCCGCGTCGCTCGCCGTCGCGGCGGCCTCGCGATTGAAGCGCAGCACGTCGCGCACCAGGCGGCGGAAGCCGGCCCGCAGGACGTTCGCGGGCTGCGCGAGGAGCGCGCCGAGCGAGCGGCCGCCGTACTCGATCCCGGGCGCGCGCACGCTGAAGCTCATGTCGCTCGGCTGGCTCGGCACGCCGAGCCGGTCGAGCAGCGCTGCGAAGCGCGGATAGGTTCCGGGGTCGAAGACGACGAACCCGGTATCGACGTCCCAGGTGCGGCCGTCCTGCTCGACGCGCACCGTGTGCGCGTGGCCGCCGATGCGGTCGTCGGCCTCGAAGACGACGACCGCGTGGCGGTCGGCGACGGCCCGGGCGACGACCAGGCCGGCCACGCCGGCGCCGACGACGGCGATGCGCACGCGCAGGGTCTTAGCCGGCGCCGGGGCGCGGCGTACACCGCCGCCGCGTCCCGAGCCGCGTGCGTCTACGCCGCGCGGCTGCGCGCGCCGGCGCGCTCGTCGCTGCGCACGGTCACGGTCGTCCCGCGCGCCATCATGCGCGCGAACATCGACCGCACGTGGGCCAGCGCGCGGCGGCCGCCCGTCCCCTGCACCGTGAGCTCGAGCCGGGCACCGGGGCCGGCCAGCCGGACGTCGTCGGCCAGGGTCTGCGCCAGGTACGGGGTGAGGCGCATCGAGCGCTCGACCCCGCGGTGCGCCAGCCCGGCCGCCGGCATCACGCGGGCGTGGACGGGGGGCGACTCGCTACCGGCGGCCTCGGCCCGCTGCGAGGTGGCGATGCGGTCGAGGACCACCGCCACCAGGTCGTCGTAGGTGCGGATCAGATCGAGGTAGCGCTCGGGGATGCGGATGCCGAACGCGCCCTCGAGGGCGATCGCCACCTCGAGCAGATCGAGGGAGTCGGCGGCCAGATCGTCCCGCAGCGACACGCTCGCCACGAGGTCCTGCGCCTCGACGCCCAGGCGATCGGCGACCACGCCGCGCACGCGGGGCTCCACGTACTCTTCCAGTCCCAGCCGCCCAGCGGGCAGCACCGTCGTCGTCTCATGCATCGTCGTCACCACGCCCTCACCGCGATCCCGCCTCCGCCATCCGTGCGCGGGCATTCATGCCTGACTCGCTTCAGCAACAACGATGCCGGCTTCCTGCCGCCACCGCTGCTGCCCTCCGGGTGAGCCCGGAACCCGCGTTGCCACTCGCACGACCAGCCCGCTGCCCGTCGGGCGAGCAGGGGGGGCGGCGCAGTTCGTCGCGGGGGCGCGGTGTCTACAGCGTCGGCGGGGCTTGCTCAAGGCCCGGAGCCTACCCGCCCGGGATGAGGCTGCGATGCCGTCCGGGTGACGTGTGCGTAACGTCAGGCCGGGGCCGTGAGACCGTTCGACGCGAGGGCTTCGACGAGCAGGGCACGTACCTGCGCCTCCCAGCCGAAGGAGACGTGGCTGCCATCGTACCACTCGATGCGCGGCCGCTCCCAGTGCGTCCACAGCGCGTGGACGCCGTGGGGCGGCACGAGGCGATCCGCGAGGGCGCCGTAGACGTAACGCCGCTCGCGCGGCACGCGCACGGGCAGGGCGAGGGGCGAGACGACCCGCACCAGCTCCTCGAGCCGATCCCAGGCCAGACCGAGGTGCTCGCTCAGCCGCAGGAGCGCCGGGGGGATGTTCCAGCGCGCGAGGCCGGTATGGCTCACCGCCGGGATGCCGGCGACGACGCACGCCAGCTCCGGCTCGAGCGCGGCGAGCAGCGCCGTCGTGTACCCGCCGAGCGAGAGGCCGTAGAGGCCGATCGCCGGCGCGTCGCGCTCGTGGCGCAGCCACGCGAGCAGGCGGCGGACGTCCCACGTCGCCTGCGCCTGGAGATGGATGGTGTCGAGGTAGTCGCCGGAGAGGAAGCCGTCTCCCGTGCGCCGGCCGACGGTGCGCGGCCCGTGTAGGGGCAGGACGGGGAAGGCGACGTTCAGCCCGAGCTCGCGGTGGAACCACGCCGCCGGGAAGCCGGTGAAGTCGACCAGCGGATAGCCCATGCGATAGCCGTGGACGCAGACGAGCCAGGGCCGCGGCGGCCCGGGGTGCTCGAGCAGCCACGCATGTGCGGTGCGGTTGCGCGCGTACCCGAGCCAGCGATCGCGTCCCGGCTCGCCCGCGTGCGGCTCGTAGCCGCTGTCCGCCGTGAGGTGGCCGTAGCGCAGCCCGCGCGAGCGGGCGATGCGCAGGTCGAGCGGCTCCAACGGCTCGGGCGTCAGGTGGTAGGCTGCCGGGTCGCCGAGCCAGCCGCGCTCCGTGAACAGCGCCAGGGCCTCGGTGCTCTCGGCCGCGATGCGGACCCGGTCGCCGTAGGGCACGAGCGGCATGGACAGCAGCTCGCTCACGAAGAAGACCTCGTCGAGCAGCATCTTGCCGACCAGGCTCAGCGAGTAGCGCGGCGACGGCGCACCGGCCGCTTCGCTCGTACCCGGGGTCACCCAGCGCGCGGCCAGGACGCCGGGGGCGAACACGGAGCGGAGCACGAGATCGAACATCCGGGCAGGGCGATGCGCGACGCACCGCGCTGCCCGTGTACTGCACCTGGCGCGAGGCTGTAAACCCGGAAAATCCCTGACGCGGAGCGCACGGCAGGTGCCGGCGCGGGCGCCGCTCAGCGGGCCGGGCGGAGCCCGATCGCGCGCCCGCGGGGGCGGGCGCGCGAGCCGCCGACGCGGCGGAACGTCGGCCGCGCGCGCCCGGTCGCCTCCGTGGGCCGGACGGGCTGGAGTGCGCGCCAGCGCCAGAGGCCGTCGCGCAGCCAGTCGGCCTCGATGCCGAGCGCGTCGCAGACGTTGCGGTATGCGTACGGCCAGGACACGTCCCGCGACGCGAACCAGTCGACCGCCTCGCCGTGCAGCCGCTGCGCGCGCCGGCCGGGATCGCGCGCCGTGCGCTGGAAGGTGGCGACCGCCTCCTCCAGCACCGCGAGCATGAGGCGCTTCTCGGGCTGCCTGGACGCGTCGAGGACGGCGGCCGGCGCCAGCGCGAACGGCAGCGTCGCGGCGTCGGCGCACGACGCGGGCTCGGACGCGGACGGCTCGCAGGCCATGAGCGCGTCGTCGCACATCCGTCATGGCCGTGGCAACGGCGAAACCTGTTCTCGACGTGTACGTATTGCATGCGTGGAAGAATGGGGCATAGGCCAATCCATGGTCTCGCTCCCGGGCGTCGAGACCGGTCCCGATCCGCGAATCCTCCGGCGCGCCGGCGACCTCGTGGCGGCCTCGATCACCCGCGCGCCGGGCTGCTGCGCGCGGCGCCGGCCCGCGCCGCGGTCAGTGGAAGTGGTGCCCGCCGTTGACGTCGAGCGCCTGGCCGCTGATCGCGCGCGACAGCTCCGAGGCGAAGAACACCACGGCGTCGGCGATCTCGTCCGAATCGGGGATGTGGCGCAGCGCCGTGCGCCCGGCGATGTCGGCGTGGACGGCCTCGTACGTCGTGCCCTGCTGCGTGGCGAGGAAGCGGAAGTAGCCCTCCATCTTGTCGCTCCAGATGTAGCCGGGCACGACCGAGTTGACGCGGATGCCGTGGGCGCCGAGCTCGCGGGCGAGCGTCTGCGCCGCCGTCATGAGCGCGCCCTTCGACGCCGCATAGCCGCCCATCCTCGGCTCGACGATGCGGATCGACATCGAGTTCACGAAGACGATGCTGCCGCGGCCCTGCGCCTTCATGTGCGGCACCACGGCCTGCGTGAGGGCGAGCGCGCCGAAGACGTTGACCTCGAACATGCGCCGCCAGTCCTCGAGCGCCGCCTCCTCGAACAGCGCCGTCGGATTCGACAGGAAGGCGTTGTTCACGAGCACGTCGATGCGGCCGAACTCCGCGCTCGCCGCGGCGGCGAGCGCGGCGCCGTCGCCGGCGCGGGCGAGGTCGGTGGGGACGGGGAGGGCACGGCGGCCGAGCGCGCGGACCTCGGCGGCGCAGGCCGCGAGCGCGTCGGCGCTGCGCGCGGCGAGCACGACGTCGGCGCCCTCGCGGGCGCAGGCGAGCGCGACCGAGCGGCCGAGGCCGGGGCCGATGCCGGAGACGATGCAGACGCGATCCTGGAGCAGCATGTCAGGCGTCCTCGAGGAGGGGGGCGACCTCGCGGCCGAACGCTTCCAGCTGGTCGCACAGCTCGTCGCACGAGCGGGTACGGAAGCGGACGCCGCAGTGGGAGACGCCCATGGCACGCAGCGCGCGCAGCGAGGCCGCGATCTCCTCGGCGCCGCCGCTGCGGGTGTTGGGGCCGGGGTCGAAGCTCGGCCGGCCGAGGTAGAGCCACTCGCTGTTGGCGCCGATCTCGATCGGCGCGTCGCCGCGGGTCTTCGCGCGCTCGGCGCGGATGGCGGCGATCTGCTCGGGCAGGCGGTCGCGGAAGGTGCCCTGCGGCAGCCAGCCGTCGCCGCGCCGGGCGGCGCGGCGCATCGCCGCGGGCGTCGAGCCGCCCACCCAGATGGGCGGTCGCGGCTGCTGCACCGGCCGCGGGCGCAGGCCGACGTCGCGGATCGTCCACGTCCGGCCTTCGTGGACGGGGAACTCGTCGAGGAAGGCCGCGCGTACGGCGTCGATCGCCTCGTCGAGCAGTGCGCCGCGGCGCGCGAAGTCGACGCCGAGGACGCCGAACTCGCCCTCGACGTGGCCCGCGCCCACGCCGAGGATCACGCGCCCGCCCGAGAGCGCGTCGAGGGTCATGAACGCCTTCGCCGTCTGCAGCGGATGGCGGTAGGGCGCGACGAAGACGTAGGAGAGGAGCCGCACCTGCTTGGTCGCGGCGGCGAGGAAGCCGAGGGTCGCGATCGGGTCGTACCAGACCGTCGACATGGCCGCCGCCTGCACCCGCGGCACGGCGACGTGGTCGCACACCGCGACGTAGAACGCGCCCCAGCGGTCCGCCGTGCGCGCGACGCGGACCAGCTCGGTGGTGCCCGCGGTCGCCTCCCACGGCTGCGCGAACAGCGTGCTCTGGGCGGCGATCGGCAGCTGGAGCCCCCAGGCGAGGCGGCCCGGGGGACAGACCTGGACGGCGCCGGTCATCGTGCCGCGGCGGTCCGCCCGCGCGCGCCGCCGCACTGCTGCTCGCGCAGGCGCGTCGTGCGATGCACCGGATCGGGGTCGAAGCGCGGGATCACCTCGCGGCCGAAGAGCTGGACCGAGTCGAGGGCGACGTCCTGCGGCTGCGTCGACGCCAGCACCCCGAAGATGATCTGGTCGCAGCCGACGTCGGCATACTGCTGCACCGCCTTCGCGCACTCGTCCGGATCGCCGACGATGCGCTGCCCCGAGGCGATGCGCTCTTCGAGCTGCTCGGGCGTCGGGTCGGGGATCAGCTGCGGCCAGGCGGGGACGCCGGCCGGGCGCGGGAAGGTGTCGAGGTACTTGAAGACGAGGCTCGTGTGGTAGCCGCTGCCCATGTCGAGCGCGATCTGCCGCGCCTTGCGGCGGTCCTGGTGGCAGACCAGCGCGGTCACGCAGGCGACGTTGTCGTTCACCCACTCGCCGACCGGCTCGGCATGGCGGACGGCATCCTTGTAGACCTTGATGAGGGGCGCGAAGTCGGCCGGCGAGCCGAGCGAGAAGCAGAGCGCCCCCAGCCCGAGCCGGCCCGCCTTCTCGAAGGTGGACGGGCTGCCGCAGGCGACCCACAGCGGCGGGTGGGGCTTCGTGAACGGCTTCGGCAGCACGTTGCGCTCGGGCATCGAGAAGTACTTCCCCTGGAAGGAGTAGCTGGTCTCGCGCCACATGCGCAGGATCTCGGGCAGCGCCTCGTCGTACATGGCGCGCGTGGTGTCGCCGTCGGGGATGCCGAAGCCCTTGAACTCGGTCGACGACGAGCCGCGCCCGGTGCCGAACTCGAAGCGCCCGCCGCTCAGATGGTCGAGCATGGCGACGCGTTCCGCCATGCGGGCCGGGTGATTCACGGGCGGCGTGATGTTGTAGATCGCCGAGCCGACGTGGATGCGCTCGGTGCGCGCCGCGACGTAGGGCAGGAAGATCTCCGAGGCGGAGATGTGCGAGTACTCCTCGAGGAAGTGGTGCTCGACCGACCAGACGTACTTCCAGCCGGCGCGATCGCACGCCTCGGCGAGCTCGAGCTCGCGCATGAGCCGCGAGTGCTCGGCGCCCTCCGGGTCCGCCTCCATCTCGTGCTTCGGGACGTGAGCCTGTACGAAGAGTCCGAACTCCATCGCTCGCGGGCTTACCAACTCGCCTGCGCGGGTGACAAGCTCGCCTCGCTGTGCCGCAGCGACACCGTGTCGGTCGAATTGCTTGCACCCACCGTGCGTCTACCTCACAACGGCCCCGGGGCACCTAGATCGCCCCGATTCCGACGATCCCAGTTAGAAGGAGTGCCATGCCGAACGACGACCAGGTCTGGGTCCAGCTGGCGACCCGCATCCCGAAGGATCTCCATCGCCGTCTGAAGCTCCACTGCGTCGAGACCGACGAGTCCGTGATGGGCTTCGTCGTGAAGGCGCTGACCGAGAAGCTCGAACGCGACACCAAGTCCGAGCGCAAGCGCGCCCGGGCCTGATCCTGCCGGCGCCGGCTCGTGCCGGCGCCGGCAGGACCACCCGGTGCATGTCCGATTCCCCGGGATGGTTCGGGCTTCACAGCTCCTTGGCCAGGAACCAGTGCGTGTGGCCGCGCGGGTGGTCGGGCAGCTCCCCGAACACCCGGTAGCCGAGCGGCTCGTAGAAACGCCGGCCCGCCTGGAAGCTGAACGTATCGAGCCACGCGCGCTCGCAGCCGCGCTCCTTCCCGAGCGCCTCCAGCGCGGCGAGCAGCCGGCGACCCCATCCCTGACGGCGGTGATGGTCCTCCACCCAGAGGATGTCGACGTGGAGCCAGCCGCCCCAGCACGCGCCCTGCGCTCCGCCGACGATGCGCGCGTCCGCGTTGCGCAGATACACGCCTGCTCGCGCCCAGTCCGCGTGTCCGCTGGCTGCCACGTTCCAGCGCCCGAGGGATTCCGCCACGAACGCGACGTCCTGCGCGGCCGGCGGCGTTTCGGTCGTCAGGTGCAGCGACATCGGCCGCCGATAGCCGGCCGATCCGGCGGCGACAACTACCCGCGCGCGCGGGCCACGAGGCCGAGCACGGCCGCGCAGACGGCCGGGTTCGCCGCGTGGACGATGCTCGTACGCCCTTCCGCGAGGCGTCGCGCGCGCAGCGGCCGGCCGTCGAAGTCGACCGACACGCCGCCCGCTCCGGCGAGGATCGGCACCGCGGGGATCAGGTTCGGCAGGTTCTCGTTGACGACGAGATAGGCGCCGCCCTGCGACTCGACCCACACCGGCGCCTGACGCCAGCCGAGCAGCATGCGGCCGAGCGCGGAGAGGTTCGCGTACTGGCGCAGGACGTCGAAGCCGCCGCCGCGATGCCGGTCGGCGAGCAGCGGGTAGAGCGCGGCGCCCAGCGCGCCGTCGCCCGGCTGCGCGGTCTCGTCGTCGTAGGCCTGGAAGACGTCGAGGTAGGTCCATAGCTGGCCGAGGTCGGTGGCGGTGGTGGTGAAGACGCGGCGCGGGACGGCGTCGGTCACCTCGTAGGTGACGAGGGCGTCGTCCTCCGGCAGCGTCACGAGGTCCTGGGGATAGGCGCGGTAGCGCGTGGGGTTGCCGTCGACGATCACCGCGGTCGTGAAGTCGCCCAGCGTGAGCGCCGCGCGCGGCGCCGTCGTCGGCGCGGTGAAGGCGAACGCTGCCGCCCAGCCGCCGTCGTTCGCGAGCCGCACGCGGTCGGGCAGGCGCGGGCCGAGGCCGGCCACCTTCACCGTGCCGTCGATGGCGTCCATGGCCGCCCAGATGCGCTCGGCGCCGGTGGCGCGCCCGAGGCGATGGCTCGCGTTGCCGGCCGCGTCGCCGGCGTCCCGCAGCAGCTCGATCGCGACCCCGAGCCGGTCGGCCAGCGCCTCCAGCCGCGCGAGGCCGAGCGCCTCGGCTTCGGCGTCGACGCGGCGGGCGCCGTAGCCGCCCTTCGGCTTGAGGAGCGAGGTCGTCGGCTCGGCGCGGCGCAGCGGATCCATCGCGTGGACGAGGGTCCGGATGTCGCGGCCCGCGGCGAGCGCGACCTCGGTGCAGGCGCGGGCGACGTCGGTCGGGCGCATACCTACCCGAGCCGCGCCGCGACCTGCGGCCACTGCTCGGCGTCGTGCCCGAAGACGAGCTCGGTGCCGCCGGCGGCGAGGGCGTCGAAGCGATCGAGGACGGCGCGCATCGCCGCCGGGTCGTGGCCGAACGCCGGCAGGCGGCGGGCGACGAGGCTTTCGCGCAGGTAGCAGGCGTCGGCGGTGAACAGCACGTCGCGGCCGTCGTCGAGCCGCAGCCGCAGCGACTGGTGCCCCGGCGTGTGGCCGTGCGTGGGGACGCAGACGACGCGGCCGTCGCCGAAGAGGTCGTGCTCGCCGTCGACCAGGCGGCGCGCGTGGCCGTGGTCCCAGTCGGCGCGCGCGAGGTAGCTCTGCGCCGCGAGGTCGGCGTCGTTCGCCGCCTCCCACTCGCGACGCTGCACGACGAGCGTCGCCTGCGGCAGCAGCGCGAGGCCGCCCGCATGATCGAAGTGGAGGTGCGACGCGATCACGAAGTCGACGCGGTCGGCGGCCGTACCGGCGGCGGCGAGCCGCCCGGCGACGTCCTCGCCGGCCCCGAGCTCGACGGTCCACAGCGCCGCCTGGGGTCCGAGCCGCGAGGCCGGATCGGTGCCGAGCACGGGATGCATGCCGGTGTCGAAGACCACCGTGCCGCGCGGATGCTCGATCAGGAGCGACGGAACCGGGACGCGCAGCGCGCCGCCGGCGCCGTCGAGGAAGAGGGCGGCGGGGCCGGTGAGCCAGCCGCAGGTGAGGGCCCGGACGCGCATGCCCGCATCATGCGCGTGCCGGCGCCGGCAGGTCGAGCGTGCGGCTCAGGAATCCGCGCCGCCGTACCGCGCGGCGACCTGCGGCCAGGTGTGCGCCTGCACGCGTGCGGCGAGGTGGTCGACGAAGCCCGTCTCCCAGGCGCACGCCCGCTCGCGGACGGCGGCGAGGTCGCGCAGGAGGTCCTGCCGGACGGTGCGGAACGCGGCGCGGTCGGTCCAGGGCTGGCGCGCGAAGCGTACGACGCGGCCGCGCCACAGCCGGGCGTCGACGCGTGCCGTGCCCGCCGCGCAGGTCGGCTCGGCGTCACGGGCCGCGCGGTCGAGGTTCTGGAGGCGATCCCAGCGCGCTCCCGACGAGACGCAGCCGGCCAGCGCGGCGACGAGGACGACGAAGAGGGGGCGCGGCAGGCGGGGCGGGCGCATGATGCAATCCGCCGACCAGCTCGCGCGGCACGCTCGCGCGGGCCTCGCGTGCCCGCGGTGCCCGGGGGCGTGACAGCGGCGTCGGGGGACTGACACCGCGGCGCCGCTGGGCTAGGAGCCGGACGCGATATGCAGGACTACGAGAAGCTCGGCGTCTTCTATCTGGGACGGGTCGTCGATCCGACCACCGCACGACCGACCGACGCGCTCCTGCTCTACGACGCGCGCGATCTCACCACGCACGCGGTCATCGTCGGCATGACCGGCAGCGGCAAGACCGGGCTCGGCGTCGCCCTCCTCGAGGAGGCGGCGCTCGACGGCGTGCCGGCGCTCGTGATCGATCCGAAGGGCGATCTCGGCAACCTCGCCCTGACCTTCCCGGCGCTGCGGCCCGAGGACTTCCGCCCGTTCGTCGACCCCGACGAGGCGGCACGCCGCGGGCAGAGCGTCGACGCCGCCGCCGCCGCGACCGCGGCCGCCTGGCGTGACGGCCTCGCAGGCTGGGACCAGGACGGCGACCGCATCGCGCGCCTGCGCGCGGCGGCGACGGTCACCGTCTATACGCCGGGCAGCAGCGCCGGCACGCCGCTCGCCCTGCTGCGCTCGTTCGCGGCGCCGCCGCCGGCGGTACGTGCCGACGTCGAGACGCTGCGCGATCGCATCGCCGCCGCGGCCGCGGGCCTGCTCGGGCTCGTCGGGCTCGACGCCGATCCGCTCCAGAGCCGCGAGCACATCCTGCTCGCGACCATCCTCGAGCAGGCATGGCGCGCGGGGCAGGATCTCGACCTCGGCGGGCTCGTGCGCGCCGTGCAGTCGCCGCCGCTCGAGCGCGTCGGCGTCATGGACCTGGAGGCGTTCTTCCCCGCGAAGGAGCGCTTCGCGCTCGCCATGAAGCTGAACGGGCTGCTCGCGGCGCCCGGCTTCGCGGCGTGGATGACGGGCACGCCGCTCGACGTCGGCCGCCTCCTCTTCGGCGACGACGGTCGTCCGCGCGTCGCCGTCGTCTCGATCGCGCACCTGTCCGACGCGGAGCGCATGTTCGTCGTCACGCTGCTCCTCGGCGAGCTGATCGCGTGGATGCGCACGCAGCCCGGCACGAGCACGCTGCGCGCGCTCCTCTACATGGACGAGGTCTTCGGCTACCTGCCGCCGACGGCCAACCCGCCGTCGAAGACGCCCCTGCTGACGTTGCTCAAGCAGGCGCGTGCGTTCGGCCTCGGCGTCGTCCTGGCGACCCAGAACCCGGTCGACCTCGACTACAAGGCGCTCACCAACGCGGGTACGTGGATGATCGGCCGCCTCCAGGCCGAGCGCGACAAGGCGCGTCTCCTCGACGGTCTCGAGGGCGCCAGCGCCGCCGCCGGCAAGGCGGTCGATCGCGCCTGGCTCGATCGCGCCCTCTCCGCGCTCGGGCCGCGCATCTTCCTCCTGCACGACGTGCACGAGGACGCGCCGGTGCTGTTCCAGACGCGCTGGACGCTGTCGTGGCTGCGCGGGCCGCTGTCGCGCGCCCATCTGACGCTGCTGCGTGGGGAGGAGGGGACGGCGGGCTCCGCAGCGGCGGTGGCGGCCGCGCCCGGCGTCGTGCCCGCGGGCGGGGGCGGACGCGACCGGCCGCCGCCGCCGCTCCGCGACCCGCCCCGTGCTTCCGCCCGGCGTCGACGAGTGCGTTGGCGCTGCCGGCGGGCTGGTCCGCGGACGAGGTGCACGGCTATCGCCCGCGCCCAGACTGCGCGCTCCACTACGTGCAGGCGAAGGCGAACGTCGACGTCTGGGGGAGGACGTGACGCTGCTGGCGCCGGCGCCGGACGCCGCGGCGGGGCTCGCCGTGGACGGACGCCCGTCCGGCCGCCGTCGCCATGGGCGAGCCGGTGCCGGGTGTGGGCTTCGCGCCGCTGCCGGCGGCCGCGGGCCGTGCGGCCAGCCACGCCGCGTGGCGCAAGGCGCTCGTGGCGCACCTCCAGGCGTCGGCCGCTCGTCCTCCCACGCCGCGCTCGGCGCGACCCAGCAGCCGGGCGAGAGCGAGGGGGCGTTCCGCGGCCGGCTGGCGGCGCTCGCGCGCGAGACGCGCGACGCCGCGGTCGCGAAGCTGCGCGCCGCTGGACGAAGCTCGAAGCCCTGCGCCAGCGCCGGCGGCAGGCCGAGGAGCGGGCGCGACGCGAGCAGGCGCAGGTCGGCGAGCAGACGCTGGCGACGGCCGTCTCCGTCGGCTCGACGCTCCTCGGCGCGCTCTTCGGCCGCAAGCTCGGCAGTGCGACCAACGTCGGCCGGGCGGCGGGCGCGGTGCGCGCGGCCGCGTCAGCGGCCGCGAGCGCGCCGACGCCGCCCAGGCGCAGGAGAACGTGGCCGCGGTCGAGGCCCGGCTCGCCGAGGCGCAGGCCGCCTTCGACGCCGAGGCGGCGGCGCTCGCCGCGACCGTCGAGCCGGCCACGCTGCCGCTCGACGAGCTGCGCATCGCGCCGCGCAAGGGCGATCTCGCCGTCACGCGCCTCGCGGTGGCGTGGGTGCCGCATCGCCTGCGGCCGGACGGGCGCGACGAAGCGGGCGCGTGAGGGGGGGGCGGGCCGCGGCCCTGCGCTGCGGCCCGTCAGTCGAGCGTCGTCGCTTCGCGCCGGGCGGCGATCGCGTCGAGCTTGGCGTGGAAGCCCCCCCAGTCGTCGACGGCCGCGATCGGCGCCCACAGCGCCTCGATCTCGTCGACGAGGAGCGTGCACGGGGCGGCGGCCCGGAAGTAGGGCAGGGCGAGCCGCGCGGGCGCCGCCGGGGCGTGCGCCTCGAGCCGCGCGCGCAGCGGTGCGAACGCGGGCTCGGCATAGGCGTCGGCCGCGGGCGACGCGGCCGCGCGCGGGGCGCTGGCGGCGCCGCCCCACCAGTCGAAGAAGAAGCGATCCCAGCCGACGCGGCGCGTGCCGAGCCAGGCGAACAGCGACTCGACGAGGAGGGCGTCGTCGTCGGCGTTGCGCGCGCACAGGCCGAGCCGGGCGAGCAGCGCCGCCGGCAGCGCCTCGCGGAACGCCGGTGCGTAGGCGCCGAGCGCCGGCGCCAGCTGGGCGCGCGTGCCGAGCGGAGCCAGCGCGTCGGCCAGGCGCTCGCAGTTCCACTGCACCACGGCCGGCTGCCGCCCGTAGGCGTAGAGGCCGGTCTCGTCGAAGTACGCGGCGGTGAAGGTCGGGTCGCAGTGCGGCAGGAAGCGGTACGGCCCGTAGTCGAAGCTCTCGCCGGTGACGTTCATGTTGTCGGTGTTGAGGACGCCGTGCACGAAGCCGGCCGCCATCCACGCCGCTGCGAGCCGGGCGCTGCGGATGGTGACCGCGCGCAGCAGCGCGAACGGCGCGTCGCCGGCGCCGCGTGCCTCGGGCAGGTAGTAGGCGATGCAGTGCTCGACGAGGCGCCCGAGATTCGCGACCTCGCCCTCGTAGGCGAGCCGCTGGAAGGTGCCGAAGCGCACGTGGGAGTGCGACAGGCGCACCAGCACCGAGGAGCGCGTCGGCGACGGCTCGTCGCCCCGCCACAGCGGCTCGCCGGTCTCGAACAGGGAGAGCGAGCGCGACGTCGGCACGCCGCACGCCTCGAGCATCGCCGTCGCCAGCACCTCGCGCACGCCGCCCTTCAGCGTGAGGCGCCCGTCACCGCCGCGCGACCACGGCGTCTGCCCGCTGCCCTTGGTGCCGAGGTCGAGGAGGCGGCCGTCGACGGCGTCGTGCAGCTGCGCGAAGAGGAAGCCGCGGCCGTCGCCGAGCTGCGGGTTGTAGCTGCGGAACTGATGGCCGTGGTAGCGCAGCGCGAGCGGCCGCGGCAGGTTCTCCGGCAGCGGCTCGAAGCGCGCGAAGTGCGCTTCCCACTCGGCGTCGGTGAGCCCGCCGAGGCCGATGCGGCTCGCGGCCTCCTGGTTGCGGAAGCGCAGGCGGTGCTCGGGGAAGCGGGCCGGGGCGACGACGTCGTAGAACGCGTCGCCGAGCGCGGCATGGACCGGGGCGGGGCGATAGTCGGGTGCAATCGGCATGGGGGGCGAGGCGAGCCCGCAGGCTTAGCGGGCCGTCGCCGGCGGCGCCATGCCGGCGAGGCGTCCGACGCCGGGGAGGAAGCGCCCGGTGCGCGCGGCCCAGCGGAGGTACGCGGCGCCGTGCGTGCGCACGAGGTACGGCTCCTCGGCGGTGCGTACCTGGAGCTCGACGCCGGCCAGCGTGATCGCGAACGCGAGCGTCGCGAGCGGCCCGGGCACGAGCAGCAGGAGGCCGGCGAGGCCGATCAGCATCGCGGTGAAGATCGGGTTGCGCACCCAGCGGAACGGGCCGTCCGTCACCAGGGCGGTGCGCTCGCTCGGGTCGACGCCGATGCGCCACGAGGTGCCCATCGCGAGCTGCGCCCAGAGGGTCCCCGCGGTCCCGACGGCGACGAGCGCGAGGCCGGCCCACAGCGTCGCCGGTCGCGCGAGCGGGGGCCACGGCGGCGCGGCCCCCGTCCAGGCGAGGACGGGCGCGGCGACCGTCGCCGCGCAGCCGACGACGAAGAGCACGCCGCCCCACCACTCGGGCGAGAGCGGCCGGCCGTGGATGCCGCGGAAGCCGGTGGAGCCGGTGCGGCGCCACTGCATCCAGCTGCGCCAGACGAAGGCGAGGCCGACGAAGAAGGCGGTGGCGAGGCAGGCGACGGCGGTGCGATCGAGCATGCGCTCAGCATGCGAGCAATTGCTCGGATTCGCTACTCGGGTTAGACGCGCCCCATGCACGCCCGTCGCTCCGACCGTCTCGCCCCGCGCCGGCGCCCCCGCCAGGCCCGCGCCCAGGCCACGTCCGCCGCCATCCTGGAGGCGGCTGCTCGGGTTTTCGCCGCCCACGGCTACGCGGCGGGGACCACGAACCGCATCGCCGAGCGCGCCGGCGTGTCGGTCGGGTCGCTCTACGAGTACTGGCCGAACAAGGACGCCATCCTGAGCGCGCTGCTCGAGCGCCACCTCGACGAGGCGCACGGCGTCCTCGCGCCGCTGGTCGCCGAGGCGCGCGCGGGCCGGCGGTCGCTGGCCGCGATCGTACGCGGGTTCGTCACGGCGATGGTGGCGCTGCACGCACACGAGCCCGCGCTGCACCGCGTGCTCTTCGAGGAGGCGCCCATCCCGGCGCGCCTGCGGCGCGGGCTCGTGGCGATCGACGCCGCCATGGTCGACGGGATCGCGGCGCTGCTGCGCGAGCATCCCGACGCCCGCGTGGCCGACGCGACGCTCGCGGCGACGCTCGTGGTGCACACCGTCGAGGCGCTGACCCACCGCCTCGTGCTGCACCTCGGCCGCGCCGCCGACCGCGAGGCCTGGATCACCGAGGTGACGGCGCTCGTCGTGCGCTACGTGGCCGGGGACCCGCGCGCGCGCCCCGTCGCCTGAGCCGCGCGGGCTTTACGGCGCAGCGCGCTTCCGGGTACGAGGCGGCCATGGCCGCGCCGACGTTCGCCATGCGCGACGATTCGCTCGACGAGCCGCTCGCGGACCTGCTGCCGCGCGTGCGCGCCGCGGCCGAGCGCGCCGAGCGTGAGCGCCGTCTCCCGCCCGAGCTCGCCGCCGCGATGGCCCGCGCCGGCGTGTTTCGCCTGGCGGTGCCGCGCGCGCTCGGCGGGCGGGAGGCGCCGGTGTCGACGCTGCTCGCCGTACTCGAGGCGATCGCGCACGCCGACGGCGCCGCCGGCTGGTGCGCGATGATCGGCGCGACCAGCGCGGTGGTGAGCGCGTACCTGCCCGAGGCCGAGGCCCGCGCGATCTGGGGCGAGGCGCCCGACGTCGTCACCGGCGGCGTCTTCGCGCCCACCGGCACCGCGGTCGAGGACGGCAGCGACTGGCGCATCGCCGGCCGCTGGCGGTTCGCGAGCGGCTGCCAGCATTGCGACTGGCTCATGGGCGGCGTCCTGGTCGCGACGGACGGCCGCCCGCAGGCGCGCCTGGCGCTGTTCCCCGCCGCCGACGCCCGCATCATCGACACCTGGGACACCGCCGGGTTGCGCGGCACGGGCAGCCACGACATCGCGGTCGACGACCTGCGCGTGCCCATGGCGCGCACCGTGTCCCTCGTCGACGAGCGCCCGCACGCGGCGGGGCCGCTCTACGCCTTCCCGGTCTTCGGCCTGCTCGCGCTCGGGATCGGCGCCGTCGCGCTCGGCATCGCGCGGCGCGCGTGGGACGAGCTGCTCGCGCTCGCGGGCACGAAGACGCCGACCGGCATGCACCGCCCGCTCGCCCAGCGGGGCGCGGTCCAGAGCGAGGTCGCGCAGGCCACGGCCGAGCTCGAGTCGGCGCGCACCTGGCTGTGCGACACGGTCGGCAGCGCCTGGAACGTCGCCCTGCGCGGCGGCGCGCTCGACCTCGCGACCCGCGCCCGCCTGCGCCTCGCCGCCACCCATGCGACCGCCGCCGCCGCCCGCGTCACCGACCGCATGTACGGCGCCGGCGGCGGCACGGCGATCTACGCCGCGAGCCCGCTCCAGCGCTGCTTCCGCGACGTGCACGTGGCGACGCAGCACATGATGGTCGCCCAGCCCACGCTCGAGCTGACCGGCCGCGTGCTCCTCGGCGTCGACGCCGACACGAGCATGCTGTGACGAGCGACGCCCGCGTGCCACGGAGTACCTGCTGGCCCGCGACCGGTGTCCGCGGCGGAGGCGGAGCGCCGCGGGCAAGTGAGCCGGGGCGTCGCGGCGGCGGCGCTCGCCGACGCGACGCTCGCCTGCGCG
Source organism: bacterium (assembly GCA_026129405.1). Taxonomy (NCBI): domain Bacteria; species bacterium. The sequence continues at coordinate 1,735,709 of JAHCID010000001.1, forward strand.
CGGCGTCCGTACGTGCATTCCTGCCTTGACAGCTCGTGCGGCAACACAGTTTTCTCCGAGCATGACCGCCGCCGCCGACGACCCCCCACCGTCCGACGCGCTCGAGAGCCTGGAGACCCTCCAGGCCATGCTGATCGCGGCCATGGGGCTCGTCCGCAAGATCGAGGGCGACCCGCTGCTGGCGCGGTGGCTCGCAAGCTTCCACGCCATGCCCGCGGCCGATCGCCCGGTGGTCATCGAGGCGGTCGAGCGTGAGGTGAAGGCGAGCGTCGTCACGCGGGCCACGCGGGTCGTCACCGGACAGACGATGCACCCGAATCCGCATGCGCGCCTCTACCTGCGCTCGATGGAGCGCGACGTCCCGCGGTCCACGGTCGAGACCGAGGCGATGCGCCGCGCGACCCTGCGTGCGATGCAGGCGGTCGGCGTGGTGACGGGGACGCCGGAGATGTTCGGCGAATGGCGGGTCGCGACGGCGGCGGCCCTGGCGGGGCTCGACGGGCCGCAGCGCGACGCGATCGAGATGCTGGCGCGGGAGTTCATGCGCATCCTCGACCAGCCGGTGGAGGCGCCGCCGCCGCGCGCGACGCCGGCGACGCCGGCGCGCAGCTCGCGCGGCAGGAAGAGCAGGCCCTGACGCCGTGACGCCCGCGGGGGCGCGCCGGGTGGCCTTCACGGTGCGTGCGGTGGAGGAGGGGCTCCGGCTCGATCAGGTGCTGGCGCTCCGCGTGCCGGGGCTCTCGCGCCGCCAGGCACGCGTGCTCCTCGACCTGGGCGGCGTCTTCGTCGACGGCCGGCGCGTGCGCATCGCCGGCCGCGGCGTGCGCGCAGGGCAGGCGATCGTCGCGCACGTGGGCGGGGCGCTCGCGCGGGCCACCAAGGACGTGGGCCGCGCCGCGCGGGCGCGCGACGAGGCGGCGCTGCCGCCGGTGCCGGTCGTGCATCAGGACATGGACGTGATCGTCGTCGACAAGCCGCCCGGCATCCTCTCGGCACCGACGCCCGAGAGCGATCGCACGAACCTCGTGAGCCTGCTGTCCCGGCGCACGCAGCCGCCCGAGCCCGTGTTCCTCGTGCATCGCATCGATCGGCCCACGAGCGGGCTCCTCGTCTTCGCGCGCTCGGCGCTGGCGAACCGTGCGCTCGGGGAGGCGTTCCGCACGCACGACGTGGAGCGCGAGTACGTCGCCGTCGTGTGCGGCGCCGTCCCCGACGCGCTCGCGACGATCGACGCGCCGCTCGGCGGGCGGCGCGCGGTCACGCACCTCGCCGTCGCCGGGCGCCTCGGCACGGTGGCGACCGTGCTGCGTTGCCGCCTCGAGACCGGCCGCACGCACCAGATCCGACTCCACTGCCGCGGCGCCGGGCATCCCGTCCTCGGCGATGCGGACGTCGCCGTCGCGGGCGGGCCCGAGCCGCCGCGGCTGGCGCTGCACGCCGCGGTGCTCGGCTTCCGGCATCCGCGCAGCGGCGAGCCGCTGCGCTTCACGAGCCCGCTGCCGGCCGACCTCGCCGGCTGGCTCGAAGCTCTGCGTACGCGCGTCGCCGCGGGCGCGTGACGCGGCCCGGCCGGCCCGCTCGTCAGGCGCCGAGGAACTCGAGCACGGCCGGGTTCACGATCTCGGCGCGCTCCTGGTGCACGAAGTGCCCGGCGCCCGGGACCTCGAGGACGCGCAGCCCGGCGGGGAAGCACGCCTCCATGCCGGCCGCGATCTCACGGCCGATGCAGCCGTCGTCGGCGCCGTGTACGTAGAGCGCCGGCGGGGCGAGCGGGATGCCGCTCGCCGCGATCGCGCCGTCGAGCTGCGCGGGGTCGCCGAACGGCGGTCCCATCGTCTGGCGATAGTAGCCGAGGGCTGCGGCGGCCGTGCCCGGGCGGCGGAACGTCTCCTTCACGTGTGTCAGCCACGCGGACGGCGGCGTCCACCCGGGCGACCAGTCGCGGACGAGGCCGTCGATCATCGCGAAGTCGTCGTGCGCGAGCGCGCGTTCGGCGATGGGCTGCTGGAAGAAGAACATGTACCAGCTGCGCCGCTGCTGCGCGTAGTCGTCGCGCAGCGCCGCGAAGAAGCGCGGCCCGTACGGCACCGCCATCGTGACCAGCCGGCGCACGCGCTGCGGCGCGAGTAGCGCGCCGAAGTAGGCGGCGACGGCCCCCCAGTCGTGCCCCATGACGATCGCGTCGTCGGCGCCGAGCGCCTCGACGAGCGCGCCGACGTCCTCCGCGAGCCCCATCGCGTCGTAGCGGCCGTCGCGCGGTGCGCTCGTCGGCCGGTAGCCGCGCATGTACGGCATGACGACGCGGAAGCCGGCGCCCACCAGCGCCGGCAGCTGCGCCTGCCAGCCCTGCGGCCCGTCGGGGAAGCCGTGCAGGCACAGGACGAGCGGGCCGTCTCCCTGCTCCCGCACCGCGAAGTCGACGTTCGGCGTGCGGATCGTGCGTTCGGTCATGCGGCGCTCCTAGCACGGCGGCGGCGCCAGGCCATCTTGAGCGCGAACGCGAGGCGCGCGAGCGGCCCCTCGCCCGGCTCGACGCCGAAGAGCGCCGGGAAGCGCAGGAAGAGCGCGCGGTCGCCGCGCAGGCGGATGCGTCCGGTGAGGAGGCCCCACACCGGGCTGCGCTCGCCGCGGTGGACGGCGAGCCAGAACGTCGCGGGCGCGCGCAGGGTCAGGTCGGGCGCCTCCGTCGCGCCCGGCCGCAGCTCGCAGCGGCGGTCGGCGATGCGCATCACCCAGTCGCCGCCGCCGGGGCCGGTGAGCACGAACTGCACCGTGGCGCGCAGGTCGCCGGCCTCCGACGGCCGGAAGTACTGCGGCATCCAGCGCATCATCGCGTCGACGTTCTGCGTGCGGATGCGACGCAGCGGCACCAGCCGGACGTTGCGCCAGGAGTCGCCGGCTCGATCGACGGGTGTGCGCCATCGTCCCGGCGGGATGCCGTAGCGTGCACGCGCGCCCGGCGTGTCGATGACGAAGCGCGCGTCCTCTTCGCCGCGCGTGTGCGTCAGCGGCTTCAGGGTCTCGTCGAGGTAGCGGCGGCGGACCTCCTTGTCGCCGTGGAACGCGGCCTCGATCTCGGCGGGACAGGTCGCGACGCAGTTGAAGCAGCGGTACTCGACGCGGAACGACAGCGCCTGCCAGAGCGCCGCGATCTCGTTGTCGGCCCAGCGGGCGCGAAACGCCTTCGGCGAGCGCTCGACGAGGTCGCCGACGAGATCGAGGAAGCCGGGGATCGAGTCGCGATAGGTGTGGTTGTAGCAGGCGAAGAAGTCGAAGGTGCCGTCGGGCTTGATCGCCTCGGTGGGGCACGAGGCGACGCACAGGTTGCAGGTGAGGCACGGGTTCCAGCCGGTCGGCGCGTCGGCCCGGGGCCACTCGAGGTTGGTCAGCACCGTGTCGAGGAGGCAGTAGGCGCCGAAGCGGCGGTGCAGGAAGTTGCGGCTCGTGCCGATGACGCCGAGGCCGGCGGCCTGCGCGACCAGCTTGTGGCTGAGCGGCCACAGCTTGTCGGCCCAGCGCTGGCTCACCTCCTGCGGCCAGCCGACCGTGGTCGTCACGCCCTCGCCGCCGAGCGAGCGGATGTAGCGCACGGCGTCGTGGCCCATGCGGAAGACGCGCTCCTCGCAGGCATAGAGCTCGTGGTTCGCCGTCGGCAGGTAGCGCGACTGCATGGCGGCGCGGTTCTCCTCGCCGACCAGACAGACGAGGGAGCGCGCGTGCGGGTAGACGTAGAGGATCTCGTCGCGCTCGTGGGCGATCGCCGGGTCGTCGATCGAGATCACGCCGACGTCGTCGGCGAAGGTCGCGACCCGAGCCTTGAAGGCGTCGAGCGGGACGGGCGCCGGCACGGCGCGGCCCGGCACGGGGTTCGGCGGCTGCGGGCGGTACGGCCAGCGCCACGCGGAGGGCGGCGGCACGCCGCTCGCCGGCATCGGCTTCGGGCGGCCGGGCGGCGGGAAGGGGAAGGGCCAGTCGGTGTGGGCGCGGCGCGGGGGTGCGGACATGGGCGGCGTCTCCTCGGTTTACACCGTCAACCTCGTGGGGTGGCGACGCGAGGCGACAGCCAGGCGACCGCGGCCTCGATGACCGCGTCGCGCACGGCGTCCGCCTGGCCGTCGGTGGTGAGCGGCGTCAGGCCGGCCACGGCCAGGGTCGCGGCGCCGTGGATCTGGGCCCACACGGCGGTGGTCGCGACGGTGAGGTCGAGGTCGGCGCGCAGCTCGCGGCGCGCCAGCCCGCGCTGGAGGACGTCGCGCACGAGCATCAGCGTGAACATCTCGCGCTGCACGGCTTCGCGGTGCGGCGCGCGGCCGGGCGGACCGTGGAACATCAGGTCGAAGTAGCCGCGGTGCTCGAGGGCGAAGCGGTGATAGCCGCGGCCGAGGGCGCGCACCTGGTCGAGGGCGGGGCCGTCCGGGTCGTCCGGGCGCAGGTAGCCGGCGAGCAGCTGGTGGCCCTCGATGCGCAGGTGGTCGAGGACGTCGTCGATCGAGCGGAAGTGCAGGTAGAGCGCCGTCGCGCTGACCCCGACCGCGGCGGCGATCTTGCGGGCCGACAGGCCATCGGCCCCGTCGCGCTGCCAGAGGCGCCGGGCGGCGGCGAGGAGGGCGCTGCGCAGATCGCCGCGCCGCACCGTGCGCGCCCGGCGCGCGACCGCGACGGCCCGCCCACGCGTGGTGGTTGACACCGTTCACCTGGGTACGGGGTCGGCGCCGTGAGGTCAAGCCCGGCGCCGCCGGCGGTCAGCGGCAGACGAAGCGGTTGCCGTTGTTCAGGTAGACGCAGCGCGGACCGCGGTCGCCATGGGCGTTGAACCAGCCCTCGGCGCACTGCCCGTTGGCTGCGAAGGGCGGGGCGAGGACCAGGGTCACGACCACCGGCGCTTCGCGCGGTCCGGCGTAGGTGCCGCCGCGTCCGATGATCACGAAGCGGACGTCCACGGCGTCGCCCGGCCGGTAGCCGCGCTTCACCTTCAGGATGATGCGCTGGATGCCGTTCGTCGCGGCCGACGCGGTGCGGGCGCGATACGAGAAGACGGTGCCCTGGGGATTCACCTTCCACCCCGAGCGAACGAAGGGATCGAACGAGCCCGGCGGGATCAGGGCGTCGATCGCCGGGGTGCCGTGGCCGTCCTCGACGAGCAGCCGCAGGCCCGAGCGGATCGGGTCGATCGGGGGCTCGCCGGGAACCAGGGCGTTGCCCTTCAGGCGGATGGTGTCGTCGCCGACCGGCATGCCGAGCTTCGAGAACGACAGCTTGGGCTTCAGGATCGGGATGCCGCCCGGGTTGGTGCACGGGTCGCAGACGTCGCCCAGCCCGTCGGCGTCGCCGTCGGCGTTCGTCGGGTCGGGCGTCTCCGGACAGTGGTCGAAGGCGTCGCAGACGCCGTCCGCGTCGCGGTCCGGCAGGCGCACGTCGGCGGGGCAGAAGCCGCTCTGCCCGTCGCAGACCTCGGCGACGTCGCACGCGTCGGTTGCCGGGCGGCACTCGGTGCCCTTGGCGACGAGCCGACAGAGCGGGCTACAGCAGTCCCCGGGAAGATCGTTGCCGTCGTCGCATTCCTCGAGCAGCGGGTCGAGGATGCCGTCGCCGCAGATGAGGGCACGGGCGGGCGACGGCAGGACGATCAGGGCGAGGACGAGCAGCGAAGGAGCGAGGCCCGAACGACGGACGGCCGCGATGATGGACAAGGTGACGTTCCCCCCCGGAAGTCAGCGTGTAGTGGGCTTGCCGGGTAGCCGGGGTCTCTCCTCGGTGTCAAGGCAAATGTTCGCACGACGCACGGAATCGTCTGCATGCTCCGACACCGGTCGCGTGGGCCGGGCGATCCGCGTTCGACTCGCGCACGCCTCCGCGTTGACCGCCGCGGCGGCCGCGCGCTAGGCGGAGCCGATGCGTCCGCGTCGTTCCGGCGGCGGCTTCGCCGCGGTGCGCTACTCGCTGGCCCGGGCCCGGGCCGCCGGACTGGTCGCTACCGGACGCCGCCTGACGGCGCACAACGCCTGCAAGACCTGCGCGGTCGGCATGGGCGGCCAGCGCGGCGGCATGGTGAACGAGCACGGCGCGTTCCCGGAGGTCTGCAAGAAGTCGATCCAGGCGCAGGCGGCGGACATGCAGCCGCCGATCCCGGAGACGTTCTTCCGCACGCACGACACGGCGGCGCTCGAGCGCCTGTCGTCGCGCGAGCTCGAGGCCGCGGGCCGCATCGGCTTCCCGCTCTGCCGCGAGCCCGGCGACACCCACTTCCGCCGCATCGGCTGGGACGACGCGCTCGCGCGCGCCGCCGCCGCGTTGCGCGCGACCACGCCCGCGCGCGTCTTCTTCTACGCCTCGGGCCGCAGCAGCAACGAGGCGGCCTTCCTGCTCCAGTGCTTCGCGCGCGCCTACGGCACCAACAACGTCAACAACTGCTCCTACTACTGCCACCAGGCCTCCACGGTGGCGCTCGGCGCCGCCATCGGCAGCGGCACCGCGACCGTGACGCTCGACGACCTCGAGCAGGCCGACCTCGCGCTGGTCGTGGGTGCGAACCCGGCCTCGAACCATCCGCGCCTGATCACGCAGCTGGTCGCGCTGCGGCGCCGCGGCGGCAGCGTCGTCGTCATCAACCCGTATCGCGAGGTCGGGCTGATGCGCTTCCGCGTCCCCTCCGACTGGCGCAGCATGCTGTTCGGCTCCGAGGTGAGCGACGTCTATCTGCAGCCCCACGTCGGCGCCGACGTGGCGCTGCTGGTCGCGCTCCTGCGCGGGGTGATCGACCGCGGCGCCGTCGACGCCGCGTTCGTGGCGGCGCACACCACCGGCTGGGACGCGGTGCGCGACGCGGCCCTCGCGGCCGACCCGCGGCGCTCGCCGCCGCGGCGGTGACGTCGCACCGGCGGAAGATCGCCGCCGCCGTCGCGCGCCTCGCCGCCGCCCGGCGCGGCATCGTCGCCTGGGCGATGGGCGTCACCCAGCACGCGCACGGCGTCGACAACGTGCACGCGCTCGTGAACCTCGCGCTGGCACGCGGCTGGGTGGGGCGGCCGGGCGCCGGGCTGCTGCCGATCCGCGGCCACTCGAACGTGCAGGGCGTCGGCTCGGTCGGCGTCGCGCCCGCGCTGAAGACGGCGTTCGCGCGCCGCCTCGCCGAGCTCTACGGCGTGCCCGTGCCGGCGACGCCGGGCATGCACACGCTGGCGAGCGTCGAAGCGGCGGCGGCGGCGGGCGGCGTCGACGTCGCGCTGTGCCTCGGCGGCAATCTGTTCGCCGCGTCGCCCGACCGCACGTTCACCGCCCGCGCCCTCCAGGCGATCGGCACGACGATCTACGTGTCGACGAAGCTCAACGAGAGCCACGTCCACGGCCGCGGCCGCACGACGCTCGTCCTGCCCGCGCTGGCGCGCGACGAGGAGCGGCAGTGCACGACGCAGGAGAGCATGTTCAACTTCGTCCGCGTCTCCGACGGCGGCGCACCCGCGGCCTCCGACGAGATGCGCTCCGAGGTCGACATCCTGGCGGGGCTCGCGCAGCGCGTGCTGCCGGCAGGCCCCGTCGACTTCGGCGCCTTCCGCGACCACGCCGCGCTGCGGGCGGCGATCGCGCGCGTCGTGCCGGGCTACGAGGCGATCGCCGAGGTCGACCGCACGCGGCGCGAGTTCGCCGTCGCCGGCCGCACCTTCCACACGCCGGCGTTCGCGACCCCCGACGGCCGGGCCCGCTTCGTCCCGACGCCGCCCTCGACGTTCGCGCCCGGCCCCGGCGAGTTCCGTCTGATGACCCTGCGCTCGGAGGGGCAGTTCAACACGGTCGTCTACGAGGACGCCGACGTCTACCGCGGCAACGAGCGGCGCGACGTCGTCATGATGAACGCCGCCGACGCCCGCCGCCTCGGCCTCGCGCGCGACGCTCGCGTACGGCTCGAGAACGCGACCGGTGCGATGGACGCGCTGGTGCGCGTCGCGCCGCTGCCGCCCGGCAACCTCGCGGTCTACTATCCCGAGGGCAACGTCCTCGTGCCGCGCACGATCGACGCGGCGTCGGCGACGCCCGTCTTCAAGTCGGTGGCCGTACGCCTGCGGCCGCTCGGCGCCTGACACGTCGTCGTGCCGGCGTCGCGGCCGCGCGTGGTGCTGCTCGGGGCCGGGCATGCGCACCTGCCCGTTCTCGCGGCGCCGGTGCTCGCGCGGCGCGAGGTCGCGCTCGTCTGCGTGGCCCCGGGGCCGTTCCACTACTCCGGGCTCGCGACGGGGATGCTCGGCGGCGGCGCTCCGCTCGGCGCCGAGGCGGTCGACGTCGCGCCGCTCGTCGCGCGGCTCGGCGGCCGCCTCGTCAGCGGCGAGGCGGTGGCGATCGATCGCGCCGCGGGACGCGTCGTCCTCGCTGCCGGTCCGCCCCTACCGTTCGACCTGGTCTCGCTCGACGTCGGCAGCGTCGTGCCGGCGTCGGCCGTCGCGGGGGGCGAGCACGCCGCGGCCGTGAAGCCGCTGGCGATGCTCGGGCGTCTGCGGCGCGGGCTCGAGGCCCGGCTCGCGGCCGGGGCGGTACCGCGGGTGGCGATCGTGGGCGGAGGGCTTGCGGGCTGCGGGTCGCGGCGAACCTCGCGGCAACTCGCCCGCCGGCGCGGGCGGGCGGCGATCACGCTCGTCGCCCGCAGCGCGCGGCTCGCGCCGGCATCTTTGCCGGAGGGCGCGGCGCGCGCGCTCGCCGCGGTCCTCCGCGCGGGCCGGGGTCGAGGTCGGGTCGGCGGGCCGCGGCGGCCGTCGAGCCGGGTGCGCTGCACACGGCGGGCGGCCGCACGCTCGCCTGCGACGTCTGCGTCCTCGCCACCGGCCTGGTGCCGCCACCGCTCGCCGCCAGCACGAGCCTCCCGCTCGACGCGGACGGCGCGCTGGTGACCGACGCCTGCCTGCGCGCGCCCGCGGACGCGCGGGTGTTCGGTGCGGGGGACTGCATCGCGTTCGCCGGCAGCGCGCTGCCGCGCGTCGGCGTGTACGCCGTGCGGCAGGCGCCCGTGCTCGCGGCGAACCTCGCCGCCGCGCTCGACGGCCGTCCCCTGCGCCGCTTCCGGCCCCAGCGCCGTACGCTGCTCATCGTGAGCTGCGGCGACGGCACCGGGCTGGCGCTGTGGGGCGGCCTGTGGTGGCACGGGCGGCTCGCGGCCGCGTGGAAGGCGCGCCTCGATCGGCGCTGGCTCGGGCGGCTGCGCGCGGCGGCGTCCGCGCCCGCTGCACCTTGATTCCCCACGAGCGACGTGCGACCCGGGACGACCGAGGAGGTGACGTTCGATGGCGCTCGAGGTCGGTAAGGCGGCTCCCGCGTTCACGCTGGAGGACGGCGCAGGCACGAAGGTCTCGTTGTCCGATTTCGCGGGCAAGCACGTGATCGTCTACTTCTACCCGAAGGACGACACGCCGGGGTGCACGAAGGAGGCCTGCGGCTTCCGCGATGCGTGGAAGGAGCTCCAGAAGCTCGGCGCCGTGGTGCTCGGCGTGTCGGCCGACGACGCGGCGTCGCACCAGAGGTTCAGCGCCAAGTACCGGCTGCCGTTCCCGCTGCTCTCGGACCCGAGGCGGACGGTCATGACGAAGTACGGCGCCTTCGGCGAGAAGGTCCTCTACGGCAAGAAGACCACCGGGGTGATCCGCTCGACGGTGTGGGTCGGCCCGGACGGCAAGGTCCGCAAGCACTGGGCGCGCGTGCCGAAGGCCGAAGCGCACCCGGAAGCGGTCCTCAAGGCACTGCGCACGGCGGAGTGAAAGGAAAGCGTGTAAACTTTCTGCTTGAGACGTCGCCCGCGTCGGGCCACCCTGGAGCGAGCCGGCGGTACGCCGGCCGCGAGGTGGACGATGCGGGTGACGTGGGCGGCGGCGATCCTTCTTCTGGCGGTGTGTGCGGCGACGGTTGCCGCCGCCGACCCTCCGCAGCTCCAGGCGAGCGCGGGCGCCAAAGGCAACGTCCGGGTGCGCTGGAGCTTCAAGGCCGCGGCGCCGCGGGCCGCGCTGGCGGTCGAGGTCGAGCGCAGCGACGACGGCAGGCAGTTCGGCGCCGTCGCCCGCGTGGGGCGCGCCCGCAAGCGCCAGACGTGGACCGACCGGCCGCGCGGCACGGGCCCCTACTGGTATCGGGCCCGCGTGCTCGAGAGCGGCGTCGCCTCCGCGTGGAGCCCGGCGGTCCGCGTGGGCGCTGCCGACGGCGGGCGCGGGCCGGGCGATCCGAGCGCGGTCGGCGACGGCGGCTGCCCGGCCGGGGTCGAGGAGGAGGTCCTGCTGCTGGTGAACGTCGAGCGTGCGGCGGCGGGCGTCCTGCCGATGCGCATGGACGCGCGCCTGCGCGCCGCGGCGGCGCGGCGCAGCCGCGACCTCGCGGCGTCGGGCGTGCTGTCGCACGACGGCTGGATCGAGGCGATCCGCGCCGCCGGCTACGGCGGCGGCGCGCTCGGCGAGAACATCGCCTCCGGGTACGCCTCGGCCGACGCCGTGATGAGCGGCTGGATGCGCAGCACCGGCCATCGCGCGAACGTCCTGCGCACGTACTTCCGCGACCTCGGCGTCGGCTGCGCGCGCGACGGCCGCGGCCGTCTCTGGTGGGTGCAGGCGTTCGGCGGCTGAGCCCGGCTCAGGGTACGGCCCGGCGTCGCGCCGCGGTGCCGGCACGCAGCGCCGGCCAGGTGAAGAGGGTGTCGCGCTCGGCCGTCCAGCGCGCCGAGAGCCGGACGCTCAGCAGACGCAGCGTGGGCACGAGCGGCTCGAGGCCGCCGGCACCGTCGCGCTCGGCGATGGCGAGCGCCCGCTCGAGGTGCCACAGCACCGCCTGGCGCCCCGACATCCCCGGCGCCCAGCCGCGGTCGCGCAGCAGCAGGGCAGGCGGCAGCCAGCGCAGCAGGTCGAGCACCCGCGCGCCGACGACGAGGATGCGGGCGGCGCCGGCCGCGGCGTCGTCGTCGAGCATCGGCAGCGCGGCCCGGGCCTCGGCGCGATAGGCCGCGTCCGCGCGCATGGCGAGCTCGAGCGGGAACGGGCACGCGAGCGTCCAGCAGAGCGTGTCCGTCAGCGCGTGCCGGACGCCGGCGTACTCGAAGTCGACGAGCAGGACGCCGGCCGAGCCGCGAACCGCATTCGCGGGCGCGACGTCGCCGTGGGTGAGGACGCCGAAGGCCGCCGGCGCGGCGAGCCGCGCGCCCATCTCGGTGAGGGTGCGCTCGACGTGCGCCGGCTCGTGGACGTCGAGCGCGCCGAGCCACGCGGCCAGCGCCGCGCGGTCGTCGTGGAGGTCGCGCACCGCCTGGACGAGCGGCGGGGTGCGGGGTCCGAGGCGGTCCCGGCGCCGATCGTACTCCGCGCCGAGGTCCGCGGTGGCGGCGTGCAGGCGCCCCACCGCCCGCGCGGTGCCGATCACGGCGTCGGCGGCCTCCTCACCGTCGTGGCCGCGCAGGAGCTGCTCGACGGTGGGGCCGGCCCCGAGGTCCTCCAGGACGAGGAGCCGGAGAGCGGGGTCGGCGGCGAGCACGCGCGGCACCGTGCCTGCGGCCCGCCCGGCTTCGCTGACGAGCGTGAGCGCGGCATGCTCGTCGGCGCCGCGCTCGGCGTGCTTGCTGCGCTTGACGATCACCGTGGGCGGACGTCCGGCCGGCGCGTCGAGGCGCAGCCGCAGGACGTCGGTGCGCGACCAGGACTTGAGCAGATCGGCGTCGCGCGCCCGCACGGGTCCGCCCCACGCGTCGGTCAGCAGCTCGGCGACTCGTGCCAGCACGCCCGGCGTTCGCACGGCGGGGACCCTCCCACCCGCGCGCGCTCGCACGCAAGGAGATTGCGCGCGGCGCCGCGCTTGACGCTCGCGGGCGGGGCGTGCCAGCGATCGCGGCGATGTCCTGGCTGTTCCTCCTGGCGGCGCTGGTGGGCGCCTGGTTCACCTGGAACGCCTACCGGCCGACGTATCGTCCGGCCCCGCTGGCGGTCGCGAGCTTCTTCGCCGGGTGGCTGACGACCGAGCTCGCCCTGCATCACCTCGCGTGGCAGCTCGCGGCGACGCTGGTCTTCGTGTGGCTCGGCGCGCTCGATGCCTGGCCGGGCCAGGTCGCGCTCGCCGTCACGTTCGTGTCATGGGGCTTCCTCTGGCGCGTGCACGCGCGCGCCTGGGAGGCGGAGGCCGCCGTCGAGGACGCGCTCTCGGCGGGTCTCGGTCCCGAGTACCGCAGCGACATCGATCCGGGCGTCGCCGCCCGCTTCGCGCCCGGAGTGGATTGGGGACAGATCGTCGTGCCGTTCCCGATCCGCCGCGGCGGCGACGTCGAGCGCATCCGCAACGTCGTCTACAGCGAAGAGGGCGGACATCGGCTGCGTCTCGACGTCTATCGCCGCCGCGACCGGCCGATGCGGGCTCCGACGCTGCTGCAGATCCACGGCGGCGGCTGGGTGCTCGGCAGCAAGAACGAGCAGGGTCTGCCGCTCATGCTGCATCTCGCGCGCCGCGGCTGGGTTTGCGTCAGCGCCGACTACCGGCTGAGCCCGCGGGCGACCTTCCCCGATCCGCTGATCGACGTGAAGCGCGCGCTCGCCTGGGTTCGCTCCGAGGGCGTGGGCTACGGCGCCGACCCCGACTGCGTCGTCATCACCGGCGGCTCGGCCGGCGGGCATCTGGCCTCGCTGGCGGCGTTGACCCCGAACGACCCCGCCTACCAGCCGGGGTTCGAGGCCGCCGACACCCGCGTCCAGGCCTGCGTGGCGTTCTACGGCGTCTACGACTTCACCGACCACGGGAAGTACCAGCGCAATCGCGGGCTCCTGCGCCTCCTCGAGCGCCAGGTGATGAAGTGTCGTTTCGCCGAGGCGCGCGAGCGCTGGGAGCGGGCGTCGCCGTTCCACTGCGTGGGTGCGGAGATCCCGCCGTTCTTCGTCATCCACGGCGACCACGACACGCTGGTTCCGGTGGGCGAGGCGCGGGCCTTCGCCGAGGCCCTCCAGACGGCGGCGCCGGGACGCGTCTGCTACGCCGAGATCCCCGGGGCGCAGCACGCCTTCGAGATCTTCCCGTCGCTGCGGACGACCTTCGTGGTCCACGGCGTCGAGCGCTTTCTCGCCTGGGTGGTGTCGGCCGCGCGGGCTGCGACCCCGCCGCTTGCGGCCGGCCGCCGTGCGGCCGCCGATTGACAGCGGGCGCCCCCGGAGGCTAGCGACGCTGGATGGTTCGCCGGGGGGGAGTCTGAAAGCCGTATGGGGTCGATCGTCGAATACCGTTGTCCGACCTGCCGCTACGCCACCGGTTCGTTGCAGATCGGCTGGGGCAAGGCGGGCCGCGCGCGCTACTGGGGTGGGCTCGCGCTGTGCCCGGCGTGCAAGGCCATCCGGGTGCTCGATCTCTCCGATCCGCGCACCGATCGCCGCGACCGCCGCTGCGTCGAGTGCAACGGGCCGGTGAAGCTGATCGAAGGCATCGCCGAGCGGCTCGCGTGCCCGCAGTGCGGGGGGCAGCTCACGCAGGGTTCGCTGGGCTCCTGGTCCTGAGCGACGCGCCGCTCGACGCCGTCGCCGGCGCGCACGCCGAGTCCGCGACCGTCGAGGAGTGGGCGCTTGCCCTCGCGGCGGCCGGCATCCCGCACCGGGTGGTCGCGGTCCCGGGCGGGTGGGCCATCGGCGTGGCGGCCGCCGACCAGACGCAGGCCCGGGCGATCGTCGCCGAGGCCGACGCCGAGCGGCAGCGACGGCGGGCGGGGATCGCGTCCGACGAGCTCGACGGCGGCAGCATCCGCGGGGCGCTCGTCATGGTCGCGGCGCTCGCCGTCGCCTATCTCCTGACGGCGGGGCCGGGCGCCGTCTGGGCGCTGCACGCCGGCGCCGCCGACGCGCGCAGCATCCTCGCCGGCCAGACGTGGCGCGCGGTCACCGCGCTCACGCTGCACGCCGACGCCGCCCATCTCGTCAGCAACCTCGTCAGCGGGGGCGTGGTCGCGGCCGCGCTCTGCCGCACGCTCGGCGGGGGGCTCACGGCGCTGCTCCTCGTCGCGGCCGGGACGGGCGGCAACTGGCTGAACGCCGTCCTGCGTGGACCGGGACACGTCTCGATCGGGGCGTCGACCGCCGTCCTCGGCGGCATCGGCATCGTCACGGGGCTCGCGTGCGTGCGCTCGTGGCGTCTCGGCACGGGGTTCGCCCGCGCCTGGGTGCCGCTCGCCGCCGGCTTCGCGCTGCTCGCGCTCCTCGGGGCCACCGAGGACGCGCGCGTCGACGTCGGCGCGCATCTCCTCGGCTTCCTCGTCGGCGGCGTTCTCGGCGGGATCACGGGCCTCGGCCTGCGGCGCGCCCCCGGACCGGCCGCGCAGCGTGCCCTCGGCGCACTGGCCGGGCTCGTCGTCGCCGGCGCCTGGCTGCTCGCGCTGCGCAACGCCTGACGGCCCGGCCGACGGCGACCGCGGGGCGCGTGTCCGAGACGCTGCGCATCGCCCGCGAGGACCGTCGCGTCGGTTCGCGGCCCGAACGCACGACGGCCGGCCGCTCGCAGGGGAGGGGCCGGCCGGTCGTGACGGTGGCGGGCGGCTAGTTGCCGGCCGCGGCGGCCTGACGCTGGGCGAGGTGCTCGCCGATCAGCATGCCGCGCTCGCGGTACTTGTGCTCGGTGCGCTCGGTGATGAGCCCGAGGCGCATCAGGTTCGGCATCACCGTGTGCATGTAGGGCTCGCTGTTGATGAGCGACCACTGATCCATGCCGTGCATGATCTGCACGGCGGCGTCGGGGTCGATGCCGTACTTCGGGCCGAAGCGGTGCAGCATGTCGAGCTGCTGGTTCGCGTTCAGCGTCTCGAGGATGTTGAAGGCGAAGTCCTCGAGCTGCTCGAGCGTCTCCGGGTCGGACTCCTTCACCAGCCGGCGCATGCTGAGGACGCCGAACGCCGCGTGGCGCGCTTCGTCGCCGTGCACGCGGTGGATGATGTCCTTCACCAGCGGCGAGAGGTTCGTCTTGGCGACCATGTCCATGATGCCGACGGCCATGCCCTCGAAGAGGGTCTGCATGCCGAGCGTCTTCGTCTGCCAGTTCGGCGCCTCGAGGAGTTTGTCGAGCAGCACCTTCAGGGTGGGGTCGATGGGATGCACGACGCCCATCTTGCGCTGCAGGAACTTCGAGAAGACCTCGATGTGGCGGACCTCGTCGATGACCTGCGAGCCGGCGTACCACTTCTGGTCCATGGTCGGGCAGCAGTTGACGAGCTGGCCGCAGAGCTGGAGCGCCGCCTGCTCGCCGTGGAGCAGCTGCGAGATCAGGTGGGAGAACTCGTCCCACGCCGCTTCCTTGCAGGTGGCCTCGTCGCGGCCCATCTCGGTGAGGAGGCTCGCCAGCAGGGACGCGCCGATCGGCGGGATGAACCACTCGTCGCGCGGCATCGGGATCGACCAGTCGATGTCCTCTTCCGCGTTCCACTGGCCGCGCTTGCCGCGCTCGTAGAGGGCGCGCAGCTCCTCGACCTCGCTGCCGTACTCCCACGTCCAGTGCAGCTCGAGCGGCACGTCGACGTCGAGCTTCCGGCGCAGCCCGGCGATCTGCTGCTCGTCGACGACGTCGACCACCTCGAAGTTTCCGATCTGGCGGCGGTGCTCCTTGAGTATCGTCTCCATCAATTCTTCCTCCCCCGGGTGGTGCCGGGCGTGGTCATGAGGCCGTGGCGCAAGAGGGTCTTCAGCTCGGTCTTCCGCCGGCGGACCTCGACGGCGGAGAAGACGGGACGTCCGAGCAGCTCGTCGCCGAACTCGCCGGACGCGAAGTGGTACACGATGGCGCCGATCAGCGTCTGCAGGGTGTGCGGGACGCTGGCGGCACGGAACTCGCCGGCGGCCATGCCCTCGCGCAGGAGGCGGCCGCCGGCGCCGATGATGCGGCGCAGGCGCGCGTCGGCCTCCTGCTCCTCGGGCAGCTCGCCGGAGACCTCGTCGTCTTCGAAGAGCGAGCGGAGCAGCAGGCGAGCGTGGGCGGGGTGCGCGGCGAGCTCGTCGATGATGAGGTCGATCCAGCGCTCGAGGCGCTGCGACGGCGTGCCGCCCTCGGCGAGGGTGCGGGTGAGGGCGTCGTCGATGCGCGCGAGGATGCGCGAGGTGACGGCGGCGTAGAGCTGCGCCTTGCTGCGGAAGTGGTGGAAGAGCGACGCCTTCGCGAGACCGGACGCCTCGGCCACCTCGGACAGCCCGATCCCCGCGAAGCCGCGACGCGCGAACAGCGTCTCGGCGCAGTCGAGGATATTGTCGCGTGCGGAGTGCTTGGGGGCGGGCTGTGTCATCGACCAACCGATCGGTTCCAGCTAGCCGACCGATCGGTCGGATGTCAATGGGGGACGCGGGCATGGCGGGCGCCGTGCGGTCGCGCCTCTCGTCCCGCAGCGCTGCGAGCTTCGCGCAGCCGCGCCGCCGCCGAGCACCGCGCCGCGCGCGTTTTCGGGGGCATGCCGGTTGCTGGACGTCGGCCCATGGACCTCGCCGACCTGGAAGCTGCCGTGGAAGAGATCGCCGGACTGATCCGCGACCGTCGCTGGGACCTCGCGCTGGCGCTCACCGAGCAGCTCGAGGCGCGCGTCGCGAACGCGCCGATCGACGCGCCCCCGTTCCCGCCCGCCGTGCGCGAGCTGCTCGCCGCCTCGAAGCAGCTCACGACCTCGCTGGTCGCGCTGCGCAACCACCACGTGCACTGACGTTCGCCGGGCTCGCCCGGAGGGCCCGTCCACGTGGGTGCGGCGCGGCACGACGCCGGCGACGCGATCCCGCGCCCGGGCCTCGTCCTCGCCGGCCGGATGCGTTCGTCGATCCCGCCGCCGGCGGGCGGCTCGCACGGCGCATGCGCGGGCGCTTCGTCGGGCTCGACGGTGGGTACGGGTGGCCGGTCGAGCGCCCGGACGAGGTCGCAGCGGCGGCTGCGCGCGCACGGGGCGTCGGCGTCGCGCGGCCGCGTCGTACCCGCCGGCGGTTCGCGTTCAGAGCCGCAGGACGCCGGCGACGACGGTCACCGCGGCGCCGCCGACCTCGATGGTCGCCCCGTCGTCGGACACGCGCACGGCGACCGTGCCGTCGCGGCCGACCTCGCGTCCCTGGCTCGCGGTCCACGACGGGCCGAGACGATCGAGGCGCTTCGCGGCGGCCAGGAACGCCGCCACCGAGGCGTTGCCGCTGCCGCAGACGGGATCCTCCGGAACGCCGCTCGCGGGCGCGAACGAGCGCACGACGACGCGGGGGTCGGCCTGCGGGTCGACCGCGAAGGCGGTCACGCCGGTGAGCCCGAGGTCACGCGACAGGCCCTCGATGCCGAGGAGGTCGGGCCGCGCTGCCCGCAGCGCCGCGACCTCGTCCACCTGGACGACGAGCCACGTCGGTCCGAGGTCGACGATGCGGGCGCCGGCGGCGCGCAGCAGCGGCGCGCCCAGCATCTCCTCGACCACGCGCAGCGTCTCGGGATCGTCGCTCAGCACCTGCGCCGGAGGCGTCCGCACCCAGAAGCGTTCGTCCTCGAGGCGCAAGCCGAGGACGCCGGCGCCGCATTCCTGGCGCAGCGTGGGGCTGCGCGGAACGAGCCCGGCCTCGATGACGGCGTGCGCGGTCCCGAGCGCCGGATGGCCCGCGAACGGCAGCTCCTCGCGCGGCGTGAAGATGCGGACGCGGTAGCTCGCCTCGGGCGTCGTCGGCGGCAGCACGCAGACCGTCTCGGAGAGGTTCGTCCACGCGGCGAGACGCTGCATGGCGGCGGCGTCGATATCCTCGGCGTCGAGCAGGACGGCGACGGGGTTGCCCCGGAGCGGGGTGGAGGTGAAGACGTCCACGACGACGTACCGGCGCTCGCGCATGCGGCCCGTCGTAATCGAGGTGGGCGCCTGCGTCGAGCAGCGGCCGTGCGCGTCACGTGATCAGCGACACGATGCGCACGGCGGGCACGCCGTCCGTGAGCGCGAGCCGCGCCATGGTCACGGGCAGCCTGAAGCGTCGCGGCCCGGCGCTTCCCGGATTGAGGAAGAGGACGCCGTCGTGCTCCGCGACACCCGGCCGATGCGAGTGGCCGGCGACCACGACGGCGACGTCGGGCACGGCCGTCAGCTCCTTGCGATCGTGGAGGAGGTGGATGCGCACGCCGGCGAGCGTGACGGTGATCGCCGCGGGCAGGGTCGCCGCCCACGGGCCGCGATCGTTGTTGCCGCGCACCGCGGTCACCGGGGCGATCTGCCCCAGCGCCGCCAGCACCTCGGCCGAGCCGACGTCGCCGGCGTGGAGCACGTGCACGACGCCGTCGAGCGCCGCGAGCAGCTCGGGCCGCACGAGCCCGTGCGTGTCGGAGACCACGCCGATCTCGCCCACGCCGCCGTCCTGCCTCCTGCGGCCGCTGCGCTCAAGTTCCGCCGGCGCCGTGCCGATAGCAGGAGCGGTGGGGTGTGTCCGTGCGGCCCTGGTGTCCCTGGCGCTCGGTGCGACCCTCGCCGCTGCGTCGCCGGCGCCCATCGTCGGCGGCGCGCCGACGGGTGCCCATCCTGCCGTCGGCGCCCTGCTCGGCGGCATCGGTCCCGGCGTGCCGACCTGCACGGCGACGCTGATCGGCTGCGGCACCCTCGTCACGGCCGCCCACTGCGTCTGTCCGTCGAAGAAGGCGCCGTGTCAGGGCGACGACGCGCCGGACCCGCTCGGCTGGAACGTGTACCTCGAGCACGCGGGCATGTTCCCGGTCGACGAGATCGTCGTGCATCCGGACTTCGCCTTCCCGGCCGCCGACCTCGCCATCCTCCGTCTGAGCTACGAGGCGACCAGCATCCCGCCCGTGCCCCTGTCCGCCGATCCCGTCGGCATGGGCACGGCAGGTCTCCTCGTCGGCTTCGGCACCACGGGCGGCAGCGACGCCGCCACGGGGATCAAGCGCGAGGGGCCGGTGACCACCGCCGCCTGCCCGAAGGGCATCGATCCGGCGACGATGGTGTGCTGGACCTACGACGGCGCGGGCGCGAACGGCTGCACCGGCGACGCGGGCGGTCCGCTGCTCGTCGCGGGCGCGCTCGCGGGCGTCGGCGCCGGCGGCACCAAGAGCAGCTGTCTCAAGGGCGACCGCGGCTACGACGTCCGCATCGCGCCGTACCGCGACTGGATCGCCGCGACCGGCGGCGACGACGTCGGCGCCACCTGCGGCTACCTGCGCCCGATCGGCGCCGAGGGCACGACGGTGACGACGTTCACGGGCACGGTTACGCGCGACGGGCCGGAGGCCGTCCATGCCGTCCCGGTGCCCGAGCGGACGGAGGAGCTCCGCGTCGGCCTCCACGCCGCCGACGACGGCCGCAACGACTTCGATCTCTACGTCCGCTTCGGCGCGCCCCCGACGCTGGACGACTGGGACTGCGCCGAGATCGGCCCGGGCCAGTACGGCTACTGCGAGCTGATCTACCCGGACGCCGGCACCTGGTACGCCATGGTCCGCCGCGAAGCCGGCGAGGGCGTCTACCAGATCGCCGCGACGACCCTTCCGGAGGAGGACGACGACGAGGAGGAGTTCCCGTTCTGCGGCGACGACCTCCTCGATCCGACCAGCGAGGAGTGCGACGGCTTCGACGACGCCGCCTGCCCCGGCATGTGCGACTTCGACTGCCTGTGCCTGCGCTGCGACACGGCGACCTTCGCGATCGGCCAG
Organism: bacterium; assembly: GCA_026129405.1. Taxonomy (NCBI): domain Bacteria; species bacterium. The sequence goes on from JAHCID010000001.1 coordinate 1,755,320, forward strand.
ATCCAGCTGGTCCGCAAGTTCCTCGTCCGCGGCCAGCTCGGCGGCCTCGACCCGTCCTTCGACCCCCGCCTCGCCGACCTCGTCCTGTCCGTCGAGGACGTCGTCGCCAACAGCGCCACCATGACGATCCCCGCCGACGACCCCGGCTGGCGCGGCTCCAAACCCAACCGCGGCCTCTGGCGCTGGCGCGGCCGCACCGACGGCCTGCGCAAGGTGGTCCTGCAACGCCGCCGCAGCGGCACGTGGAGCGTCGCCGTCGCGGGCCGTGACGTCCCGGATGCGGAGACGGTGGGGCTCGAGGGACTGGTGGTGCGCGTGCGCAGCGACTGGGTGTGCGGGGAGAAGCGCTACTGAAGCGCGGAGCGGCGCCGATGCCGGGGTCCGGCCGTCTCGGACACGAGCTGCGCGCGCAGGCGCCGATCGTACGAGGGCGGCGGCGTCGCCGAGCCGGCGGTGCGACCGGCTCGGCGACGCGCTGCTAGCGACACTTCACGGTCGCCCCACCGCCGCTCAGGGCACAGCCGGGCGACGTCTCGCCGCATTGTCCCGAGGTCGCGACCGGCGGCGTCAGCACCATGGTCGTCGTCAGCGGAAGCGCCGACGGCGCGACCGCGTACGTTCCGTTCTTCCCCTTCACCGTGACCTTCACGCCGTTCGGGGGGTTCGACACGCGCTTCAGGACCATCTTCATGATGCCGTCCACGAGCGGGATCTCGCGACCGGCGTTCTTGTAGGTGAAGGTCGCACCGTTCTTGGCGGCGACCCAGCCGGCACGGGTGGTGGGGCTCCACGCACCGCCGGGGAGCGTCGTGTCGAGGACGACGCTGCCGTCGGCCCCGGTGACGAGCAGACGGAAGCCGTTCGTCAACGGGTCGACCGGGGGCGACATCGGCACGCCGGCGATCGTGGCGGCGAGCGACAGCTTGTCGTCGCCGGCGGGCGCGAGCACCTTCGCCAGCGTGAGCGACGGCTTCGCCACCGTGGTCGGGGCGAGGTTCGTGCAGGCGTCGCAGGCGTCGCCGAGGCCGTCGCCGTCGCCGTCGGCCTGGTCGGGATCGGGGACGGTGGGACAGACGTCCTCGGCGTCGCAGATGCCGTCCCCGTCGCCGTCGGGGAGGCCGGTGTCGGCGGGGCAGGCGGCGGCGCTGCCGGTGCAGGTTTCGGCGACGTCGCAGGCGTCGGTCGCCGGGCGACACACGGTGGCCGCCGGCGCGAAGGCGTCGGCGGGGCAGGCGGCGGAGGCGCCGGTGCAGGTTTCGGCGAGGTCGCAGACGCCGGCGGCCGGGCGGCAGATGCCGCTGGTGGCGAAGGCGTCGGCGGGGCAGGCGGCGGAGGCGCCGGTGCAGGTTTCGGCGAGGTCGCAGACGCCGGCGGCGGGGCGGCAGACGCCGCTGGTGGCGAAGGCGTCGGCGGGGCAGGCGGCGGAGGCGCCGTCGCAGGACTCGGCGAGGTCGCAGGCGCCGGCGGCCGGGCGGCAGACGCCGCCGGTGGCGAAGGCGTCGGCGGGACACGTGGCCGACGCGCCCGTGCACGTCTCGGCCGCGTCGCAGATCCCGGCCGCGTCGCGGCAGACCGTCGCGGTGGACGCGAAGCGGCAGTCGCGCCCGCAGCAGTCGCTGCCGGCGATCTCGACGTCGCACTGCTCGCCCGCCGCCGGGTCGACGACGGCGTTGCCGCAGCGCGAGTCGGCGTCGGTGATGAGCAGCGGGATCACCGGGACGCCGTCGGACCAGAAGCCCATCCCGCGGTGCTCCGGCGTGTCCTCGAGGCCGTATTCGCAGTGCGTGCCGTAGAAGGCGCAGTCGGTGAGGCCGTCGAACGTCTGCCACAGGGCGTACCAGTCGAGGGCGTCGAGCACGTTGCCGGTCGGGGCCACGTGGTTCGCCTGGAGCGCGACCGGGCCGTGGGCATCCGTGCGCATGGTGACGAAGTCGCGGTTCGCCGCCGGCACGTGCCCCGTCCTCGCCCAGATGAGGTCGCAGCCCTGGGCGCCGGCGAGCAGATCGTCGGCGCCGACGACGCAGTTCATCAGCACCGTCGACGGAATGCCGCCGAGGCTCGCGTCCATGTTGTCGTACCAGGGCTGGACGGGCATCAGCGCCTTCGGCTGCGGCAGGCTGATCGAGGCCCAGCGGTTCGCGATGTTGACGCTGACGAGGCCACCGTACGAATGGCCGACGAGCGCGAACTTCGCGAGGTCGGGCTGCACGTGCGACGGCGTCGCGGCGAGCCAGGCGAGCGCGTTCTGGATCGCGGTGATCGCGTTGCCGGTGTAGGTGCTCGGCAGCGTCAGCACGTTCGCCTGGAACTTCGGGTAGACGACGAGGTTGCCGCGGCGCACGAGGTGCTCGATCCACGGCAGGTACGGGTCGGGCGTGAGCACGTTCGCGCCGTGGAGGACGACCACGAGCGGCGCCGTCGCCGGTGCGGGCGCGGCGGGCGCGTAGACCCAGTACTGGAGCGCCCCGGTGCCGTTCGTCGTCATGACGTAGCTGCCGTGCGGGTAGTCGTTGCCGCCGGGGCCCGACGTCGGCTGCGGCGGCGACGTCTGCGCGCCGGCCGCCGCGGCGGCGAGTACGATTCCCAGCACCACGCTTCGAAGCATCGTTCGCATCGTGGGGCCGGGCGTACGAGCCGCCGCTGCTTTAAATCAAGTGCTTTCTTTCGTGGGCGGCTCGTCAGATGGCGCGGTCGCGGCCCTCCCAGTGCGGGTCGCGCAGCTTGCGCTTGTAGAGCTTGCCGTTGGGGTCGCGCGGCATCGCCGCCACGAAATCGACCGAGCGCGGGCATTTGTACTTCGCGAGCCGCTGCGCGCAGAAGGCGAGGATGTCGTCGGCCAGCTCGGGTGACGCGGTCACTCCCTCGGCGGGCTCGACGACCGCCTTCACCGACTCGCCCCAGTCCGGGTCCGGCACCCCGAACACCGCCGCGTCGCCCACCTTCGGATGCGTCAGCAGCGCGCTCTCGATCTCCGCCGGGTAGATGTTGACGCCGCCGGAGATGATCATGTCGATCTTGCGGTCGCACAGGAAAAGATAGCCGGCCTGGTTCAGGTAGCCGACGTCGCCGACGGTGAAGAAGCCGTCGCGGCGGTTGGCGCGCGTCTTGTCCTCGTCGCCGTGGTACTCGAAGTCGTTCGAGCCGAGCATCATGTAGACGGTGCCGACGGTGCCCTGCGGGACCGCGTCGCCGGCATCGTCGAGGATGCGGATCTCGGAGCTCGGCCACGCCCTGCCGACGGTGCCCGGGTACTCGAGCCACTCCTCGGGCGTGACCAGCGTGCCGCCGCCCTCGCTGGCGGCGTAGTACTCGTGGATCACCGGGCCCCACCACGCGAGCATGCGGCGCTTCACATCGACGGGGCAGGGCGCCGCCGCGTGCACGACGTGGCGCAGGGACGAGACGTCGTAGCGCTGCTTCACGGCGTCGGGCAGCGCCAGCAGGCGGTGGAACTGCGTCGGCACCATGTGCGTGGTGGTGACGCGGTACTTCTCGACCAGCGCCAGCGACGACTCCGGCGTCCACTTGTCCATCAGCACGACGGCGTGGCCGAAGTGGAGCGAGCAGCCGGCGAACAGCAGCACCGCCGTGTGGTAGAGCGGCGAGCCGACGAGGTGCACGTTGCCCTGCTCGGGCTGGATGCCGAACATCGCGAGGAACATGCCGTAGAACGTGCCCACGGTGTCGGGGTCGAGCGGCGCGAGCGGGCGGCGCACGCCCTTCGGACGCCCGGTCGTGCCCGACGTGTAGTTCATCACCTGGCCGGCGGCGCGGTCCGCGGGGAGCGTGTCCGGCTGGCTCGCGAGCAGCGCCTCGTAGTCGCGGAAGCCGGGGATGGCGCCGCCCACGGCGATGCGCCCCGCTTCGGGAAAACGGATCTCCTCCACGGCCGTGCGGCAGACGTCGGCGAAGCGCGCGCCGCACAGCACCGCCTTCGCGCCGGCGTTGTCGACGATGTAGGCGATCTCGGAGCCGGTCAGGTGGTGGTTGATCGGCACCAGGTAGAGGCCGCACTGGAGCGCCGCGAGGTAGGCCTCGATCATCGCGCCGTCGTTCGGCAGCACGGTGGCGAGGACGTCGCTGCGCTCGAGCCCGAGGCTGCGCAGGCCGTGCGAGAGACGGTTCACGCGCGCCAGCAGCCCGCCGCCGGTGAGCTCCTCGCCCTCCGGCGTCACGAGGACCAGGCGGTCGGGATGGCGCTGCGCGAGGTTCCAGAAGCCGTAGTCGGACATGGGCGGAGGCCGTAGCACGGCCGCGCGAGGAGGCTCCACCCCGGCGCGGTTTGCGTCGCGCCGGGGGGCGGGATCCAAACACGCCCCGTGTCCGTGCCCTATCTCGACGTCCTCGGGCTCGCCGCCACCGCCGGCGGCGCGGGCCGCAGCCGCTGCACGCTCGCGTTCGACGCCCGCACCGCGAATCGCGGCGGCACGCTGCACGGCGGCGTCACCGCGTCGCTGGTCTTCGTGGCGGCGGGGCTGGCGCTGGACGCGGACGCGGCGCCGGTCGATCTCGCGCTCGCCTATCTCGCGCCCGGCAGCGCCGCCGACGTCACCGCCGACGCGACCGTGCTGCGCCGCGGGAGCGAGCTGGCCCACGTCGAGGTCGCGGTCGCCGCCGGCGGTCGGCCGGTGGCGCGCGCGCTCACGGTCCAGCGCGTCGGGCCGGCCGTCCACGTGCCGGCGGCGACGGTGCCACCGGCCGTCGTGCCGCCCGAGCCGCTCGCTCCCGGCATCGGCAGCCCGTCGCCGTTCTCGCAGCGGCTCGGCATCGTGGTCGTACGGCGCGACGTGGCCTCCGGCGTGGCGCTGCTGCCGTGGAGCCCGGACCTCGCCGACGCGCGCGGCGACGTCCACGCCGGCGCGCTGGCGTCGCTCGTCGACACCGCGGCCGGCGCGGCCGCGTGGGCGGTCGTCGGGTTCGACCGGCGCGGGCGGGCCGCCACCGTGAACATGCACCTCACGCTGCACGCCCCGGCGCGTGACGAGGACGTCGTCGGCGAGGCGCACGCCGTCGCCGCGCACGACGGGCTCTTCACCACCGCCGTGCGGCTCTTCGGCCGGCGCACGGGCCGCGTCGTCGGCAGCGGCAGCGCCATCTACCGCATCAGCCTGCCCGCGTGACGCCGCCCGCGCCGCCGCTTCTGACGCCGCGCTTCGTGCGGCTGAACGTCGCGAACTTCTGTTTCTTCCTCTGCTTCGCGTCGTTCTTCCTCCTGCCCCTGCACGTGCGCGCGCTCGGCGGCAGCGATCGCGACGTCGGCTTCGTCATGGGGACGAACGGCGTCGCCGGGCTGGCGGGCCTGCTGCTGATCGGGCCGCTGCTCGACCGCTTTCCGCGCCAGCTCTTCCTGCGCGGCGGCATCGCGGGCATGGGGCTGCTCGCGCTCGCCTACCTCGTCGTCGACACCGTCGGGCCGCTGCTCTACCTCCTGCGTGCGTTCCAGGGGCTGGCGTTCGCGGCCGGCTTCAACGCCGCGTCGACGCTCGCGGTCGACTACGCGCCGCCGGCGCGCCGGGGCGCCGCGCTCGGGCTGTACGGGGTGTCGACGCTCGCCACGCACGCGCTCGCGCCGACGCTCGGCGAGATGCTGATCGGCCTCGGCGGCTTCCCGCTGCTCTTCGTGTCGGCGGCGGGCTACGCTGCCGTCGGGCTCGTCGCCGCGTGGTCGCTGCCGGCGGCGACGCTGCCCGTGCCGCGCGGGCGGGGACGGTTCCGGCTGGGCGGCCTGCTCGCGGCGACGCTCGCCGCGGTCGGCTGCGGCGGCATCGCGTTCGGCGCGGTCATCACCTTCGCGCCCACCTTCGTCGCCGACGAGCACCTCGGCCCGGTGGCGACCTTCTTCCTCTCGTACACCGCCGCCGCGATCGCGACCCGGCTGGTCGGCGGCGGTCTCGGCGACCGCTTCGGCCATGCGCGCGTCGCGACGCCGGCCCTCGCCGGCCTCGGCGTCGCCATCGCCGCGCTCGCGCTGGTGTACTCGCCGGTCCAGCTCGCGCTCGCCGGCCTCGCATTCGGCACGGCGCAGGGCATCTACTACCCGGCGCTCAACGCCTTCACGGTCGACCACGCCGGCGCCGGGCAGATCGGCCGGGTGCAGACGCTCTACAACGCGACCTTCAACCTCGGCGTCACGGGCGGGGCATTCGTCCTCGGCAACGTGGTGCACGACTTCGGGCACCGGGTCACGTTTCTCTGCGCATCCGCTGCGGCACTGCTGGGGGTGGCCTGCTTCGTCCTGGCGGTGCGCCTCGGCCCGCGCGTCCGCCATTGACTCCGGGGGGAGCGGCGCGGTAGCCCCCCGCCTCACTGCGCGCTCGGGTGCGCACTGGAGGGACCCATCTCGTGTCTGCGCACCGCGCCGTCGTCGTCCTCACCGTCGCCCTTCTCGTCATGGCGGGAATCGACGCCGCGGGCGCCGGCGCCCGCAAGGCGCAGCGCCTGCGTCTCCAGCCGCGCATCGTGAACGGCACGTTCACGGGCGGGTTCGCGTCGACCGGCGCACTGCTCGCGGGCGGCAACCCGGCGACGGCCTACACCTCCTGCTCGGGGACGCTGATCGGCTGCCGGACGCTGCTCACCGCCGCCCACTGCGTGTGCCCCGGCCTCGGCGCCAGCTGCCAGGGCGCGTCGGCGCCCGATCCGACGACGAAGCTGGTCTTCTTCCAGCACCTCGGCTTCGTCGGCATCGAGAGCATCAGCGTCCATCCCGCCTACAGCTTCCCCGTCGCCGACATCGCCGTCGTGCGGCTGGCGGCGCCGGTCGACGGCATCGCCCCGACGCCGCTCGCGACCGGCGCGCCGGCCGTCGGCACGCCCGGCACGATCGTCGGCTTCGGGCGCAGCGGCGGCAGCTTCGACGACTACGGTCTGAAGCGCGTCGGCGACGTCATCACCGCCGCCTGCGCCCCCGGCATCTCGAACGAGACCTCCGTCTGCTGGACCTTCACCGGCCCCGGTGCGAACACCTGCCACGGCGACTCGGGCGGGCCGCTCTTCGTCGCCGAGGCCGGCGACCTCGCCGTCGCGGGCGTCACCTCCGGCGGCGAGAGCACCAGCTGCCTGCCGACCGATCGCAGCTATGACGCCAACGTCGCCTACTATGCCCCCTGGATCACCGCGGCGGCGGCGGGGGACGTCGGCCCCGGGGCCTGCGGCACGTTGCCGTCCGCCGGCGAGCCGGGCACCACGGTGCGCGCGGTCACCGACGTGTTCGGCCTCGGGACGCTCGAGCGCACGCACGCCTTCGCGGTGACGGGCGGCGTAGCGGAGCTGCGCATCACGATGAACGGGGTCGACGACGGCGTCGCCGACTTCGACCTCTTCGTGAAGCGCGATGCGCCGCCCACGACCACCGACTGGGACTGCCGCGCCGACGGCGCCGGCACCTACGGCGCCTGTACGGCGACGGCGCCAGTCGACGGGCGCTGGTACGCGAGGGTGAAGCGCTACGCCGGGCACGGCCCCTACCAGCTGACGGTCACCACCTTCGGCGGCGCGCCGGGGACGTGCGGCAACGGCGCCTGGGAGAGCGGCGAGGCCTGCGACGGCGCCGACGCGGCCGCCTGCCCCGGCCGCTGCAGGTCCGACTGCACGTGCGAGCCCGCCTGCGTGCCGGACCTCGCGATCACGCGCCTCCGCATCGGCCGCAATCTGATGCTGCGGGCGACCATCGCCAGCGCCGGCGGCGCCATCGCGTTCGACCCGCGCGGGGTCGGGCTCGCCCTCACGCTCGACGACGGCGGGCTGCCGGTCCAGCTCTCCATCCCGCCCAACGATCCGGGCTGGAGCCGCTCGCGCCCGGCGGCGGGGCTCTTCCGCTGGCGGGCGACCACCGCCGGCGTGGGTGCGCGCAAGCTCCAGCTGACGGACCGCACCGCCAAGAAGGGGATATGGGAGCTGCGCCTGACGGCACGCGACGTGCCGGGCGCGAGCGCGCTCGACGTCCGTGGCTCCCGGGCCGCGCTGCGCGTCGGCAGCGTCTGCGTGGGGACGCCGTAACGGCCGGCGCCCTTCAGCGGTCGACCGCGGCGCGCACGGCGACGCGCAGGGCGTCGAGGTCGAGCGGCTTGTCGAGCAGCATCGCCCCGAGGTCGTCGGCCTCGGCCTTGGTGGCCGGGTCGCCGAAGGCCGTGATGAGGATCACGGGCGTGGTCCACGACGTGCAGCGCAGCGCAGCGAGCACGTCGAGGCCGGTGAGGCCGGGCATGTTCACGTCGGCGACGATGACGCCGAAGTAGTCGCGCTTGGCGACGGTCGACTCGAGACGGTCGAGGAGCTCGACGCCGTCGCCGGCCTCCACCACGTCGTAGCCGGCGCGGCGCAGCGTCAGCGACAGCAGCCGTCGCAGGTCGGGATCGTCGTCCGCGAGGAGGACGCGCGTGCGGACGTCGCGCGACACCAGGCGGAGCCGGGGCGGAGCGAGGGGCGGCTGGGTGGGTTCCGTCGCGAGCTCGTGCATGTGCGGCCTCCTGCGCCCGAGCGAAGGACGTGCCAACGCGAAACGCCGCGGGTTTTCGGTGCGCACCGCGTCGGGCAGCGGGGCGAGGCGCCCCGCTCCGGCATCCCGTCGTCAGCGCTCGACCTCGCTCTCGCCCGTGCCGCGCGCGAGCTTGCGGCGCAGGGTCTTGCGATCGAGCCCGAGCGCCTGCGCGGCGAGCGTCTTGTTGCCGCGCACCAGCTCGAGCACGCGCAGGATGTGGCGGCGCTCGACCTCGGCCAGCGGCAGCAGCCCGGGGGGGCCGTCCGGGCCGAGCAGCGCCGACGACGGCCGGTACGAGCCGACGCGCTCCGGCAGGTCGTCGACCGTCAGGTGGTCGTAGCGCGCCAGGACCGCGGCGCGCTCGACGCAGTTCTGGAGCTCGCGCACGTTGCCCGGCCAGGCATAGGCCAGAAGGCGGCGGGCCGCGGCCGCGGAGATGCCGACGACGCGCGTCCCGCCCTGCGCCCGGCAGCGGTCGAGGAAGTGCTGGGCGAGGAGCAGGATGTCGTGGCCCCGATCGCGCAGCGCGGGCAGCGGCAGCGGGATCACGTTGATGCGGAAGAAGAGGTCCTCGCGGAAGCGGTGCTCGGCGACGGCCGCGTCGAGGTCGCGGTTCGTCGACGCCACCACGCGCACGTCGCAGGCCACCTCGGCGTCCGAGCCCACGGGACGGATGCGCTTCTCCTGGATCGCACGCAGCAGCTTCGGCTGGAGGGGCAGGGGCAGATCGCCGATCTCGTCGAGGAACAGCGTGCCGCCGTGGGCCTGGGCGAAGAGGCCCGGGCGGGTGTTGCGGGCGTCGGTGAACGCGCCGCGCACGTGGCCGAAGAGCTCGCTCTCGAGCAGGGCCTCCGGGACCGCGGCGCAGTTGACGGCCACGAACGGCGCGTTGCCGCGCCGGCCGTGCCGGTGGAGCGCGCGCGCGACCAGCTCCTTGCCGGTGCCGCTCTCGCCCGTCACCAGCACCGAGGCGTCGGAATCGACCACGCGCTGGAGCAGGTCGAACACGCGCTGCATGGCCGCGCTGTTCCCGAGCAGCTCGCCGAAGCGCCGCATCTCGCCGGCGACGGGCAGCCGGCGCAGCTCCTCGCGCAGCCGGCGCTGCGCGACCGCACGCCCGAGCGTGTGCTCGAGCGCGTCGACGTCGGGCGGCTTGGTGATGAAGTCGTAGGCGCCGGCCCGGATCGCGGACACGGCGGTCTCGAGGCTGCCGAACGCGGTCAGCACGGCGACCGGCACGTCGGGTCGCACGGCGACGATGCGCTCGCACAGCTCGAGGCCGTGCATGCCGTCCATCTGGAGGTCGGTGAGCACGGCGTCGAGATCGGCGCTGCGCGCCACCTCGAGGGCCTCGGCGGGCGTCGTGCGCCAGGTGACGTGGAACCCCCGCCGCCCGAGCTGGAGGGCGAGCAGGGCACAGAGGTCCCGGTCGTCGTCGACGACGAGGACCCGGCCGCGGGTGGGTTGGCCGGTCATGCTGCCGCCCGCGCCTGCTCGCAGAGCGTGGCGACGTCGGCGACGCGGCCGCGCACCTCGTCGAGCGCCGCACGCGTGCGGGCGCTGGTCTCGAGGCGCGCCGCCGCCTCGCCGAGGGAGGGGAAGCCGTACCCCCCGGCGGTGCCCTTCAGCTGGTGGGCGAGCTGCGCCACGCGATCGAGGTCGCCCGCGTCGACGCTGCGCTCGAGCAGGCGCGCCCGCTCGGGCAGGCCGTCGATGAAGATGTGGACCAGCGCGCGCAGCTCGGGGTCGTCGTCGAGTGGCGGGCCGGCGAAGTCGGACATGAGCATGGGCGAGCCTCCTTCTGCGTGGTCCCCGCGCTGCGGCGTCGGGGCGTCCTGACAGTAGCGCTGCGCGACGCGCAGGAGCGTCGCGGGATCGATCGGCTTGGTGGCGAAGTCGTCGCAGCCGGCGGCGAGGCACTTGTCGCGGTCGCCGTCCATGGCGTGCGCGGTGAGCGCGACGATCGGGCCGCGATAGCCGGCGCGGCGCAGGGCCGCAGTGGCGGCGTAGCCGTCCATCTCGGGCATCTGCATGTCCATGAGGACGAGGTCGTAGGGCGCGGCGAGCGCGTGCGAGGCGGCGAGGCGCCCGTCTGCGACCACGTCGACCTGCGCGCCGGCGCGGACCAGGTAGTGGCGGAGCAGGCGCTGGCTGTCGGGTGCGTCCTCGGCGAGGAGGATGCGGGCGCGCAGGTGTGCCGGCGCGCCCGCCGTGGCCGCCGGCGGCGCCGCCGGCGTGTCGAGGGCGAGCCGGCCGCCGTCGACCATCGGCACCGCGGCGAGCGGACCCGGGTCGATCTCGGCGGTGAAGGTGCTGCCGCGGCCGGGCGCGCTGCTCGCGTAGAGGTCGCCGCCCAGCATGCGCGCGAGGCGGCGCGAGATCGCGAGCCCGAGGCCGGAGCCGCCGAAGCGGCGGCTGGTCGACGGATCGGCCTGCGTGAACGGGAGGAAGAGGCGGCTCAGCACGTCGGGGTCGAGGCCGATGCCGGTGTCGACGACGTCGAGGCACAGGCGCGGCTGCGTCCCGGTCCCGAGCCGCGCGACCAGCCGCACGCTGCCCGCCTCGGTGAACTTGATCGCGTTGCCGAGGAGGTTGATCAGGATCTGCCGCAGGCGCGTCGAGTCGGTGCGGATCGTCTCCGGCAGCGGTCCGCGCGCCTCGACGACGAACCCGAGCCCCTTCTCGAGCGCGCGCCCGCGCATCGCGCCGCTCACGCTGCGGAGCAGCTCGGGCAGGGCGCAGGGGACGCGCTCGACCGCCAGCTTGCCCGCCTCGATCTTGGAGAGGTCGAGGATGTCGTTGATGACCGAGAGGAGGTGCTCGCCGTTGCGCCGGATGGTGTCGCGATGCGCGGTGCGCTCGGCGTCGCGCAGCGTCGGGTCGGCGAGCAGGTTCGTGAAGCCGAGGATGGCGGTGAGCGGCGTGCGGATCTCGTGGCTCATGTTGGCGAGGAACTCGGACTTCGCCTGTGCGGCCTGGAGGGCGGCGTTGCGCGCCTCGGTCAGCTCGGCGGTGCGCTGTGCGACGCGCCGCTCGAGGTCGTCGTAGGTGTGGTGCAGCGCCTGCTCGAGGCGCCGGCGCTGCGACGTCGTCCAGCGCAGCAGCATGAGCAGCGGCAGGATGACGAGGCCGGTCGCCATCGCGAGCGTCTGCAGGATGACGCGCGTCGGGGCGAGCACGTCGGCGCGGTCGATCGCGAGCAGCACGCGCCAGCCGGGGCCGACGACGAGGTTGCCGTCGGCCGGGCGCGCGTAGCCGACGACGAGCGGCACGCCGCGCACGTCGTCCTCGCTCTCGAAGTAGCCGGGCCGCGGCGGCTCCGCGAAGAGCGCGGCCGGCAGGGCGCGGACGAGCCGCAGCTCGGGCGCGCCCGTGGTCGAGTCGGACACGACCACGCCGCTCTGCGTGACCAGCTCCCAATCGAGGTGCGCCGGCGACGTGCGCTGGAGCTGGATCGCTTCGATCTTGCGGCTGAACGCCGCCTCGATGCCGGCCCGCGCGACGTGGGCCACGAGCGCCCCGGCGAACTGCCCCTCGGGGCCGACGAGCGGCGCCGCGAAGCGGACCGTGGGGACGCCGTCCGCGCCGGGCTCGACCGGCGTCACGCGCACCTGTCCGCCGCGCGCGTCGCGCAGCTCGCGGAACCAGCGCTCGGTCTCCACCGTGCCGTCCTGCGGCCCGCGGCGGGTCGTGGCGACGAGCTGCCCGCTGGCGTCGACGACGCCGAGCCAGACCATCTGCGTCGAGCCGCGGCGCGCGGCGTCGAGCATCTCCGTCACCGTCGCGGGCGGGCTCGTCTGCAGCGCCGGCGTGCGCGCGAGCGGCGCCAGCTCCCGGGCGACGTCGGTCTGCCAGCGCTCGAGGTCGTCGGCCAGATCGGCGGCCGAGAGCGCGAGCCCCTCGCCGGTGCTGGCGGTGAGCGTGGTGTCGACCGAGCGGACGTACACGCCCTCCGCGACCAGGATGGCGGCCGCGATGACGACCAGCACGGTCCACAGCCGGCCGTACCAGCGGGGATTGAGTGGCACGGCGCCCGGCATGTCGGCCGGCACGTCGGGCGCATGGGCAGGCGGGATGGGGGGCACGACGTGATCCCCGTTCCGCAAGACGTGTGCCTCGCCCGTAGTGCCCGAAGAGCGGGGCGTCGTGCCCCGCGCCGGCCGGCCCGCGGCGTCGCGGCCGTGCCGCCGCGGCGCAAATATGGACGGGTCGTCGGGGCACGACCCGCCCGGGAGGCGTCAGTCCTCGTCCTCGTCGTCGGGGATGTCGGCGGGGTTCTCGAACGGCTCGGCCGAGGCCGGCTTGTCGGTGGTGACGGCGGCGTCGCTCTCGCGGGCCTGGGTCCCGGCCTCGGTGTCGTTGGCCGCCTCGCCGTCGTACGGCGAGTCCTTGAAGCCGCCGCCCCCGCGCTCCCAGCCGTCGGCCTGCGCCAGGCGCGCGTCGGCCGGCTGGTCGGGGGTCGGCTGCGCGGCGGGACCGAACGGCGCCGAATGGGCCAGACCGGTCGCCGCTGCCAGAGCCACGGTCGTCCACAGCACTCGAACCAGATGCGTCATCCTCTCCTCCTCGCGGCCGCTGGGCCGGGTGGTCAGCGCTTCGAGGGTAGTGCGAAGCCCCCCGAGTCACCAGCCCGGCGTATCGGCAGAGACCGCCGGCGGGGGGAGGGGTCCGCCGCGCTCAGGCGGCGCGGACGAGGCGCTGGTAGATCTTCGGCAGCTCGCGCGGCAGGCCCGCGACGTTCTCGATGATCAGATACTGCTGCGGGTCGCACATCTGGCGGAGGTAGTCGTGCCCGGCGAGGTCGACGGTCAGGCAGAACGGTCGCACGCCGGCCGCCTGGACCTCGCGCAGCGCCATCGCGGTGTCGCGGATGCCGTAGACGTGGCTCTGGCGGTCGGTGCCGTAGTCGAGGTCCTGCGGAAAGCCGTCGGACAGCATCACGAGATGGCGTGCCGGCGCGGCGACGCCGCGCAGCTTCGTCAGCGCATGGCGGAGCGCGGTGCCCATGCGCGTCGAGCCGCGTGGGGCGATGCCCCCGAGCCGGCTCTGCACGCCGGGGCCGAGGCGCTCGCCGAAGTGCTTCACCGGGTAGACCTCGACCTGCTGCCGGCCCTGGCCCGAGAAGCCGTAGATCGCGTAGGCGTCGCCGATCTCCTCGAGCGCGGCGGCCATGATGACGAGCGCGTCCTTGATGACGTCGATGATGCGCTCCTCGGCGCCGGCGGCGCTCTCGTCGGTCGAGGCGCTCATGTCGAGGAGGAAGAGCGTCGCGACGTCGCGCTCCTGGCGCCGGCGCGTGGTGTAGAGCTTGGCGGAGCCGGGCTGGCGGGCGCGGCGCTGGACGCGCGCGTCGACGGCGGCGTTGAGGTCGATCTCCTCGCCGTCCTCGAGGCCGCGGATGGGCCGGTACGACTCCGGCCGCACGCGCTGGAAGTGGCGGCGGATCTCGGGGACCAGGGCCGCGTGGCGGGCGAGGGCGCCGTCGAACCAGACGCCGCCGTCGCCGGCGAGCTCGATCTCGCGCAGCGTGCACCAGGCCGGGCGGTAGTCGTCGATCTGCCAGTCCCACTCGTCGTAGCGGAACACCGCCGCGTCGCCGGACGGCGCGTGCAGGCGGCGCGGCGCGCGCGCGGCGTCGGCGCCGGCGGGCGCCGTCCGCGCGAGCGGCCGCGCGGCGAGCTGCTTGCCGAGCAGCTGCGTCACGTAGAGACCGGCCTGCGCGACGACCTCGCCCGGGGCCTCCGAGAGCTGGATATGCAGGCCGGACTCGAGCAGGCGCCGCAGCTCCTCGGCGCTCATCGGGCGCGTCGCGCCGGCGTCGCCCTCGAGGTGCTCGTCGACCAGCATCCGGAGCCGCTCGCGCAGCTCCTCCGGCAGCGCCTCGGGGTCGGGCGCCTCGCCCGCCGCGCCGGGGAGACCGGGCGGGCCGGGCTCGCTCTCGAGCGGCATCTCGCCCGGCTCGGCGTCGAGGAAGACGGTGATCAGGTCGGGCAGGGCGTCGAGGCCTGCGGCGGGCTCCTCGGGGAAGAGCGGCAGCAGCTGCTCGGCGACGCGGACCGCGTCGGCCACGGTTGCGTCGGATGCCGCGAGCGGCGCCAGGCTCGGCAGCACCAGCGCGGCCGTCGCGGCGAGCCACGCCGGTGGGGTCGCGGCGTCGGGCGCCGGGTGCAGCGCCAGCGCGAAGAGCGCGTCGAGGGCCCAGGCGGGCGTCGGCACCAGCTCGTCGAGAGCATGCGCGGCCCAGGCGAGATCGTCGGCGACGCCGGGATACTGCGCCGCCATCCGTCGTGCGACGCGGTAGCCGTCGGCGAGGAGGAAGAGCTGCTCCAGCATCGCCGGCAGCTCGGGGCCGCGCACGCGCGCCAGCAGCGCCGGGTCGGCGTAGGTGCCGCCGTCGCGGCGGCCGGCGAGCAGCGCCCCGACGACGCGGTAGAGGCGGGCGTTGTCCTCCCAGGTATCGAGCCGGTCGAGCTGGTCGGGCAGCGCGACCATGCGCGACGCCGGCGCGTCCTCGAGCGGCGGCCGCAGGAGGAAGCGGCCGGCGGCATGCGGGGCGGCGGGCTCGCCCGTCAGCATGAGCAGCACGCGGCGCAGCAGGCCCTGCAGCTCGTCGAACGTCGCCGCCGTGGCGCGCGCACGCAGGACGTGGAGGCTGGTGCGCGACTCGAGCGCGAAGAACGCGACGCCCGCCGCCGCGTGCTCGGCCGCGAGCGCGAGCCCGCGCTCGACCCACGCCGCGACCCGTGCGGGCGGCGCTTCCTCGTGGACGCGGGCGAGGACGCGCAGCAGGCCCGCGCCCCGGCCAGGAACGCGGCCGCGACGCGGGCAGATGCGCCAGCGCGTCGCGGCGCACGGCGTCCGGCAGCGCGATCGCGAGCGGGCCGAGGGCGGCAGCAGCGCCGCGGCGGCCCCGGCGCCCCGCGGGCGACGTCGCGCCACGCGCAGGAGCGGCGTGCGCGCCGCCGCGTCGAGCCGTGCCAGCGCCGGCGGCACCTCGCGTGCCGCGGCCAGCGCGAGCTTCGGCGGCAGGGCCTGCGCGGCGTCGAGCCAGGCGGCGCGGTCGTCGTCCGGACCACGCGGCGACGGCGGCAGGCAGGGTGCGCAGCAGCACCGCCGGATCGCCGGCGTCGCGCAGGCGCGCCAGCAGCACGCCGAGCCGGGCGAGCGCGCCCGCGTCGAGCTGGCGCAGCCGCGTCGTTGCCGACGAGCGCCTGCGCGAGGGCGCTCGCCGATGCCAGCCGCCGTCGCGATGCAGCACGCCCGCGGCGTCGACCAGAGCGTCGAGCCGCGCCGGGTCGGCGCCGTGCGGCGGGAGACGCAGGCCCTCCGCCAGCGCCGGCGCCATGGCGCGCAGGCGGGCGCGGGCGGCGTCAGCCGAAGAGGGCGCCCGCGACGGCATCGATCGCCTGCGCGCTCTCCGCGTCGTCGGTGAGCGCGCGGCTGACGGCGACGGCGCACGCGCGCCGCGGCGTCACGCCGGCGCGGATCAGCTGCGCCGCATAGACGAGGAGCCGCGTGCTGACGCCCTCCGACAGCCCGCTCGACTTGAGGTGCCGCACCTTCTCGCCGAGCGTCGCGAGGCGCAGCGCCGTCTCGACGTCGAGCCCGCTCTCGTGCGCGATGATGCGCGCCTCGGCGTCGCGCGGCGGGTAGCCGAACTCGAGCGCCACGAAGCGCTGCCGCGTCGAGTGCTTCAGATCCTTGAGGACGCTCTGGTAGCCCGGGTTGTACGAGAGCACGAGCAGGAAGTCGGGGTGCGCCTCGAGGATCTCGCCGGTCTTGTCGACGGGCAGGATGCGGCGGTGGTCCGTCAGCGGATGGATCAGGACGACGGTGTCCTTGCGCGCCTCGACCACCTCGTCGAGGTAGCAGATGGCGCCGTGGCGCACGGCGCGCGTCAGCGGACCGTCGATCCACACCGTCTCGTCGCCGCGGATCAGGTAGCGGCCGACGAGGTCGCTGCCGGTGAGATCCTCGTGGCAGGCGACGGTGACGAGGTTGCCGGGGATGCTGCCCGCGGCGCCCGCCTGCCGCGGCAGCGTCGCGGCCATGTACTCGACGAAGCGCGTCTTGCCGCAGCCGGTGGGGCCCTTCAGCAGCACCGGCAGCCGCGTCTCCCAGGCCGCCCGGAAGACCTCCACCTCGTCGGCGATCGGCAGGTAGAAGGGAACGTCGCTCACGCGGGCGGGGACCTTACGGGGGCGGTCCCCCAGACGCAACGCGCGCGAGGCCTCGAGGCCCGAGCCGGCAGTCCCTCACCACGGCGGGCCGTCTCCGGCGCGGGCGTCGGGTCCGGGGCCGGTCGCGACCCGGCGCACGAGCATCGCGAGCTGCCCCCGAGTGCACGAGGGTGTCTTCGATGCGGGCGCGCGCCGTCCGTCAGCCGAGCCTGCGGCGCATGCAGACGCGCGCTGCCGGCGCGAGGCCGCGGGCGGCCTCCGCGTCGCGGCGGGCGCGCAGCGCCGGCGACAGCTCCGCGTCGGCGAGCGCGACGAAGCCGCGCCGGGCGTAGAAGGGTGCGTTCCAGGCGACGTCGCGGAACGTGCACAGCGTCACCGCCGGCAGGCCCTGCGCGGCGGCCCAGGCGCAGACGGCCTCGAGCAGCTCCGTGCCGAGGCCGCGCCCGCCGGCGTCGGGCAGCACGTCGAGCTCCTCCAGGTGGCCGGCGTCGCCCAGGCGCTCGGCCACCGCGAAGCCGAGCGGGCGGCCGTCGTCGTCGACGGCGACCCACACGCGCCCGCCGGCGCACGCCGCCGCCAGGGTCGCCGGATCCATGGCGTCGTCCAGGTCGGCGACCAGGCCGAGCCCGGCGAAGCGCTGCGCCGCGGCCCGCTCGACCGCGGCCAGGGCGGGGAGATCGTCGGGTCGGGCGGGACGAACGGTGGACACCGGCGCAGGCTAGCAGGCCCGGTGCCCATGGCCCACGCAGCTTGAGCCGCGGGGCCGGTTCGGTCCAGAAGGGCGCGTGCGACTCTTCCTGCGCGCGTTTCTCGGGCTCGTCCTCCTCCTCGTCATCGTGGCCGCCGGCGGTGTGATCTGGGCGCGCCGGTCGCTCGAGGGCGAGCGGCGCTTCCCGCCCGCGGCGGCCGAGGTGCTGGCCCTCGACGGCCAGGACGCCGGCCCGACGCGGATCTGGTGGATCAACACCGCGCACCAGCCGATGCCGCGCGCCGCGGTCCTCGAGCCGGACCGCGATCCGACGCCGAACGCGCCCTACGTCATGTCGCATCCGAGCTTCGTGCTCGAGTGGGCCGACGGCAAGCTGCTCCTCGTCGACACGGGGATGACGGCGGCCGGGGCCGTCTCGTTCGGCAGGCCGCTCGAGTGGCTCGGCGACGCGCAGCCGATGGAGCCGCTCGCCGACGTCGCGCAGCGACTCGGCGGCGCGAAGTCGCGCGTCGCCGGCGTCGTCTTCACGCATCTCCACACCGACCACACGGGCGGCCTCGGCGTCCTCTGCGAGGGCGGTCCGGCGGAGATCCCCGTGTTCATGAGCACGCCGCAGGCCGAGCGTCCGAACTACACCACGCGGCCCGGCCTGCGTGAGGTCCATGCCGCGACCTGCGCGCGCGTCACGCCCATCGGCGACTCCGGCCTGCTCGCGCTGCCGGGCTTCCCGGGCGTCGCGGTGGTGCCGGCCGCCGGGCATACGCCGGGCAGCCAGGTGGTGCTCGCGAAGGTGGGCGACACGCGCTACGCCTTCGCCGGCGACCTCGCGAACGCCCTCGACGGCATCACGCACGACGTGCCGAAGCCGTGGCTCTACAGCCTTCTCGTCGTGCCCGAGGACACCGCATGGCTGGCGGGACAGCGGCGCTGGCTGCGCGAGCTGGCGCAGCAGGGCGTCGTGGTGCTGCCGGCGCACGACGAGGGTGCGATCGCGGCGAGCGGCGTGCCCGTCTGGCCGTGACCGTCGCGGCGGCCGACCTCGAGGCGGCGCTCGCGCGCCTGCGGGCGTCGGTCGCCGATCCGCGCGCCGGGCTCTTCGGGCCTGCCTCGCGCGTGTGGGCGATCAACCGCGAGGCGGTGATCTTCCTCGGCGGCGGACGTGCGGCGCTGCTCCAGCTGGCGCACCCGTTCGTCGCGCAGGCGGTCGACGCGCACTCGGCGACGCGCACGGACATGGCGGGGCGCTTCGCGCGCACGTTCGAGCACGTCTTCGCGATGGTCTACGGCGATCTCGACGCCGCCTGCACCGCTGCGCGGCGCGTGCACGCGATCCACCGGCGCATCACCGGCACGCTGGCGGACGCCGTCGGCCCGTACGCCGCGGGCACGCCCTATGCGGCGAACCTGCCCGAGGCGCTCCTCTGGGTCCACGCGACGCTGTGGGACACCTCCGTGCAGGTCTACGAGCTCGTGGTCGGCACGCTCGGCGACGACGAGAAGGCGGCGTACTACGAGGAGACGAAGCGCTTCGCGGCGCTCTTCGGCGTGCCCGACGCGCTCGTCCCGGCGGACTGGCCCGCGTTCCGGCGCTACGTCGACGGCATGCTGGCGTCGCCGACGCTGACGCCGGGCCGCTCGGCGCGCGCGCTCGCGCGCTTCCTGCTGCGGCCGCCGGGCACCTGGATCGGCCCGGTGTGGGACTGGTACGCGGCGGTCACGGCGCGGCTGCTGCCGCCGCGGCTGCGCGACGGCTTCGGGCTCGCGTTCGGCTGGCGCGAGCGGGCGCTCGCCGAGGCGTCGCTCGCGGGGTTGTGGGCCTCGTGGTGGACGCTGCCGGGCCGGGTGCGCTTCCTGCCCGCCTGGCGCGACGGCGCCCGCCGCAGCCGAGGCAGCGGTCCCGACCCGCTCGACGCGCTGGTCGCGACGGCGGCGCGCCGCTTCGGCGTGGGGTAGGGCGGGCCGGACGGGAGCGCCCCGTCCGGCCCGCCCCGATCACTCAAGGAACGCGCCGCTCGGCGAGCCGCCGCCGGGGACGGCCGGGCACGCGCCGGGGGCCGGGCTCTTCGAGCGCGCGATGAACTTGTCGACGGTGTCGCTCTTCGCCGTCGACGGCGGGTTGCCGCTCGCCTTCGCGGGCGCGTCGGCGCACCAGCCCTCGCCGTCGCCGGTCGTGAGGCGCAGCGCGACGCGGCCCTGCTGGGCTTCGTCGAGCGTGTAGCCGAACGCGGCCTTGCCGCCCTTCACGCTGAGGCTGTCGGCCTTCAGCACGACCGCGGTGATGGCTCCGGTCTTGTCGCGGTAGCGCCAGCCGCCGGCGCCGATGCGGGTCCAGCCCGCGGACGGGAGGGTGACCGTCACGGCGTCGGTGGTGAGGCCGGCGCCGTTATAGACGACGAGCGTGGCGCCGTGCAGCGAGGGATCGGCGCTGCCGCCCGGCGCGGGCGCCACGATGCGGTGGCCCGGCGCGTCGGCCTTCGTCGACGACTTGAACGACAGCTTGCGCTTGGCGGGGTTGGCCGGCGGCGCGCTGCGGTCCTTCAGCGTCAGCTTGGTGGTCTGGATGAGCACCGGATCGGGCGCCCCGGGGAAGCTGAGCGGGTCCGCCGGGTCGGTGCCCGCGTCGAGCTCGTCGCGGTCGCGGACGCCGTCCAGGTCACGGTCGATGCCGGCGCGCTGGCCGTTGCCCGGCGGCACGCAGGTGTAGGTGAGCGACTGGCCGGCCGTGGTCGCGAGGCCGCGCACCTGGGCGTCGGTGAGCGGCGTTTCGGCGGCGCGGTCCGACTCGAAGAGGCCCGAGGGGCGCCGCACCGAGCCGCGCGCCTCGCCGGCGACGACGCCCTTCACCACGAGGTCGCAGTCGCCCGCCGCCGCGCGCGCGATGAGGAGGTTGATGCGCGCGCCGACGGTCGCGGCGTTCGTCTGCGTCAGCGTCACCTGCTGGCCGACGATGGGACGCAGGTTGGAGTCGAACTCCATCATGAACTGGTCCATCTGCTGCGACTGGGCGAGCGTCAGGTTGAAGACGACGGCGCGGTGGAAGCGCACCAGCGTGTCGGTGCTGCCGTCGTGCAGGAAGCCGAAGCCGCGGATCTGGTCGCCCATGAAGCCGTTGTTCTCGGCGCGGAAGAACGACACCGCCGGCATGCCGAACATGCCGACCTTCTGGTACATGTTCCGCAGGTGCGGGATCTTCATCATCTGCGGCTCGTTCTCGAAGGTGGTGAAGCCGTCGGTGCCGAAGAAGCCCTGGGCCTCGTTGAGGACGTGGCAGCCGTTGCAGTCGAAGATCGCGTCGGTGATCGGGCCGAAGTAGTTGTTGCGGCCGGCCTGCGCCGCCGCCGACAGGGTGTTGTCGAGCGGGCGGATCGGGTTCGGCGGGTAGGTCACCTGGAGGATGAAGTTCGTGAAGCGGTTCATGTCGGCGTCGCTGATCGGACCGTTGCGCCCGAGGAGTCCCTCGAACGCGGGCAGGAACTTCTTGAACGCCTGCTCCTCGTTCAGCGGGTCGCCGCCCGGGTCGTTGCCGCCGGTACGGTCGCCGCGCCAGTGCATCGGGCCGTGGTTCGCCATGCCGCGCAGGCTCTGCGTCGTCATCGGCCCCTTCAGCGGGTGGAAGTCGGGATCGACGCCGGGCACGCGGATCGGGTTCGGGTTGTTGAGGTAGGTGTCGTCGGGGTTGCCGAGGTCCCACGCCAGCGAGTCGAGGTCGCCGAAGACGTGGCACGAGGCGCACGACGCCTCGCCGTTCGACGACGTCGCGCGCGCGTCGTAGAGCACCGGCCGGCCGAGCTTCACCGACGCGGGCTCGGGGTTGTGCAGCGACGTCCGCTGCGACTCGGTGCGCGTCCCGAGGTCGACCACCGACACCGCGTTGTCGAAGCGCGTCAGCACGTAGAGGCGGTTGCGGGCCTCGTCGAGCACGAGCCCGCTCGGACCGCCGCCCGTCAGGGCGATGTGGTCGGCCGCGTCGGGCACGAACGTGTCGTTCTCGAGCGCCGCCGTCTGGAAGACGCCGATCTTCGCCGAGCTGAAGGCGGCCACGTAGAGCCGCGTGCCGGCGGCGTTCACCGCCATGCCGAGCGGCGTCGCGAGGCTCTTCTCCTTCACGCCGGCGGGGCTCGGCACGACGTGGTAGTCGATGTGCTTGTTCAGGTGGCGCGGGATCACGTTGGCGCCGTCGAGCACGGTGATGCGCGACTCGTGCAGGTGCCCCTCGACCGTCGTGCTGCCGAAGAACGTGCCCGGCCCCTCGAAGCGCACCTCGTTCTTCGCCTCGGTGTTGGTGACGTAGACCTTCCCGTTCGCCGGGTTCACCGCCATGTTGAAGAGGACCGTGCCGACGTGGGCGAACGTGCCGGTCTGCGCGGGCGGGTTCGCGTTCGCGTCGATGCGGAAGACGTCGAGGTCGGGCAGCGAGAAGCGCACGGCGTTGTTCCAGTTGCGGCCGAGCTCGTCCTGCCACTGGCCGGCACCCTGGTTCCACTTGACGATGAGGCCGACCTCGCGCTGCGGGATGCCCTGGAAGTTCGTGTTCGGCGCCGGCAGGCCGCCCGGCATGGTGAAGCCGCCGACGTTGCACGGTGCGGCCGTGGCGCCGCCGTTGCAGACGAGGCCCTCGGAGAGCGTCGTGGTCTGGTTGCCGGAGTGGAAGACCGCGGCGTAGACGGTGCTGCCGTCGGGCGTCGCCGCGAGCGCGCGCGGCGTGTCGCCGAAGAGCGACAGCACCGTGAGCGGCGTGCCGGTCAGCGTCGCGCCGAGATTGGCGGCGTCGAAGACGAAGACGTCGGCGCGGCCGACGCCCGGGGTCTGGAGCTGCGGGTTCACCGGGCTGTTCTGACCGCGGTGCGCCGTCGTGATGAACGCGCGGCCGTTGCCCGGGCCGCCGAAGACGATGTCGCGCGGCTCGTCGCCGACCAGCAGCGTGCGCACGACGCGCGGCGGATTCGCCGCCACGTCGACGATGCTGACGCTGTCCGAGAGGTGGTTCACGACCCACACCTCGGCGTTGCTGCGCGCCGCGACCGCGATCGGCTCGAGGCCGACCGGCACCGACGCCTCGTGCGTCAGCCCGCCGGCGCCGACGCCGAAGATCTCGAGGCGCGCGTCCGGCGTGTTCAGCGCGAACAGGCGTGTGCCGTCGGGCGATTGGGCGAGCGGGCGGACCTGACCGGTCTCGAAGGTGACGAACGTGGCCGCGGCAGGGGCGGCGGCGAGCACGCTCGCGAGGAGGGGCAACAGCGCGGCGCGGGCGATCGACCTCATGACGTCTCCTTGCGCGACGAGGCGTCGGGTCGGCTGCACGGGCGGGTCGCCCGATCGACTCGGGCATGGTCGTCGGTCCCCCCGCCGACGATCGTGGCGCCGGTACGGGTTAGCACACGGGCTCGCCGCGACGGAACCACGGAATGGCTGAACGGCGCCTCCGAGGGTGCGATCCGGAGCCGCTACGGGAATACCCGCGCCGCCGCCATGCGCGATTGCATCGCCGCGCGTCAGCGCATCCGCGGCAGCACCCGTTCGCCGAAGTCGCGCAGCTGCGTCTCGCTGGAAAAGTTGATGGCGAGCAGCGACAGCCCGTGGGTCGCCTCGCGCCGTCGCAGCTCCTCCGCCATCTCCTCGGGGGTGCCGGCGAGGACGATCGGGTGGCGCCGCGTCTCCTCGGGCGAGAGGCCGAACATGCCCGACAGGCCCCCGAGCAGCGTCCGCGTCTGCTCCGGGCTCTCGGTGGGCGCGTAGGTGAAGATCGTCGAGGCGAAGCGCACGGTGCCGGACGCGCGGCCCGCGTCGGCTTCGGCGGCGCGGACGCGGGCCAGCTTCGCGGGCAGCGTCTGGTCGCCGAACGCGCGCAAGGCCTCGAGGGTCGTGGTCCCGGCGGTGCCGATGGCCGGGATCATGTGGACGATGTCCGCGAACGCGCCGGCGCGGCGCAGGACGCCTGCGCCGCTGCCGCCCAGCATGAGCGGCGGGCCGCCGGGCTGCACCGGCTTCGGCGCGCAGACGGCGTCCGTGACGCTGAAGTGCGTGCCGGCGAAGGTGACGCGCTCCTCGCGCCACAGGGCTCGCATGATCGCGACCGCCTCGTCGAGGATCGCGAGCCGCTCCTTCGGCTCGGGGAACGGGATCCCCATCATCGTGAACTCGGCCCGCGTCCACCCCGCGCCGACGCCGGCCAGCACGCGCCCCCCGCTCGCCTCGTCGATCTGCGCGAACAGCCGCGCGTGCATGGCCGGGTGGCGGAAGAGGAGGCAGGCGACGTGGCTGCCGATGGTGATGCGCCGGGTGCGCTGCGCGAGCGTCGCCATCACGAAGAAGAGCTCGTAGGCGGGGGTCGCCTGCAGGACGCCCATCGCCTCGAAGACGTAGTGGTCGGGCACGAACACCACGTCGAAGCCGAGCCCCTCCGCGAGGACCGCGTCGGCGACGATCGCCTCGATGCCGGTGCGGTCGTGCCGGACCTGTCCGCCGCCGACCTGGATGGCGAACTGCATCCGCGTCACGCCTCGTGCGCGTCGGGCGGAAACAGCTCGGCGGGGCTCTTGCCGGCGAGCGTCGTCTGCAGCTGCGCCAGCGCCTCCTCGGGCGTCGCGGCGAGGGCCATGTTGCCGTGCTCGGCCCGGGTGAGCGCGATCTGGACCGGCACGGCGGTGAAGAACCCGTTCGGCAGGGACGACACCATGACGAAGAACGCCTCGCCGTCCGCGGCGCGGAACTGGAACCAGTCGACCTTCTGTACGATGTAGGACGTGTCGCTCATGGCCGCCCGCTACTCCGCGCCCGGGAAGGACGCAAGCCGCGAAGCTCCGCCCCCCGCGCCGACCGCCGCTGCGCGCCGCGACGCCGCGGCGAGCCTGCTCGGCCTCACGCCGCGCGGTGCGGTGCTCCGGCTCGCGCTGCCGACGACGCTCGTCATGGCCGTCGCCGCCGTCTCCAACGTCTCCTACACGTGGTTCGTCTCGCGTCTCGGCGTCGACGCCATCGCCGCCGTGTCGCTGGTCTTCCCGATCTCGCTGCTGGCGGTGACGGTGATGGGCGGCGGCATCGGCTCGGGCTCCGCCGCCGCGGTCGCGCGCGCGCTCGGAGCGGGCCGGCGCGAGTTCGCGGCGGCCTCGGCCGGGCACGCGCTCGTGCTGTCGGTCGTGATCGGGGCGGCCTTCGGGCTCCTCGTCGTGCCGCTCGCGCCCAAGATCTTCGCGCTCATGGGCGCGCAGGGGCGGGTGCTCGCCGACGCGGTGACGTTCGCGCGCATCGTCTTCGGCGGCGCCTTCATCACCTTCGTCGGCGGCATGTTCGACAGCGTCCTGCGCGGCGAGGGCAATGCCCGCGTCCCCGCGATCTGGGCGACGACGTCGCTCGCGCTCCAGATCGTCGTGACGCCGCTCCTCATGTTCGGCGCCGGCCTCGGGCTGCCCGGCGCCGCGCTGGCGATGATCCTCTGCCAGGGCCTCGCGACGCTGCCGCGCGCCTGGTTCATGTTCAGCGGCCGCAGCACGGTGCGCCCCGCGCTGCCGCGCCACGTCGGGCTCGCACCGACGCGCGACATCCTGCGCGTCGGCCTGCCGGCCGCGCTGTCGACCTCGATCGCCTACCTCGGCACGCTGATCCTGACCGGTGTCGTGGCGCGTCTCGGCGAGCCCCAGCTCGCGGCCTTCGGCCTCGGCACGCGCCTCGACTTCGTGCTGCTCTCGTTCGCCTTCGGCTTCGGCTCGGCGGTGCTGACCCTGGTCGGGCTCACCGTGGGTGCCGGCCGCCCGGAGCGCGCCGGGCTCTACGTGCGCGCCGCCGGCGTCTTCACCGTCGCGATCCTCGGCGCCGGCGGCGTCACGCTGGCGCTCTGGCCCCGCCTCTGGCTCGGGCTCTTCACCCACGACGCGGCGGTGCTCGACGCCGGCGCGGCCTACTTCGCGGTCGTCGGGCCGTCGTATCCCTTCCTCGGCGTCAGCATGGTGCTCGCCTTCGCCTTCCAGGGGCTCGGCCGCGCCACGGCGCCGATGCTGCTGATGGCGGTGCGGGTGACGCTCGTCCTCGCCGGCGCCGTCGTCGTCACGCGCGGCCTCGGGATGGGGGCGCCGGCGGTGTTCGTCGTGATCGCGGCGGGCAACGTGCTGTCGTCGGTCCTGCTGCTCGCGCTGTGGCGCCGGCGCGGGCCGCATACGGGCGCGGCGACGTTGCGCGGCGTCTGATCGCCTGCCCCTACGTGCCGGACCGGCGCAGGGCGCGCAGGCGGAAGGCGGCGGGCGTGGTCGACGTCCAGCGCTGGAAGGCGCGGCGGAACGAGCGCACGTCGGCGAAGCCGAGACGTTGCGCGATCTCCGTGTGCGGCAGGTCGCCGGCCATCAGCACGATCGCCGACTCGCGGCGGGTGTCGTCGGCGAGCGCCGCGAAGCCGACGCCCTCCGCCGTCAGGTGCCGCTGGAGCGTGCGCGGGGCGATGCCCAGCGCCCGCGCCGTGTCGGACAGGGAGACGTTGCCCGTGGGCAGCTTCGCCGCCACCGCCGCGCGGACGCGGGCCGTCCAGCGTGCATCGTCGAGGTCGAGCAGGCGCTGCTCGGCGTCCGTGACGAGGGCCTGGAAGGCCGGCGGGTTCGCGTAGGCGGATCGGCACGCCAGCACCTCGTTGGCCACGAGAAGGGCGTTGCGCCGCTGCCGGAAGCGGACCGGGCAGCCGAAGATGCGCCGGTGCTCCGCATCGCCTGCGTCAGGCGCCGGATGCTCCAGCAGGACGGCGCGCGCGCCGAAGGCGTCGCCGGCGACGAACCGGCACACGCGGGCGACGAGCGCGAGGTGGAACTCGATCTGGTGGGTCGTCAGCGGCGACGCGGCGTCGGCGCCGAGGACGAGGGCGACGTGATCGTCGCGGCGCTCGAGCGACAGCGAGCGCGCAGTGGCGACGAGATCCTGATAGCGCTCGTAGTTCTCGAGCAGCACGCCGAGCGTCGGGCTGCTGAGCGCCAGGAACGCCAACGAGTCACGCAGCGCCGTGGGCACCGCCTCGGACGCATGCAGCCCGAGATGCGGATCGCCCGTGTCGGCCGCGGCGGCGTGCCAGAGGCTGGTCGCCAGCTGCCAGGGCACGCGTCCGTCGCCGCCCCGGACGACGCGCGACGGGGGGCCGTGCAGCGCGAGCCATCCGTGCGCGTCGAAGCCGAGGCTCGTCAGCGCATCGGCGACGGTCAGGATCCAGGACGCCGCGATGGTCGGGCGTCGGGATCCGCCGGGCATCGCGGGTCCCTTAGCGGGACCGCGGTAGGCCGTACAAGCTCGGCACGCCTACGGCTCGGCACGGCTACGGGTGGCACGCGCCGCCGACGCACGTCTGGCCCGGGCCGCAGACCGCGTCCTCGTCGATCAGGCCGTCGGCGTCGTTGTCGATGCCGTCGCAGCCGTCGGGCGACTCGTAGCAGAGCCACTGGGCCGGATTCTGTGCCTGCGCCGCGGTGGTGCAGGGCAGCAGCGCCGGGTTGCCCTTCGGGGTGCCGGCGGTGATCGAGGTCGCGAAATTGTTGAGGCAGAGCGTGCGCTGGGTCGCATTGGCCCACGCGCAGCACTGCCCGAGGGGGCGCTGGTTGGCGAAGTGGCCGAAGCCTTCGTCGGTGCAGCCGTTGCAGTCGTCGTCTAGGTTGTTGCAGGTCTCCCGCTTGATGGCGCCGGTGACGATGGCCGTCAGCGCCTGGGTGAGCTGCCCTTCGTTGGCGGCGAAGAGCGCGGCGCCCGTGCCGCCGGCGGCGGCGATCTGATCGAGCTGCGCCTGCGTCCCGCCGGCGAAGTTGATCACCCACGTCTTCACGGCGAAGGCGTTGCCGCCGAGCGTGATGCCGGTCGCGAACAGCTGCTGCGCCGCCGCGACGGCGTCGGCGAGGGGGTCGCAGTTCTCGTCGCTGTCGGTGACGAGGACGACCTGGACCGGGCGGCAGGCGCGCTCACCGAGCGCGGCCGACGCCAGGGGGGTGGAGAACGTCGGGGCGCCGCCCGGGAACGTCCATTGGTTGGAGAGGTAGCGGTAGGCGTCGCGCAGCGCGCCGTTGAGCGGCGTGTTGCCGCCGGCGTAGAGCTCGGTGTTGCCGCTGCACGTGTTGTCGAACCAGGCGAGGAAGCTGGGGGCGTTCTGCGGGTTCGGCGGCGTCAGCAGATTGTCGTCCTGCGCGATCGGGACGACGATGTTGGCGCCGGCGCGCGTCGCTCCGCTGCCCGGCCCGCATCCGTTGGCTCCGCCCGGCAGATCGCTCGTGACGCACGTGCCGCACCCGGCGTCGCAACCCGTCTGCTGCGAGGCGTAGGTGGCGAGGCCGAAGTTGGCGAGACCCGCATAGGCGTTGATCGTGTTGCGGAGCGCGCAGCGCAGATGACCGAGCCGGGTGTTCGGGTAGCCGCAGGCGTTCGCCGCCGCGACCGCGGTGGTGAGGGACGCGCTCGAGTCGGCGATGACGAGGAAGTACGGCTTCGACGGCTGCGGCCAGCTCGCCGGGTCCGAAGACAGGCAGGCGGCGGGCTCCTGCGCGTGCGCCGTGCCGACGAGGACGACGGCGGCGACGAGGGCGAACACCGGGGCGAGCGTCGAGCGAATCGCGAGCATGTCCGTGGCTCTCCTCTGGGCGGCGGTCACAGCCGCGGATCCTGCGTGAAGCAGCAACGGAACCCGGTGTCGCGGGAGCCGAAGGTCTGGTCGACGGTGAACGTAGCGAACGTGCAGGTGGCGCCGCCTTCGAGCTGCGTCAGGGCCGAGCCCCCGAGCGCCGTGTAGGTGTTCGGGCCGGTGGCCTTGGTCAGCTCGCGCAGGTTGCCGGTGACGTCGAAGACCTTGTTCGTCGCCGCGGTGTTGCCGAAAAGCGCCGACCAGTCGGCGTAGCAGCTCTGGAGCAACGGCGAGCCGCCGGGCAGCACGTCGTCCTGGTTGCCGGCCGTGACGACGTTGGTGTCGAACGCCGCCAGGTTGCAGAACTTGCTGCCGGTCGCAGGCTGCTGGCAGGACGCCGCCGTGCGCGGGGCATAGCCCCAGGTGCAGGACACGGTCGCGGCGCACGCGGTCTGCGCCTGCGCCGTGGTGCACAGCGCGCCGCCGGCGGTCGCGCAGGCCTGCTCCGCTTCCGGGCCGGTGACGTTGCTCCAGCCGAGGCGGCCCGGCGCCGACGTCGGCGGCGTCTTGTCGAGCGTCGAGCCGGCCGGCGTCTGCGCGAGGGTGGTGTAGCCGTTGCCGCGCCCCGGCGACGTCGCCGTGGCCGCCGAGCGGCTCGCCTCGTAGCTGTAGATCCAGAGCGACGCGCCGATCTGGGTGACGACGGGCTTCACGAAGAACCCGCCGTTCGCGCCCTTGGCGTTGAACGTCTCGTCGACGGCGCCGTCGCAGTCGTTGTCGATGCCGTCGGCGACCTCGGTGCAGCCGCCGGGCAGCGTGGCGCAGTCGGCGGTCACCGCGGAGCAGACGAGCTCGGTGCCGCTGCACACCTTCGTGCCGGTGGTGCGGCAGGCGCCGTCGCCGGGAAACCGGTTGTCGTCGCTGTGGCAGACGGCGCCGACGCCCGGCGCGTCGTCGACGACGCCGTTGCAGTCGTTGTCCACGCCGTCGCAGACCTCCGGCGCCGGCACGCACGGGACGGTGCTCGTCGTCGAGCTGGTGGTGGTCGTCGTCGTGGTCTCGACGGTGGTCGTGGTGCTCTCGGTGGTGGTGGTCGTGCTCTCGGGGATCGACGTCGTCGTGCTGGTCGTGGCGACGACGCACGACGCCTCCAGCGTCGGCTTCCCGATCTGGAACTGCGCGGCGCCCTTGTTCTTCACCTGACCGTCGAGGAAGGCGACGCTGTAGGAGTCGCCGCCGCCGAGCTCGAGGAGCAGGCAGGCGTCGGTCCCGGGGTTCGGCGGCACCACGCCCACGGGTGCGCGCTTGGCGTCGATGCCGACCGCGATCTGGAAGACGCCGGAGCCCGACTTCTTCAGCTGGAGCTTCTTCACCGGGCCGTTGGCACCCTTGGCGTCGGCGTACTTGAAGCCCTTCGCGGCGTCGCCGATCCAGAACGGCTTGCCGGTCGCCGGGTCGAGGCCGGCGGGAAGGATCCAGGTCTCGCGTGTCGGCGTGCCGCCGCCGGCGCCGACGGTGAGCGTGGCGCCGTTCGCGAGCGGATCACCCACCAGCGTGTTCGTGCTGCCTTTCTCCTTGGCGACGCCGGTGATCTTGCGCTTCTCGGGCGTGCTCGGATTCTTCACCTGGAGCTTGCTGCCGAGGATGGTCTGATCGGCGCCGTGCACGGGCGGCACGGCGACGGCGAGCAGCAGCACGCAGTACGAGAGCAGGCGCATAGGATCCCTCCCCGGACGAATCGTCGGGGACTAACATGGCGGGCCGAGGTCGGGCAGGGACGCCGCGCGACAAAGTTGGGGACCGCCGACGCCACTCGACCCGGCGGCGCCCCGCGAGGACCGGTCTCCTCGCGCGGGAGATTGAAAGGAGCGGTGTCGAAGCGGCAAGATGGTGCGAACCTCAACGACGGGAGTCGTATCGCATGCGAACCTGGACTCGGGCTGTCGTGCCGCTGGCGCTGGTCGCCCGGTTGGCGTCGGTAGCGTCGGCGCAATCGCAGGACCTCCAGAAGCTCGTCGCACCCATCGCGCTCTATCCCGACGCGCTGGTGGCGCAGATCCTCCCCGCGTCGACCCAGCCGGTTCAGGTGGTGGAGGCGGCGCGCGCGGTGGCGGGCGGACAACGCCCCGACGAGGCGACGGCCGGGCAATGGGACGCGAGCGTCCAGGCGCTGCTGTCGTATCCGTCGGTCCTCAAGATGATGAACGACAAGATCGGCTGGACGACCCGCCTCGGGGAGGCCGTGGTGCAGGACCAGACCGGCGTCATGTCGGCGATCCAGGCGGTCCGGCGGCAGGCGCAGGCGGCGGGCAACCTGCAGTCGAACCAGCAGCAGGTCGTGAAGTCGCAGGGCGACGTCATCGTCATCGAGCCGGCGAATCCGGCCGTGATCTACGTGCCGCAGTACAACCCCGTCGCCATCCTGGCGCCGCCGCCGGCGTACGCCTACGCGCCGCTGATGACGTTCGGCATCGGCTTCGCGGCCGGCGCCGCCACCGCGTACGCGTGCGACTGGGGCTACCACGGCGGCTACAGCGTCACGGTGAACAACAACTATCACTACAGCTACAACAACAACTACAACGCGAACACGTACTACCACGGCGGCGGGTCGTACACGCGCTACAATCCCCAGACGGGCTCGAGCGGCACCTACCACGCGGGCAGCAACACCTACACCGGATACAACGCCCGGACCGGCACCTACGGCGCGTACAATCCGAACACGGGAAAGTACGGAACCTACAACCCGTCGACGAACCAGTACGACAAGGACGGCCAGAAGGGCACGTGGTCGCCGGGCCAGAACCGCAACACCGAGACGACCGGCAGCGGCAACCTCGGCGGCACCGGCGGCAACGGCTGGGGCGGACGGCACTCGGGCTGGGGCGGCGACGGCGGCTCGGGCGGCGACGCCTTCCACGGCCTCGGCGGCGGCGGCTTCGGGGCGCAGGAGGCGAGCGGTCGTGGCGCGGGCAGCAGCGGCGGCCGCGACTTCGGCGGCGGCTTCGGTGGCTTCGACCGCGGCGGCGGCTTCGGCGGGGGCGGGTTCGGCGGCGGCGGCTTCCGGGGCGGCGGCTTCCGGGGACGGCGATGAGGACGACCGACATGCGAACGCTTCCGATCCTGGCCGCCGTGGTGCTCGTCGCCGGCTGCGCCACCCATGCGCCCTCGGGCGCGCGCACGGGCGCGCCCCGCTTCTCCACGCCGAAGGCCGCCGTCGACGCGCTCCTCGCGGCATGCGGGACGAACGACGAGGCGAAGGTCGTGGCCGTCTTCGGCGAGCAGGCGCGGCCCGTCGTCAGCACGGGCGACCCGGTCGCCGACCGCGAGCGCTGCGACAAGCTGCTCGCGGCCGCGAAGGAGTCGCTGCGCCTCGACCCGATCGCGCCCGACACGGTCTCGGTCGTGCTCGGCGCCGACGACTGGGCGATGCCGATCCCGCTCGTGAAGGAGGGCAAGGGCTGGCACTTCGACCTCGCGGCCGGGATGGCGGAGATCCGCCGCCGCCGCATCGGCGCGAACGAGCTCGAAGCGATCGACGCGTGCCGCATCTACGTCGCGGCGCAGGACGAGTACGCCAAGCGACGCATCGCCGGCGGCGCCTACGCACAGCGGCTCGCCAGCACGCCGGGAAAGCGCGACGGCCTGTACTGGGCGTCGACGAAGGGCGGCCGGGACGCGAGCCCGCTGGCCCCGGTGGTCGCGTCGTTGGCGGACCCGTCGGGGGCATGGCGCGGCTACCGCTTCCGCGTGCTGGCCGCGCAGGGCAGCAGCGCGCCGGGCGGCGCGCGCAGCTACGTCGCCGGCGGGCGGATGACCCGCGGCTTCGCGCTGGTGGCGTATCCGGCGGTCTACGGCTCGACCGGGATCATGACCTTCGTCGTCGACGCGGGCGGCCGCGTCTACCAGAAGGACCTCGGCGCGCAGACGGACGCGGTGGCGGCGGCGATGACGGCGTACGATCCCGACCCGACCTGGACCCCGGCCGGCGGCTGAGGCAGGCCCGGATCGACGCCATGGCGCGCCGCCGGCGCGCGCAGGCCGCTCGTCGCTTGCGGCGGTCGGTGCGCGCAGCGGGAGCGGATGGTCGCGGTGTCGGCGGCGCGCTGTCGGTGTCCCACCCGTCGGGCCGACAGGCCTACGCCGTGATGGTGATCGCGGTCGCCGCGCGTGGAGAACGACGGGTCCTCCGCCGCGAGCATGGCGTTCGTGAGCGATCCATCGCGATCGACACGATCCGCGGCCGGGTGGAGCGCCTCTTCGCCAAGACGCGGACCAAGCGGCAGGGCGAGCTGGCGAGAGTGCCGTCGGTGGCGCTGATCGTGGCGCCCGGCGAGCGTGGCCATCGGGCGCGTCGCCTCGGGTGGAGGCAATGCGGCGATCGCTGCGCGGAGCCGCACCGCCCGCGCCGGACTTGACCGGGCCCGCCGGCACGGCAGACAACGACCGCATGCCCGCCCCCACCGAGCGCGCCGACGTGGTCGTCGTCGGCGCCGGATTCGCCGGCCTCACCGCCGCTCGGCGCCTGCGCGACGCCGGCAAGCGCGTCGTCCTCCTCGAGGCCCGCGACCGCGTCGGCGGGCGCTCGCTGAACCACGTGTGTGCCGACGGCAGCACCGTCGACATCGGGGCGCAGTGGGTCGGGCCGGGGCAGGAGCGGCTCTACGCGCTGGCGCGCGAGATGGGCGTCGCGTGGTACCCGACGTCGACCGCAGGCGCGTTCGTGCTCGAGGTCGACGGCACCACGTACCGCGACATCTTCACGCTGCCGCCCGAGGTGCTGACCGACTTCCTCGGCGCGCAGCAGCGGCTCGACGAGATGGCGCTCGAGGTCGACGTCGAGCGGCCCTGGGCGTCCGCGCGGGCGGCGGAGTGGGACGGCCAGACGGTCGAGACCTGGCTCACGAGCGAGTACGGCGCCGGCACCGCTGCCGCGCGCGGCGCCCTGCGGGTGGCGTTCCGCGCGGTGTTCGCGGCCGAGCCGGCATGCCTGTCGCTGCTCTTCGCGCTCTTCTACATCCGCGCCGCAGGCGGCTTCGATCCGCTGACGGGGATGGAGGGCGGGGCGCAGCAGGACATCTTCCTCGGCGGCTCGCAGGAGATCGCCGTGCGCCTGGCGGCGAAGCTCGGCGACGTGGTGCGTCTCGGGCAGCCCGTGCGCCGCATCGCGCAGGACGCGAACGGCGTGCGCGTCGTCGCCGACGGCTGCGTCGTCGAGGCGGCGCACGTCGTCGTGGCGCTGCCGCCGACGCTCGCCGGCCGCCTGGTGTACGAGCCGCCGATGCCCGCGGCGCGCGATCAGCTGACGCAGCGCATGCCGCACGGCTCGGTGATCAAGCTCCAGCTCGTCTACCCGAAGCCGTTCTGGCGCGACGACGGGCTGAGCGGCAACTCGGCGAGCGACGCCGGTCCCGTCGACGCGACCATGGACGGCAGCCGCCCGAACGCCGAACGCGGCATCCTGGTCGCCTTCCTCGAGGGCGACCACGCGCGGGCGCTCGGCGCGATCGACCCCGTCGCACGGCGCGCGGCGGTGCTCCAGCACCTGGAGCGCCTCTTCGGCCCGCAGGCGGCGCACCCGATCGAGCTCGTCGAGCGCGACTGGTCGGCCGAGGAGTACACGCGCGGCTGCTACGGCGCGCACCTGCCGCCGGGCGTGTGGACGCGCTACGGGCCGGTGCTGCGCGAGCCGGTCGGCCGCATCCACTGGGCCGGCACCGACTCGGCGACGGTCTGGGCCGGCTACATGGACGGCGCGATCGAGTCGGGCGAGCGTGCGGCCGACGCCGTCCTCGCGGGTCTCGTCACTGGAAGCGCCTGATCGTGCGCCCGGTGTGGAGGCCGAGGTCGGTGGTGTCGTCGTTCGACGCCGGCACGGCGCACGTCGCCGTCACGAGCGTTTCGGACGGCGTGACCGGGTAGCTGGCCTCGGCGGGGCTGCTGGCCGGGTTCCCGGGCCGGCCGGCCCGGGCCGCAGGCCGTCTCGTCCGCGCCCAGCGGCACGACCCGTTCGCCGGCGCGCCGCGAATAGGCGCTCGTCGGCGGCCGACGAGCGTGTGGCGCGCCGGAGTCCTTCCGGGAGCGCTGCGATCGGCCCGCGGCGGATGTGCGCGGCGCTTCCGCCACGGGCGTATGGCTCCGCCCCCCGGTGGCCGGGACGGTGCGACGACGTCCGGGAGGGACCCGACCGGCCCGGGGCGGGCCGGATGCGTCCGGTGGTAGACCGCCGCCGCCATGCATGTCAGGGTCGTGCGCCATGCCGCACGATCTCGACCTGATCCTCACCCTGACCGGCGGCTTCACGGCGGCCCTTGCCCTCGGCATCCTCACCCAGCGGCTGGGCCTGTCGCCGATCGTCGGCTACCTCGTCGCCGGCATCCTCGTCGGCCCCTTCACGCCGGGCTTCGTGGCCGACAACTCGATCGCCACCCAGGCGGCCGAGATCGGCGTCATCTTGCTGATGTTCGGGGTCGGCCTGCACTTCCATCTGAAGGACCTGATGGCGGTGCGGCGGGTCGCGATCCCGGGCGCGGTGGCCCAGATCGCGGTGGCGACCATCCTCGGCGCGGTCGTCACGCGGATGTTCGGGTGGTCGTGGACCGCGGGCATCGTCTTCGGCATGGCCATCTCGGTGGCCAGCACGGTCGTGCTGACGCGCGTCCTCGCCGACAACCAGGCGCTGCACACGCCGAGCGGCCACATCGCGATCGGCTGGCTCATCGTCGAGGACCTGTTCACGATCCTGGTGCTGGTCCTCTTGCCCGCGCTCTACGGCGCGGGCGCCGAGGCGAGCGGATCCCTGTGGACGACGCTCGGGCTCGCGCTCCTCAAGCTGAGCGCGCTCGTGGTCTTCACGCTCGTCGCCGGCCAGCGGGTGATCCCGTGGCTCTTGGGGCTGGTCGCGCGCATGCGCTCGCGCGAGCTGTTCACGCTGACGGTCCTGGTGCTGGCGCTCGGCATCGCGGTCGGCTCGGCCAAGTTCTTCGGCGCCTCGATGGCGCTCGGCGCGTTCCTCGCCGGCATGGTCGTCGGCCAGTCGGAGTTCAGCGCGCGGGCGGCGTCGGACGCGCTGCCGATGCGGGACGCCTTCGCCGTCCTCTTCTTCGTCTCCGTGGGGATGCTCTTCGACCCGGCCGTGGTGGCGAACGGGCTCGGGCTCATGCTCGCGACGCTGGCCGTCGTCGTCATCGGCAAGCCCATCGCCGCCATCGCCGTGGTGCTGTTCTTCGGCCGGCCGATCCGTTCGGCGCTCTCGATCGCCGTCGCGCTGGCGCAGATCGGCGAGTTCTCGTTCATCCTGGCGGCGCTCGCGATCTCGCTCGGCATCCTGCCGACCGAGGCGACGAACGCGCTGGTGGTCGCGTCCGTGGTCTCGATCACGATCAACCCGCTCCTCTACAAGGCCGTCGACCCGGTGTCGGACTGGCTGGCATCGCGCGGCTGGGACCGGCGGCCCGCCGGGCCCGAGACGAACGTCGAGCCCGTCGACGAGGCGGCCCATCGCGTCGTCGTCGTCGGCTACGGCCCGGTCGGCCGTACCCTGAGCCGCATCCTGCGCGACAACGAGATCCAGGTGGTGGTCATCGAGATGAACATCGAGACCGTGCAGTCGCTGCTCGCCGCCGGACGCCCGGTCGTCTACGGCGACGCCGCGCAGCGGGAGATCCTGCACCACGCCGGCATCGAGGAGGCGCAGACGCTCATCATCGCGGCGTCGAGCGTCGACGCGGGCGAGGTCGTACGCGTCGCGCGCGAGCTGAATCCGAAGCTCCAGGTCTTCGTGCGAACCGCCTACCTGCGCGAGGCCGCGGCGCTGCGGGCGCTGGGCGTCGACGCGGGCTTCTCGGGCGAGGGCGAGATCGCGATCGCGATGGCGGTGTCGTTGATGGAGCGCCTCGGCGCGACCGCGGTGCAGATCGACGCCGAGCGCGACCGCATCCGTCGCGAGCTGTTCGTGGAGCCGGAGAACGGCGCCCAGACGGACGCCGTGGACGGCGGGGAGACCCGCACCGCGACGGCCTGAGCGGCGGAGACGACTCAGCCGAACCGGTAGCCCTTCGGCACGACGACCACGCCGCCCTCGCTCACGACGAAGCGGCGCCGGTCCTCCTCGGGGTCGTAGCCGATGGTCGTCCCGGGCGGGATCACGACGCCCTTGTCGACGATGGCGCGGCGGATGCGGG
Source organism: bacterium (assembly GCA_026129405.1). Lineage (NCBI taxonomy): Bacteria > bacterium. Next base: position 1,791,444 of record JAHCID010000001.1, read on the forward strand.
CGTAGCGGCCGACGTCGACGTCGTCGAACAGGATCGACTCGCTGACGTTCGAGAAGCTGTTCACGCGCACGCGCAGGCCGAGGATGGAGCGGTCGACGTGGCCGCCGCTGATGATGCAGCCCTCGGAGACCATCGAGTCGGTGGCGATGCCGACGCGGTTCTGGTCCTTGTCCGAGAACACGAACTTGGCCGGTGCGGACGGGTAGTACGCCGTGAAGATCGGCCAGGCCGGGTTGTAGAGCGAGAAGCTCGGCGACACCGAGACGAGGTCTTCGGAGGCCTGCCAGTACGCGTCGAGCGTGCCGATGTCGCGCCAGTAGCCGCGCTCGTGCTCGCGCATGCCGGGGATCTCGTTGGTCGAGAAGTCGTAGGCCAGCAGGCGGCCCGACGGCACCAGCGTGGGCAGGATGTCGCGGCCGAAGTCGTGCGTGGAGTCGGGGCGTTCCGCGTCGGCGGTGATCGAGCGCGTCAGCGTGTCGGTGCGGAAGATGTAGAGGCCCATCGACGCGAGGCGGGTGCCCGTCGTGCCCGGCGCGACCACCGGCTTCTCGACGAAGCCCGTGACCCGCCCGCGCGCGTCGGTCTCGACGATGCCGAAGCCGCTCGCCTCCTCGGCCGGCACCGGGATCACGGCGACCGTGGCGTCGGCCTCGTGCTCGATGTGGAACGCCAGCATCTGGCGGACGTCCATCTTGTAGATGTGGTCCGCGCCGAAGACGGCGACGTGGTCGGGACGCTCGTTCTCGACCACATCGAGGTTCTGCAGCACGGCGTCGGCGCTGCCCTGGAAGAAGCGCGGCCCGAGGTTCATCGCCGGCGGCACCGGGGCGACGTAGTGGCCGACCTGCGCCGCGAGCTGCCAGCCGCGGGCCAGGTGCTGCATCAGCGAGCCGGCCTTGTACTGGGTGATGACCGACAGCTTGTAGACGCCGGAGTTGAGGAAGTTCGAGAGGACGAAGTCGATGATGCGGTAGCGGCCCCCGAAGGGGACGGCCGGCTTGGCGCGGTCGCGCGTGAGGGGATACAGCCGCTTTCCCTCGCCCCCCGCGAGGATCAGTCCGACCACGGAAGGACTCTGCACGATCGCCATCGAACGTCCGACCCGTTCGATATAGCCGGCGGGTTCCACGGGGAAAAGCCTCGCGTGGCAGGCGCGTGGAAGTTGACGCGCGCCGCCGCGGCGGATAGCTCGCCCGCATGGCGCGGATGGGGCGATCGGCGCCGTCGCGCGGGCTCGACGTGGCGGGGGTCTGTGCGGTGGTGGCGATGGGAGCGGGGCCGCTCCTGGCATGGCTGCGGGTGGTCTCGGGCCTCTCCGGCTTCGTCGTCTTCGCGCTCGGCGGGTTGCTGGCCACGCTGGTCTCGCTGGCGGCGGTCGTGCAGGCGGTGCGCGGCCACGGGTTCTCCCGCGCGCGCATGCTGACCGCGCTCGCCGGCCTCGGCTTCGTCGCGCTCGCCGCCGGCAGCCGCGGCGCGCCCGCCATCAACGACTTCACGACCGACCTCGACGACCCGCCCGCCTTCACCCACGCGGCGGCGCTCGGCGCGAACCGCGGCCGCGACCTCGCCTATCCGCCCGCGTTCGCGGCGGTGCAGCGCTCGTGCTGCGCCGACCTCGGCCCCGTCACCGTGCACCGCGCGCCGCCGGAGGCCTTCGAGCTGGCGCGTCGCGTAGCCGTCGGCATGCCGGCCTGGACGGTCACCTGGGCCGATCCCACGCGCGGGCTCCTCGAGGCGACGTCGACGTCGCAGGTGTTCGGCTTCGTCGACGACGTCGTCATCCGCGTCCGGCCCGACGCGAGCGGCGCCGGCGCGAGCCGCGTCGACATGCGCTCCAAGTCGCGCGACGGCCGCGGCGACATGGGCGTCAACGCCAACCGCATTCGCGCCTACGCGGCGGCGCTCGCGATGCAGGCGGGCAACGGCGGATGAAGCGCGCGCTGCTCGTCGCGCTGGTCGTCGTCGTCGTCGGCATCGGCTTCATCCGTGTGCTCTACGGCGGCGGTGCGCGGCTCGAGGACCGCACCACGGCCCCCGAGATCTCGACGCGCGCGATCGAGACCGTCGCCAACCTGCCGTTTCCGCCCGGCAACATCGCGGTCTCCGCCGAGGGCCGCGTCTTCTTCACGTACCATCCCGACGCGGCGCCGCCGCTGAACGTCCTCGAGCTGGTGGACGGCGAGCCCGTGCCCTATCCGTCGGCCGAGTTCGCCGACTGGCAGACGGTGCTGTCGCTGCGCATCGATCGCCAGAACCGGCTCTGGGCGCTCGATCACGCGGGGTACGGGCGCGGCACGCCGCGCCTCCTCGCCTTCGACCTCGCGACCGACGCCGAGGTCTACCGCTACGAGTTCGACGACGACGTCGCCGGCACGCTGTCGATGCTGAACGACTTCCAGGTCGACCCCGCCGGCGAGACCATCTACATCGCCGACGCGAGTCCGATCGTGCACAAGCCCGCGATCCTCGTGCACGACGTCCGCACGCGCACGACGCGGCGGGTGCTCGACCAGCACCCCTCCGTCGAGACCGAGGACTACCGCATCCAGGCGCAGGGCCGCGACATGGTCGTGCTCGGCATCTACACGCTGCGCATCGGCGTCGACTCGATCGCGCTCGACCGCCGCGGCGAGTGGCTCTACTACGGCCCGGTGACCGGCGCGACGCTGTGGCGCGTGCGCGCCGCGGACCTGCGTGACCCGGCGCTGTCGCCCGAGGCGCTCGCCGCGCGCGTGGAGTCGTACGCGCCGAAGACGATCAGCGACGGCATGTCGAGCGACGACCAGGGCAACCTGTATCTCACCGATCCCGAGCACGGCGCCGTGCTCGCCGTCGGGCCCGACCGTCGTCTGCGCACGCTCGTGAAGGACCCGATGCTGCGCTGGCCCGACGGCCTCTCGTTCGGTCCCGACGGCTGGCTCTACCTGACGTGCAGCGCGCTCGAAGTCGTGCTGTTCACGGCCGGCAGCGCCGTCGAGGACAACGCGCCGTATCAGATCTACCGCTTCAAGCCCGGCGGCACGGCGCCGGCCGGCCAGTAGGGCGCCGGCTCAGCGCCCGAGGCTGGATCCGGCCAGCGCCGGGGGCAGGGCGTCCTCGCCGCCGTACTCGATCAAGAGCCGCCGCGCGTCGGCGTTGGTCGGATCGAGGAGCATGGCGCGGCGCAGGAGGCGCACGCCCTGCGGCCGGTCGCCGCCCAGCAGGCGGGGCAGGGCGCAGAGGAAGCCGCCCTTCGCGGCGATGGCCTCGGCCCAGTCGGGCGCCAGCGTGAGGACGTGGTCGATGAGCCGTCGCATGCGGCGGACCTCGCCGAGCGCCGGGATGCCGAGGCCGAGCAGCTGGCGGCGACGGCCGAGCGCGCAGAACACGGCGAGGTGGGCGGCGGGATCGTCGGGCGCCGCGGCGAGCGCGATCTCGGCCCCGGTGCGCACGTGCTCCAGCGCCTCGAGCCGCGCCTCGGGCGGCAGGGGGTCGGTGGCACGGCAGGCCGCGAAGGCGACGTCTCCAGGCGTGGGCGCGCGTTCGGGCTCCGCCGCCGCCGGAGCGGCGAGCACGAGCAGCGAGAGGAGGAGCCAGCGCGCGGTGGGCATGACGGCAACCGCTGCGCTGCGACGTCGCAACCCGCGTGCCGTCGGGCTGCACCGCCGGCGCGTACTTCGACGCGCTGCACGAGTATGCAGCCGCGTCCGATCGTGCAGCGGGGCACGCTTGCGCGCGCCGCTGCTCGCCGGGAGCCGGGCGGCGTGGCTACCGCCGCCCGCCTCCGGCGCGCGTCAGTCCCAGGTGGCCTTCCAGGTGTCGTCGTGTCCGGCGAGCAGCGCCGTCGCCGCCGTCGCCGTCTCGGGCCCGAGGTCCTTCTCGTAGACCCGTCCCTTGCGCGCCACCTGGAAGGTGTAGACGCCGGTCAGGCCGTGCGCGCTCGGGTACGCGATCAGCGTCGGCCGCTGGCGCGTGCCGACCACACGGTAGGCGTAGCCGTAGGCGTGCTTCGGCGCGTCCCCGCCGCGCTCGGCCCACGCCCGGCAGGTGGCGATGGCCGTGAGCTCGTCCTCGCCGACGCGGCGGCGCAGGATCTCCTGCTGGCCCGCGGCGGCGTCGAAGCGCCACCCCGAGGCGTCCTGTACGAGCGGCACCGGCACGGGATAGTCGTCGACGCCGACGACCAGCACGGCGCCCTGTCGCCAGGGGTCGAGGCGCATCATCTGGTCGGCGGCGTCGACGAGGCGCTTGCAGCGCGCGGTGTCGCGCGCCGGATCGCCGCTGGCGAACAGCGGCGGCTCGCTGCTGCCGAGGATCACGTGCACTGCCGCGAGGTCGCCGGTCCGGCAGGCCTGGACGAGCGCGTCCGCAGCCTCCTTCGGCGTCGCGAACGTGTCGTGCGGCGCCTTCGGCTTCGTCGTCTTCGGCCCGCAGGCCGCGACGGTGCACAGGAGGAGCGCGGTGCCCAGCGCGATCGTCGTCCGCATCGTCGTCCCCTTCCGCTCAGCGCCGGCCACGGCCGCCGCCTCCGAACCCGCCGAAGCCGCCGCCATGACCGCCGCCACCCCAGCCGCCACCGCCGAAGCCGCCGCCGCGGCCGAAGCCGCCGCCGCCGAAGCCGTCGCCGCCGAAGCCGTCGCCGCCGAAGGAGCGGGCGCCGCGGTCGCTCGCGTCACGCGCGCCCCAGCCGTCGCCGCCCATGCCGCGGAAGCCGTCGTCGCCGAAGCCGCCGCCGTGGCCGCCGCCGAAGCCGTCGTCGCGCTTGGCGCCGCCGTCGCCGAAGCCGCCGCCCTTGCCGAAGCCGTCGTCGTGCCCGCCGAAGCCGTCGTCGCCCCAGCGGCCGCCGTCGCCGCCGAGCTTGCCCTGGTCCACCGGGCGATTCGCGCCGGGATAGGTGTTGGTGATGTGGCCGACGTTCTTCGGCGCGTTCCAGCTCGAGTAGCGCGCGTTGTTCACGTTGACGTTGTTGACGTTCGTGGTGTGGTTCCAGTGGTAGTTGTTGTTCACCGTGATGCTGCCGCCGCCGCCCCAGCCCCAGCCGCCGCCCCAGTGGCAGGCGTAGGCGGTGAAGTAGCCGGCGGCGAAGCCCGCGCCGAAGGTGAGCAGGCCGTAGCCCGGCGTCGCCCACAGCGGCGCCGGCTGGAGGATGGCGACGGGGTCGTACTGCGGCACGTAGATCACCTGCGGGTTCGTCGGCGCGATGACGATGGTGTCGCCCTGCGTGGAGACCGTCTGCTGCGCGTTAGAGGTCAGGTTTCCCGCCTGCTTCGCCTTGTCACGCACGCGCTGGATCGCATCCATCACCGCCTGCTGGTTCTGCGACACGGCCTGGCCGAGCTCCGTCGTCCAGCTGAGGCGGTCGTTCATCATGGTGATGACCGACGGCACGGAGACGAGCGCCTGGATGCTCGGGTCCCACGCGTTCATGTCCGCCGCCGACGGCTTGCCGCCGTTCTGGAGATCACGCGCGGCCTCGACGATCTCCACCGGGTAGGTCGACGCGGGCAGGATGTGGGCGACGAGCGCGTCGGGGTAGAGCGCGATCGGCGCCACCAGCGTGTCGAGCTGCTGCGGCGTCGGCGCAGTGCTCTGCGCGAGGCCGGTGCGCGTGCCGGCGAGCGTCAGGCCCGCGGCGAGCACCACCGCCAGGGCACGATGCGCCGCGTGCCATCGGACCCTCGAGGTCCCGTCCATCATCCGCCGTTCCTCCCTGCCGCGTCGGCGTCGGCGCGCCGCACGGGCTGCTAGGGGTCTAGCGACGGACGGTGTGGGTCTCAAGTCTGGGAACGGTCAGACGTCTGACACCCGCTGGAGCAGCAGCGTGGGAACGCCGGCGGTGTGCGAGCGCACCGTCGCGACGATGGTCCCCGGGCGCATCCCCGTACGCACCTCGCTGACGTCCACGCCGGCGGCCACGAGGCGCCCGCGTACGAGCGGCAGGTCGGCGACGCGATAGCTGACGCCGTGCAGGGCGTCGGGGACGTCGCGCGACGCGGGCGCGGGGAGGGGCGTCGCCAGCTCGAGCGTGATGCCGTTCGAGCGGAAGAAGAGCAGGCGCAGGCCGCGCTCCGGGAACGGACGATCGAGGGCGAGACGCAGGCCGGCGCGATCACGCCACAGCGCGATGGCACGCTCGGCGTCGGCGGAGCGGATCACGACGTGGTCGATCGCGATGCCGCCGACGGCGGGCGCCGGCGGCGGCACGCCGGGGGCGACCTCGATCGTCGGGCCGAGGAAGTCGGCGGGGGGCGTTTCGACTCCGGCGGCGTGAAAGCGCAGCGACTCGATGCCGTCGCGGCCGGGCGCGATCTCGACCGCGCCGCGCTCCAGCGCGAAGCGCGCGCCGCCGTCGCCGAGCGGCGTCGGTGGGACGCCGAGCAGGCGCGCGTAGTCCGCGATCGTCGCGGCGGGATCGTCGGCGCCGATGCGGACCGCGTCGAGGAGCATCGTCCCCGCGTAGCCGCGGACCGCTTCCCAGGCAAGGCGGTGGCGGCTACGCTCCGCGCCATGCGGCGGTGGCTCCTGGTGGGCGTGGTGGCGGTGGTCGCCGTCGCCACGGCGCTCGGCGTGGCGCTCGCCCGGCTCGACGACTGGCTGGAGGCGAATCGCACGTGGCTGACGACGCAGGTGTCGGAGGCGCTCGGCCGGCCGGTCGCCTACGAGCGGCTGTCCGTCTCGATGCGGGGCGGCGTCGAGGTCGAGGGCGTGCGCATCGGCGAGGACGCAGCCTGGGGCGAGGGCGACTTCCTCCGCGCGGCCCGCGTCCTCGTGCGGCTGCGGTTCCTGCCCCTGCTCGTGGGCCACTACCGGATCGCCGAGGTCGTGCTGGCGGAGCCGGCGGTGACGCTCGTGCGCGACGGCACGGCGTGGAACGTCGACTCCTTGGGCCATCGTCCGCCGTCGCGCGTCCGGCACGAGACGTGGGGCGTGCGGCGGGTCGCCGACCCCGCGCCGGCGGCGCCCGGCCGCGACGCGATCCCGTTCCCCGTGGCGTCGCTCGTGATCGGGCGGCTCACGATCGACGACGGCACCGTGCGCCTCGTCGATCGGCGGACCGCCCCGCCGCGCGAGCTCCTGCTGCGTGCGGTGGCGCTCGAGGCCTCGCCGGTCGGGCTGCATGCGCCGATCGACGTCACGCTGCGCGCGTCGCTGCTCGACGCCGCCGCGCCGAACCTCCGCCTCGACGGCACGGTCGGCCCCGTCGACAATCCCCCGGCGCCCGACACCATGGCGGTCGACGTCACGGCCGAGCTGGCCCCGATCGAGCTGGCGGCGCTGCGGCACGCGCTGCCGGAGCTGGACGCCGCGCTGCCGCCCCCGCTGGTCGTCGAGGGGCCGCTCAGCGTCCGGCTGGTCGCCCGCGGTAGGCGCCCGGAGCTGGCGCTCGAAGCCACGATCGTCGCGACCGGCGCGCGCGTCGCGCACGGCACGTTCTTCGACAAGCCGGCGGGCGTGCCGCTGCGCGTGGAGACCCGTAGCCGGCACACCGACGAGGCGGTCGTCGTCGAGGCGGCGGCCATCCGCGGCGACGGCCTCGACGCGACCGCGCACGGCACCGTCACGACGTCGACGCCCCCCCGGCTCGATCTCCAGCTCGACACCGGCCGCACGTCGTTCGAGCGCCTCGAAGGGCTCGTGCCCGTGCTCCGCGGCAACGATCTCGGCGGCGCCTTCGAGCTCCATCTGCGCGCGCTCGGCCCCGCCGACGCCGCCCGCCCGCCGGCGCTCGACGGCACGCTCGCGCTGTACGACGTTCGCGTGCGCCCGCCGGGCGCGCCGGCCGGCGTGTCGGGCCTCACGACCACCGTGCGCTTCGAGGGCGACACGGCGACGCTGCCCCCGACCCGCGTCCGCGTCGGCAGCGGCACGCTGACGGCGAGCGGCATGGTGCGCGACCTCGCCGCGCCGAGCGGCGCCTTCCGCATCGAGGCCGACGCGATCACGCTCGCCGACCTCGGTCTGCCGCAGGAGGGCACGCGCCCCGACGTGCTGCGCGACCTCGCCGTCGACGCCCAGCTCGGCGGCGACGGCGTGCGTCTCGTCGTGCGCGCCGCCGAGGCCACGCTGCGCGACGCCGATCTGCGGCGGCTCACGACCAGCGTGCGCTGGCAGGATCCGATCGCGACCGTCGAGTCGTTCGACGCCCAGGCTTTCGGCGGCACGTTGGCCGGCACCGGCACGCTCGACCTCACCGACCGCGCCGCCCCGCGCTTCGCCGTCGACGGCACCGCCCGCGGCCTCGTGCTCGCGCAGCTGGCGGCGTTGCGCGGCGACGACGGCCTCGCGGACCGCGTCGAGGGCACCGTCGACGCGTCGGCCGCGCTGCGCGGCACGGCCGGCCCCCCGAAGGTGCTGCGCCGCTCCCTCGTCGGCACCGCCCGCCTCGACGTCCGCGACGGCGCCGTGAAGGGCGTGAACCTCCTGGGCGGCGTCGTCGCCGGCATCGGCGGCCTGCCCGTTCTCGGCGACCTCGTCAGCAACCGCTTCCGGGAGAAGCGTCCCGCGCTCCTCGGCGCCACCAACACCCGCTTCGACCGCCTCCAGGCCACCGCCCGCGTCGCCGACGGCGCCGCCCGCACCAACGACCTCGTCCTGACCGCGCCCGAGTACACGGTCACGATGGCCGGCACGATCGGTCTCGCCGGCGCCGTCGACGCCGAGGGCACCCTCACCGCCGGCCGCGGCCTGACCGCCGACGTCGTCGCCAGCATCCGCGAAGCCCGCTTCATCACCAACGACGCCGGCCTCATCGCGGTCCCCTTCCACGTCTCCGGAACCCTCCCCAACGTGACCGTGAAACCCGACCCGAGCCTGTTCGTGAGGGCCCTGCGCGGCGGCCTCCTCGAGGAGGGCGTCGGCAAGCTCCTCGGCGGCGGCGCGAAGGCGGGGAAGGGCGTGGGGAAGGAGACGGAGAACCTGCTCAAGAAGGGGCTCAACGGGCTCCTCGGGCGCTGAGGGGGGCGCGGCCGGTGGGCGCGGTCTCCCGCGCGGCGGGGGATTCGAGGGATTCCTGGGTGGGAGGTGCGGCAGGCTGCGGGCGCTCGGGTTCGGCCCGTGGCGCCGCTACGAGGGCACCGCCAGCACCGCACCCCGGAGCGATGCATCACCCTGGAACGCGAGACCCTCGACGCCGTCGTGCGTGCGATCATTCTGCCGCACGCACACGAGCGCGTTGCGCGGCGCGCGTCAGATCCTCTCGTCCTCTCGGGTGGCGCGGGGGCGACTCGGCCGGGTCCGCGGGGAAGCCGGGGTCTCCCGCGCTGCGGCGGAACGGATGCAGAGACTCTGGAGGCGAGCGCGGCGCCCGATCACGGCCCGCGTCGTCGCGTCGGCTGCGGCCGCTCGGCCGGGTCGAGCAGCCCGTGCCGCCGCCACCCTCACCGCCCGAGCCAGGTTCGCGCCGTCACCACGGGCGCGGTCGGTGCCGCCTCCACGCGATGCGTCCAGCCCGGGAACCAGCGCGCCGACGAGCACGGATCGAAGCGCGGCCCCTCGGCGTCGCCGTGCTTGCGGCGATTCTGCAGCACGTAGACGAGCGCGTTGCGCACGGCGCGCGGGCTGGTCAGATCGCGTGCGTGGTAGCGATCGCCCCAGAGCGCGCCGCGTCGCCCGAGCAGCGCGTTGACGCGTTTCGCGACCCGCACCGCGAGCCCCTGAACGCCGCGCGCGAGCGCCGGCGGCGTATCCGCTTCGACGACGAGATGGACGTGGTCGCGCTGGACGGAGAAGGCGACGACGCGGAACGCCGCCCCCGAGGCGCGGGCGAGTGCCGCGCGCACCACCGGGAAGAGGGACGCGTTGCGCAGCGAGACGGGCAGGGAGACGGCGCGGAGCGTGACGTGCGCGGGGGCGCGGCCGTCGTGCAGGGCGCGCGGGCGGTGCGGCATGTTGCGGCGTGACCCGGTCGGCTTGCGGCCGGCGCCGGCCCGTCGCCCGCCGTGCCGGCGAATGGTGAATTCGCGCCGGGCCATGGCTTGATTGTGCAAGGATTAGCTGAAAGATAGCAGGCTGTCAAGTGTGCCTCTGGTCCGGGCGGTGGGGTCTGTGGTGCGAGCCCGATGGCGACGGTGGCAGCGCCGCGCGGCGCCAGCGGCCGCGCGGAGCGGAAGGCCGACGAATCACGGCGAGCGGCGGCGCGTCTTCAGGGCGCGCGTGTCGTCGTGCTCCGCGTGCGGCGTGCTCCGCGTGCGGCGGCCGTGGGGCGACGCGTCGACCTCCTGCCCTCGACGGACGCGTGCCCGACTCCGAGTCCATCGCCGGCAGGTCGAGTGGAAGCTGGTGTACCGCCGTCCACGTGCGATCACGCAGCTGACGCTGCGGGCTCATGATCCGCTGGCCACTTCGATCTCTTCGAACCCGATCATATTGAGTTGAGTCCACCTGGACGGCGGTGCACCTGGACGGTCGGCGACCGGTGGGTTGCCGCGGCGCCGTGTCGGCCGCCGGAGGTCGCGGGGGCAACTCCTGCCGAGGCGATGCGCCCGTGCTCCGCCGCCGTCGTGGCTGCTCGTGCTCGGGCCGACCTGTCGCAGCGACGACGGCGCCCACCGACGCCGAGACCCCGCACGGCGTGCGCGGCGCGGCGCCCGCGCCGAACCGCGCTGGACCCCGCGCCGGCAATCTTGCGACGCACCTGGTGCGGTATCGTCACTCGGAAACGATTCCGCCCGCGCCCGCCGTGCCCGCTGCCATGGCCGCAACTTTGCTGGAGCGCCGCGCAGGAGGAACCGCATGCGAACGCTCGCCCTGTCCGTTGCCGTCGCTCTCTTGGTGGGGACGGCCGCCGTCGCCGGTGCACAGCCGGTGTCGGCCGTGAAGCTGCAGCTGAAGGAGAAGAACGGGAAGCAGAAGCTTCTCTTCCTGTCCAAGGACAAGACTCTCGTCGCGCCTGCCGTCGGGGGGCCGAACGATCCGCGGGACGTCGGAGCGGAGCTCACGCTGTGCGCGAGCAACGGGAACTCGGCCTCGTTCGCGTTCGTGGCGGGGAACTGGTCGGCGAACGCGGCCGGCACGCTCTACAAGTACAAGGTGAAGGGGAAGCCGGCCGGGCCGAAGGTCGCGCAGCTGAAGAGCGGCAAGACGCTCAAGGTCGTGGGCGGCGCCGTCGGGCTCTCGGTGAACGGGACGCTCGGCGCGGTCGGCGTGCGCATGACGATGGGCTCGCTCGTGCAGTGCACGCGCTTCATGAGCGCGAAAAAGGACGTGACCGGGCAGTACGACGCGCGCAACGCCGCCGCACCAGCCGACTGCTCGAGCGTGACGCTCGGCTGTAGCTCGGCAATGGGTGCGTTCGTGCACTGACGCGGGCGGGCCGGGGGCGAGGCGCTCCCGGCCCGCCCCGTTCCGCCGGCGTGTGCGGCGGGCTGGACACCGTCGGGCCGTGACCCGGCAACCGGCCCGCCGCGCCGCCGGTGTCGCTGGGGCGGCGGTCGCCGCTACTTCGCCGTTCCGTTCGGCGCGCGCTCGAGCGCCAGGTTCACGATACGCTGGATCAGTGAATCGTAGTCGAGCCCGGCGCGCTCGGCCGACTCGGCGTAGTCCTCGCCGTAGGCGAGCTGCGGGTTCGGGTTCGCCTCGAGGACGTAGACGCGGCCCTCGGCGTCGAGGCGCAGATCGATGCGCGCGTAGCCGCTCAGCTCGAGGATGCGGTAGATCCGCTTGCACAGGGTCTGGATGCGGGTGAGCTGCTCGTCGGTCAGGCCCTTCGCGGCCTCGCTCTTGATGCCGGCCTTCTTCTGGTAGGCGCGGTCCCACTTCACCTTCTCGGTGGCGATGCGGGGCTTCTCCTCGGGGAGCTTCGTGAACAGCAGCTCCCACACCGGGAAGACGCGCAGGCGGGCGTTGCCGAGGACGCCGACGTAGAGCTCGCGCCCGTCGATGAAGCGCTCGGCGATGGCGTCGGTGCCGAGGCGACGGTGGATGAAGCGGACGCGCTCTTCCAGCTTCTCGTCGTCCTGCACGATCGACGTCTGCGCGATGCCGGCGCTGCCCTCGCGGGTGAGCGACTTCACGATCAGCGGGAAGGCGAGACGGGCGGGGCGCTTCACCGCGCGCCCCATGCGGAACACCGCGAACTCGGGCACCGGGATGCGGTGGAACGAGAGCAGCTTCTTCGAGATCGCCTTGTCGCGCGCCAGCATGAGGCCGCGCGGGTTGCAGCCCGTGTACGGCACGCGCAGCAGCTCGAGATAGCTGACGACGTTCTGGTCGTAGATCGGGACGTCGTGGAAGTCTTCCAGCAGGTTGAACACGACCTGCGGCTGCAGCTCGCCGATCGCCTTGCGCACGACGCCGAGGTCGCTGCCGACGCCGAGGCATTGCACCTCGTGGCCCAGCTCGCGCAGCGTGCTGACGACGTCGAACTCGGTCTTCCACTCGACGTGCGCGACGTCGATGCCCTTCACGTCGTCCGGCGGCACCAGGTTCTCGTCCATGAGCGCCAGCAATCGGAGCTTCTTCTTCTTCATAGCGCCACCCGATGGCGGCCACTGCGGAGGAACCGCATGATCTGGCCGGTCAGGAGGATGCCGAAGTCGAGCAGCGTGGCGTCCTCGTCCTGGATGAGGCGGAGCTTCAGCTCGGCGGCGCGCTGGACCATGTCGTCGAGCACGCGATCGATGGTGTACTGATGCTCGCCCGTGAGCGCCGCGAGCTTGCGACGCAGCTCGGGGCGGACGCGGCGCAGGAAGCGCGCCGCCGGCGGATTGCTCTGGTGCTCCTTCTGCGTGGAGAAGACCTTGCGCAGCCAGGGGTCGTACTCGCGCAGGCTCTCGAGCCCGTAGCGGGCGCGTTTCTCGCGGTAGTGCTCGCGCAGCGTCCGCGTGAGCGTGCGCAGCGGATCGATCACGCGGCGCGTATGCACGACGGGGCGCACGTCGGCGAGCGCCTTCATGACCTCGTCGACGTACTCGAGCTTGCGCAGCGCGGGCCAGCCGGCGTACTGCCGCCGCCACTTGGAGCCCGGCGTGAGCCAGACGGCGAACGTCTCCGCGAAGTCCTCGTCCGGGTGGCTCTGGGCGTAGTACGACTCGAGGTGCAGGACGTAGCGCTTCGAGTCGGGCTTGGGCGCGTAGTGCTGCGGGTAGGGCTCCGACGTCTTGCCGAAGAGCGCCTGGCGGCGGCGGCGGCGGCGCAGCCGGTAGCCGTTCTCGATCGCATGGCCGGTCTCGTGGCGCAGGATGCGCATGCACCACTCGGGCGTGCCGCCCTCGACCTCGCGCATCTGCGTCCGCTCGAGCTCCATGAGCCGGCGGTGCGCCATGTAGAAGGGGATCGCGATGCCGGGGACGCCGTCGGGCGTGTACCAGTCGTCGGACAGCCAGAAGTGCGGCCGGAAGGCGAGGTGGCGACGCTCGAGCTCGCGGTAGAGCTGCTGGATGCGCGGATGGACCGGCGAGCGCTCGAGGTCGAGTCCCAGATCGCAGAGCCGCACGTCGAGCAGCTTGTGGTCCGGCCAGCGGCTCCAGACCCGGCTGCTCGTGGTACGACTGGTATGACGCGCCGGCATCTCGCTTGTCGCCGCGTTCGCGGCGCCCGTATTATGCCCGCCCGTCGGCGCGGCGCACAAATCCGACGACCCGCATGGGAGGACGAGCATGAAGGTGCAGGCGGCGATCTCTTGGGAACCGAAGCGGCCGCTCGAGGTGGAGACGATCGACCTCGAAGGTCCCAGGGCGGGCGAGTGCCTGGTGCGGCTCGCGGCGACCGGGGTCTGTCACACCGACGCCTACACCATGAGCGGGCGCGACCCGTCGGGGCTCTTCCCCACGGTGCTCGGCCACGAGGGGGCGGGCGAGGTCGTCGAGGTGGGGCCGGGCGTGCGCTCGCTGGCCGTCGGCGATCACGTGATCCCGCTCTACATCCCCGAGTGCCGCGAGTGCGAGTTCTGCCTCTCCCGCCGCACGAACCTGTGCGGCGCCATCCTGGCGACCCAGGGGAAGGGCCTCATGCCGGACGGCACGAGCCGCCTCTCGCACGCGGGAAAGACGCTGCATCACTACATGGGTACGTCGACCTTCGCGGAGTACACCGTCGTCCCCGAGATCGCGCTGGCGAAGGTCCGCAAGGACGCGCCGCTCGACAAGGTGTGTCTGCTCGGCTGCGGGGTCACGACCGGCATCGGCGCCGTGCTGAACACCGCCAAGGTGACGCCGGGCTCGACCGTGGCGGTGTTCGGCCTCGGCGGCATCGGGCTCTCGGTGATCCAGGGCGCGGTGATGGCCGGCGCCGAGCGCATCATCGGCGTCGACACCAACCCGAAGAAGTTCGCGCTCGCCACGCAGCTCGGCGCCACCGACACGGTGGACCCGAGGGCCGTCGCCGATCTGCCGGGGGCGCTCGTCGAGATGACGAGCGGCGGCGTCGACTACGCCTTCGAGTGCATCGGCAACGTCGAGGTGATGGGGCAGGCGCTCGCGAGCTGCCACAAGGGCTGGGGCGAGTGCATCGTCATCGGCGTCGCCGGCGCGGGCGAGGAGATCCACGCGCGGCCGTTCCTGCTCGTGACCGGGCGCGTGTGGCGCGGCTCGGCGTTCGGCGGCACACGCGGGCGCACGCAGCTGCCGCAGTACGTCGACAAGTACATGGCCGGCCGCCTCGCGCTCGACACCATGGTGAGCGCGACGATGCCGCTCGCCGACATCAACCGCGCCTTCGACCTCATGCACGCGGGCGAGGTGATCCGCAGCGTCGTCGTCTACGAGCGCGCTTCCTGACGGTCAGGAGCGGCGGCGGTCGGTGCGGAGGCCGGCGGCCGCAACGGCAGGGACGGCTCGAAGGTCGCGGCGCATGGTGGACGCCGCCACACCTGCATCCGGATCCGCTCGGACAGCAGGTCCGCGTCGTTGCGTGCCGGCAGCCCGCTCGGCCCGCCCCGAGCGCCGCTCGTCCGATCGACTCCGCTCGGCCCGGGTTCGCTGGCGGCCGTCGGGCGCGTGCCGTGCCCGCAAACCGGGGAGGGCTGCGGCTGCGACTCCCATATCGGAGATGGCCCCACCGTCAGGAGGGCTCGTGCGCCGTGGCGCGCCGCAGCGCGTACAGACGCTGGCGGCCCTCGAACCCGCGCAGGCGACGGACCTGGATCTCGACGGCGCGGTACGCCGGCGGCAGCCGGTCCGCCATGTCCTGCGACACGAGTGCCGTGCCCGGCCGCGCCAGCTTCACGAGGCGCGCGGCGAGGTTCACCACCGAGCCGTAGTGGTCGCCGTCGCGGCTGAGGACGTCGCCGCGCGCGAGGCCGCCGCGCACCGGCGGCAGGCCGTCGTGCTGCGGAACCTCCTCCACGAGCCGTAGCATCACCTCGCACGCCGCCGCCGGGTCGGCGAACGCGAACATCACCTCGTCACCGATGAGCTTGACGACGCGGCCGCCATGGCGGGTGACGAGGTCGGACGCCGTCTGCTCGAAGTCGGCGAGCACGCCGTTCAGCTCGTGCACCGTCAGCTCCTGCGCGAGCGCCGTCGAGCCGACGAGATCGACGAAGCCGATCGCGAGCCGCTGCGTCCAGCCGTCCTGCGAGCCGACGTCGGGCGGCCGGCGCGCCGCGAGCATGTGCTGGCGGAGCAGGACGTCGATGGCGCGCACGACGCCGGGCATGAGCGTGGCGGTGGCGGCGTTGGCGCGCGCCCGCTCCAGTAGCGGCGTGTCCGCCAGCGTCGCGCCGATGTTCACGTGGAACGCGGAGACGGTGGCGTCGGCGATCTTCGCGAGCGCTGCCCCGACGACCCGCGTGAGGTGGACGACCGCCTCGTGTCCGAACAGCATCTCGGCCGCGCGGATCGTGTGCACGACGTCGACCCAGGCGGGGCCGTAGATGCGCTCCTCGGGCCCCGGATCCGCGAAGCCCGCGGCACGGCGGAACTCGGTGACGAACGCCTCCGGCACGCCGGCGTGCTCGGCCAGCTCGGCGCGCGTCCACCGCGGCCCCGGGTCGCGCATGACGAGCGCGTAGCCGAGCCCGGGAAGATCGCCGGCCGAGGCGCGCAGGTCGTCGGCGGTCGCCCCCAGCTCGACGAGGTAGCCGAGCACGGCGAGGCGCTCCGCGGCGTCGGGCGCCGCGGGATCCCACAGCCCGAGGGCCTCGAAGTCGGCGGGCGTCACGGCTCCGCCGGCGGGAGCGCCGCGCCTCGCCTAGCGCCGCGGCCGCTCGGCATACGAGCGCCCGCCGCGCGCCCATTGCGGCGCCGCGGGCCAGTGCCAGCGCGTCGCCTTCTGCGCGAAACCCGGATCGAGCTCCTTGCAGGCGGCTTCCCAGCCCGCCATCGCGGTCTCGCGGCCCTTCCAGGCCCAGAAGTCCTCCTCGCGCTTCCACGTGCCGTTGCCGGCGTACTCGAGGATCGAGATGCCGGGGAAGTCGAAGGTGTCGGTGCCGTTCGGGTGGTCGCGGCGGTTCTGCATGTAGAACGTGACCCGGCCGCGCGCCGGATCGACGACGTGCCACTCGTAGTAGGTGTAGATCTCCGGGTAGCGCGCCATCACCGGCTTGATCCACGCACGCACCGTCTCCCGGCCCTCCATGGTGCCGTAGTAGTGCTCGAAGTAGGTGCAGTCCTCGGTGAAGAGGTCGGCCCAGGCGTCCCAGTCCTCGCCCACGGCGCCCGTGCGCCAGTAGTGCTCGAAGGCTTCGTCCAGCTCGTCCGCGGAGTAGGGCATCGGGTTCTCCTTCAGCGAAGGCCGAAGTCCCAGCGGCCGCCCTCGCGGTAGGGGCGCAGCAGCAGGCGCGCCACCGTCGTGCGATGGACCTCGTCGGGACCGTCGTAGATGCGCGCGAAGCGCGCGTGGCGGTACATGCGCTCGAGCGGCGTGTCGGGCGTCAGGCCCTTGGCGCCGAACACCTGGATGGCGCGATCGATGGCGTCGTGGAGCATCTTCGCGCCGACGACCTTGATGACGCCGATCTCGACCCGCGCCGGATCGCCGGCGTCGATCTTGTGGGCGGCGTCGAGGGTGAGCAGGCGACACGCCTGGATCTCGGCGGCGGTGTCGAAGATCATGTTCTGGATCGACTGCTTCTCGGCGAGCGGGCCGCCGAAGGCGACGCGCGCGTTGGCGCGCTCGCACATGAGGTCGAAGGCGCGCTGCGCCTGCCCGAGCCAGCGCATGGCGTGGAAGATGCGGCCCGGGCCGAGGCGCTGCTGGGCGATGAGGAAGCCCTGGCCGCGCTCGCCGAGCAGGTTCGTGCGCGGTACGCGCACGTCCTCGTAGGCGACCTCGCAGTGGCCGCCGAGGAGTCCCAGGACCGGCGTCTCGCGCACGATGCGGTAGCCGGGCGTGCCGGTGGGCACGACGATCATGCTGAAGGCGCGGTGCACGGGCGCGTCGGGCTCCGTGCGCACCATCACCGTGGTGTAGGCCGCGCGGTTGGCGCCGGTCGTGAACCACTTCCGGCCGCTGATCACCCAGTGGTCGCCGTCGAGGACGGCGCGGGTCTGGAGCTGGGTGGGATCGGAGCTGGCGACCTCGGGCTCGGTCATCGCGAAGCTCGGGAACACCTCGCCGGCGACGAGCGGGCGGAGGTAGCGGTCGCGCCACGCAGGGCTCGCGTACTGGCGCAGCATGAGCGAGTCCTGGAGCGAGTGGGTGCCGAGCGCGATCATGGCGTGCTCGGCGCGTCCGACGATCTCGTTCACGTAGACGTAGTCGAGGAAGGGGAGGCCGCCGCCGCCGAGATCCTGCGGGTGACCGAGGGCCCACAATCCCTCGGCCTTCGCGGCGTCCATGAGGGCCGCCATCTCGCGGTGCGCGGCCTCGTCGCCGCGGTCGAGCACCGGCTCGGCCGGGTAGACCCGGTCTTCGACGAAGCGCCGCACGCGATCGCGGATCGGCCGGACGTGCGCCGGTACCTCGAAGCTCATGGCGGGGTCGTAGGCCGGGCTGGTGCCGTGGTCAACGACGCGGCGTCCCGCGCCGAGCGGGCGGCGCGTCCGCGGTGGCGGTCGCGGTGTCCACGCACGTGGACGCCGTGTCGCCGACGACGGACGCGAAGCTACGTCGGCGGGCGGCGCGTGCTGGTGCGCCGCTTGCTTCCTCCACGACATGGCCGCTCATCTCCGCCTCGTGACTCCGCTCCCGCCGGCGCCGCCGCCCGCTCCGACGCCCGCGAATCCCTGCGAGGCGGAGGCCCGTGCGCTCGTCGCCGCGTGGATCGACGCCCCGTTGACGTCCGACCGCGAGCCGCTCGACGATCTCGTGCTGCGCATCGCCGAGCGCCTCGCTGCCGTTCCGAGAGGCAGCGAATCGCTCGGCTGACGGGCTCAGCGGCCGCGGACCTCGAACGCCACCTCGTCCAACGTGCGGGACGCGGCGTCGACCAGCGCCAGGACGTGCCGCCCCGGGCGGGGCTCCCAGAGCCGCGGCGCGTGCGCCGGCCCGAGGTCCTGCCCGTCGAGCCGCCAGCGCAGCGGCCGGTCCCCGGTGTCGGCCTCGAGCAGCAGCCGCTGATGGCCGGCCGGGACGTCCGGATCGAGCGCGATCCGCGTCCCCGCGGTGGGCGTGCGGATGCGCGGCGGGGCTCCGGCCAGCGCCCGTGCGCCCGCCATCCGCGTCTCGGTGCCGGCGAGGAACCACTCCGGGCGCGCCGGCTCGAGGTCGCGCGGGAAGGTGACGGCGACCGACACCACGCCCGCCGGTGGCTCCGGCGGCCGGCTCGGCGCGTCGCGCTGGATCGCGGCCATCAGCTCCGCCCAGATCGGCGCGGCCCCGGTGACGCCGCTGACGTCGTGCATCGGCGCGCCGGAGAAGTTCCCCACCCAGACGCCGACGGTGACGCGAGCGGAGAAGCCGACGCACCAGTTGTCGCGCATGTCCTTGCTGGTGCCGGTCTTGACGGCGCTCCAGCCGGGCGTCGCGAGCACGCTCTCCAGCCCGAAGGTCGGGCTGCGTCCCTCGCGGTCGGCGAGGACCTGGGCGACGAGGAAGGTGGCGTCGGCGGCGAGGACGCGCGTCGGCGCCGGCGCCTCGTCGCCGGTGAGGCGCAGCGGGCTCGCGAGCCCGCCGGTCGCGAGCCCGCGATAGGCGCCCACCAGCTCCCACAGGGAGACGTCCGCCGAGCCGAGCGCGAGCGAGGGGCCGTAGTGCGTCGCCGGGCGCGTCAGCCCCGCGAAGCCGAGCGCACGCAGACGCGCCAGGAAGGGCTCGCCGCCGAGCAGCTCGAGGACGCGCACGGCCGGCGTGTTGAGCGATGCGCCGAGCGCCGTGCGCACCGAGACGAGACCGCGATGGCGCTCGTCGTAGTTGCGCGGGCGGTAGAGCCCCTGCGCGGTGGCGATCTCGAGCGGGGCGTCCTCGAGCAGGGTGGCCGGCGTCAGCAGGCGCTGCTCGAGCGCGAGCCCGTAGAGGAACGGCTTCAGCGCCGAGCCCGCCTGACGGCGCGCGACCACGCCGTCGACGTGCGGGGCGCGCGACAGCGCACCGCTCGAGCCGACGTAGGCGAGCACGTCGCCGCTGCGGTTGTCGACCACCAGCACGGCGCCGTCCTCGACGCCGCGCGCTCGCACCGCGAGGAGGTTGCGGCGCAGCGCCGTCACGGCCGCGCGCTGGAGCGGAGCCGACAGCGTGCTGTGCACGTCGGCCCGGACCGCCCCGCTGGGCAGCAGGCGACGGGCCACGTGCGGCGCCCACGCCGGCGCCGGCCGGCCGCCCACCGGCGCGGTCAGCGCCGTGGCCACCGCGCGCGCGACGGCGCCGGCGGCGACGGGCGGCGCCATCGCCGCGCCCAGCGCCGCGCCCCGCTGCGTCAGCCGCTCGCGCGCGGCGGCCGGGGCGCGCAGCAGCGCGGCCAGGGTCACGCTCTCCGCCGCGTCGAGCCCGTGCGGCGCCTTGCCGAAGAGCACGCCCGCCGCCGCGCCCACGCCGACCAGCTCGCCGCGGAAGGTGACGAGGTTGAGATACGTCTCCAGGATCTCGTCCTTGCTCCAGGCCCGCTCGAGCGCCCGCGCGACGCGGATCTGGCGCCACTTCGCACGCGGCCCGCGCGGGCCACGGTGGACGCGCAGCGCCGGGTCGACGAGGGCCGCCACCTGCATGGTGACGGTGCTGGCGCCACGCCGGCGCAGGAGCCCGCGCACCAACGCCGGCCAGTCGACGCCCCGATGCGTCCGGAAGTGCCGGTCCTCGGCGGTGAGCACCGCCGCCCGGAGGGCGGGCGAGACGTCGCCGAGCGGCACCCAGTCGAGCCGCCGCCGCGACGGATCGGTGCGCCGCTCGTGCAGCACGACGCCGTCGCGATCGAGCAGGCGCACGTCCGACGGCCGGTGCTCGGCGTGCACGGTCGCGAACGCCGGCACCGCGGGACGCGTGAGGTAGAGGGCCGCGAGGCCGGCGCCGATCCCGCTCGCGATCACGCCCGCGGCGATCACCCATCGCATCGCGTGCGAGCATGCGGGATCCGCTCTGGGGTGGCCAGGCCTCTCGCGCCTAGCCGGCCTCGCCGAGCGTCGGCAGGGCGACGAAGTCGTCCAGCACCGCCGTCGCCGCCGCGGGCGCGCGCACCGACACGACGAGGTCGCCGCCGTCCGGCTGGGCGACGGCGAAGTCGAGGAACGGACAGCACTGCCGCTCGAGAGTGACGGCCGCGGTGACCGCGCCCGCCGCCTCGCGCACGAAGTGGAGGTGGACGACGCCGTCCGCCCGCTCGATCCGGCGCAGGGCGCGGGCCGCCAGCGCGGCGAGATCTGCCCGGCGCGCGGCGAGCGCGGCGGGGTCGAGGAGGCAGGCGATGGGCGGTGGACTCGCGTCGGAGGGTGGACGATCGTCGTGCATGGCCGGCAGCGTGCCACTTCGAGCGCGCTCGAGGTCAAGCGGGAGGACGCGATGGCGGAGATGACGATCGGCGAGGTCGCCCGGCGCAGCGGGCTGCGGCCGTCGGCGCTGCGCTGGTACGAGCAGATCGGGTTGCTGGCGGCGCCGGCGCGCTGCGGCGGCCGGCGGCGCTACGCTGCGTCGGTGCTGGGCGAGCTGGCAGCGATCCGCGTCGCCTGCGGCGCGGGCTTCACCCTCGCCGAGATCCGGGCGCTGCGCGGCGGCCCGTACGCGTCGCCGTCTACCGCCTGGCGGGCGCTCGCGCCGGCGAAGCTGGCCGAGCTCCGGGCGCGCATCGCCGCCGCGCAGGCGATGGCGCGCCTCGTGCGTCGCGGGCTGCGCTGCCGCTGCCGCACGCTCGCGACCTGTACGCTGCTGCGTGCGCGCCCGCAGCTCAGCGCGGCTCCAGGACGAGCGGCCCGAGCACGGCCAGGGTCGCGACGATGAGCACCACGCCCACGACGTCCATCACGATCCCGCGGCGCATCATGTCGCGCAGCGGGATACGGCCGGACGCGTAGACGATGGCGTTGCACGGCGTCGACACGGGCAGCATGAAGCCGAGCGACGACCCCAGCGACGCGCCCAATACGGGCAGCACGGGATCCGTCCCCGCCGCCTCGGCCAGCGCGATGGCGATCGGCACGATCATGTTCGCCGCCGCGGTGTTGCTCGTCGTCTCCGACAGCACGGTGGCCATCGCCGTGGAGAACGCGAGCAGCCCGAGCTCGCCGTGCACGCCGAGGAGCCCGACGAGGGCGCGTCCCATCGCCTCGGCGAGGCCGGTCTGGAACGCCATCGTGCCGAGCGCCAGCCCGCCGCCGTAGAGGAACACGATCCACCAATCGATGCGGACGGCCTCCTCCCACGGCAGCGTGAACTCGAGCCGGCGCACGTCGACGGGGAGGACGAAGAGCAGCGAAGCGCCGATCAGCGCCGCCACCGGCTCGGGCACGTAGGTCGTGAACGCCTTGTAGAGCGGGTCCTGCGTGCCCCAGGCGAGGGCCATGAAGCCGGGCGCGACCCAGAGGAGCACGGTCACGGCGAAGGCGATCAGCGCGTTCACCTGCCCGAGCGTCCACGGCCCGAGCGCCCGCCGCTCCGCGGCGATGGCGTGCGCGAGCGCCTCGACGCGGCCGCCCGCCGGCGCCGTGCGACCGAGGAGCAGCACGCAGGCGACGGCCAGCACCGCGCTCACCGGCACGCCGAGCGCCATCCAGGAGAAGAACGGCAGGTCGTAGGCGATCTCGTTGCGCAGGAAGCCGAGCCCGATCATGTTCGGCGGCGTGCCGACCGGCGTGGCCAGGCCGCCGATCGCGACCGCGAACGACGCGCCGAGCAGCAGCGCGCTGGCGTAGCGCGGGCCGGTCGCGCCGCGCGACTCCAGCACGGTGAGCAGCGACAGCCCGATCGGGTAGAGCATCGCCACCGTCGCCGTGTTGCTGATCCACATCGAGATCAGGACGCCGGTGGCCACGTAGGCCGCGAGCACGCGGCGCGGGCGGGCCTCGACGAAGGGCAGGGCGAGGATGCCGTAGGCGAAGCGCCGATCGAGCCCGTGGAAGAAGATGGCGCGCGCGGTGATGAACGTGCCGACGAAGACGAAGACGAGCGGGTCGGCGAACGCCGCGAAGGCCTCCTTCGCCGGCGCCACGCCGAGCGCCACCGCCGCGGCGACGCCGAGGAGCGCCGTCACCACCATCGGGATGGCCTCGGTGACCCACAGCACGACGACCGTACCGAGGATCGCGGCGAGGCGATGCGCCGGCGCAGATAGCTCGAGCGGCGCGAGCCACAGCCCCGCGAAGACGAGCGGCGCGAGCGCGAGCCCGATCGCGCGCCGCAGGCGGTCGTCGCCGCCGCCGGCGTCGAGCGCGTCGACGGAGAGCGCCGCGTCGCTCAGCGGACCACCCATGGCGGGTTCGGGATCTCGCCGAACAGCTCCGGCGCGTACATCGCCTCGGCACGCGTCGGCGGCAGCTGGAACGTGCCCGGCTGGCCGAGCCGCACGACGTACTCGACCACCGTCCTGCCCTTCGGCAGCCACGCCCAGTACCCGCGCCAGCCGGCGAACCCTCGCTCGACGAACGTCGGCTCCTCCGCGTTCACGTCGGCGCCCTGGGCGGCGAGCATCGCCGAGTCGCCGCCGAGCCCGGTGCCGACGTGCGACGCGCCCGCCGGGATGGGATCGTCGACCACGACCCAGCCCATGTCGCCCTGGGCGTCGAGCTCGAGCCGTACGCGGGCGACGTCGCCGGTGTGCCAGGTGCCGGCCTCGGCGACCTCGACGGCGCTCACCGACTTGGTGATGCGATAGCCGCTCGCGAGCGGCTCGCGCAGCGGGATGGCGGCCTTCGACTGCACCGTCACCCACGGCGCGCCCGTCCCGTGCTGTGCGACCGAGAGCGTGCTCGGCGCGTCCGGCCAGGGGAAGGCGAGCGTCCCGCCCGCCGGGCTCGCGGTCCACGCCAGCTCCTCCGACGCGGTGCCGAGCGTCGCGGCGGTGGTGCCGCCGACCGGCGTGCGCTCGTAGGCGGCCGCGAACCGCCGCACCGCCACGCTGCCCCAGGCGTTCGCCGTCGTCGTCGCCCAGGCGCCGCGCTGCTGCATGGCGAGCAGCCCGCGCACGACGCGCGGCGTGTCCTCGCGCCAGAGGTCGCCCTCGACGAGGAGCAGCAGCAGGCGGCCGCCGTTCGCCTCGGGCCCGGTCATGAGCCACCAGAGCGCGTCGTCGCCGCCGGTCGAGAAGCGCAGCGTGGTACCGGAGAGGTCGAGGCGCGCGCGTACGGCGTTCTCGACGGCGGCGAGACGCTTGGCACGGTCGGGGACGCCGTCGACGCGGCGGAGGATGCTCCACCAGTCGAGCGCCGCCGAGGTCGGCCACAGCTCGGGCTCGACGACGATGCCGTCGAGCTGCTCCGGCTCCGCCTTGCCGTAGCGCGCCAGCGCTTCGACGGCCGCGAGCTTGCGCAGCACCAGGTCGGCCATGCGCGACGGCCGTTGGAGGGTGCCGCGCACGAAGCCGCGCAGGCCCTCGAGCGCGGCGTCGCGCACGCCGTCGGGCAGCGGGCGGCCGGCGGCGTCGGCGATCGCCAGCACGTACGCCGTCAGGACCTCGCTGCCCTGATCCATGTTCGGGAAGTACTTGAGCAGGCCGTCGCCGTCCTGGTGCGCCGGCATCGTCGCCGTCACCTGCGCCCAGACCTGGTCGTCGCCCAGGCCGATGGCGCGCGATACGCGTTGCTCGAGGCAGCCGTAGGGGTAGGCGCGCAGCCACGCCTCGGCGCCGTCCAGCCCGGCGACGAGCGAGGGCGCGAGCACGACGTCGATGCCGCCGCGTCCCGGGATCGCGTCGGCGGGGCGGGCGAGGGGCAGCGGCGGCGCGCCCGGGGTCCACTGGAAGAGCGTCGCCTGGAGCACGCGCACCGGCACGGCCGGGCGGACGTCCTGGCCGACCTTCACGCGGTCGGAGGCCCCGTCCCCCTCGCGCACGCCGACCGTCCACTCCAGGCGCGCGACGTCGGACGGCACGGTGAAGTCCCACGCCACGAGCTTCGCCTCGCCCGCGGCGAGCGGCACCGTCTGCTCCGGCAGCGTCGCGCCGAGTCCCTCGACCGTGGCCGCCACCACGGCGGTGATCGGGCGCTCGGTGGTGTTGCGCACGGTGAACTCGGCCCGGGTCGCGTCGCCCTCGCGCACGAGCGGCGCGAGGCCGGGCACCACCATCAGGTCCTGCGTCGTGCGGATCGTCGTGACGCCGGTGCCGAAGCGGCCGAGGCCCGCGGTCGCCACGGCGACGATGCGGAAGGCCGTGAGCGAGTCGTTGATCGGCACCTCGACCGTCGCCCGGCCGTCGGCGTCGAGCGGCACGCGCGCCGCCCAGAGGAGCAGGGTGTCGAACAGCTCGCGCGTCGACTGGCGCCCGCCGCCGCCACCGCCGGCGACGGCCTTCTTGCCGTAGTGGCGCTTGCCGATCACCTGCATCTGCGCCGTCGCGGTGCGCACGGCGTAGCCGCGCCGGGCCATCATCGCGTCGAGCACCTTCCAGGTGGGATTCGGCGCCAGCGCGAGCAGGCCCTCGTCGACGGCGGCGATCGCGACCTCGGCGTCGGGGCCCGGCGCGGTGCCGTCGGCATTGCGCACCGCCACCGCGACCTTCGCCGTGTCGCGCACGCGGTAGACGGGACGGTCGCTGGCGACGGCGACGTCGAGCGTGTGCGTCTTCCAGCCGACGTCGATGCCGGTGATGCCGAGCTTGAAGGCCGGCCGGCCGAGGTCGACCATCGCCGTCGGCTGCACGTCGCCGACGCGGCCGCGCACGACCAGCACCGACACGAACACGTTCGGCGCGTGCGCCCCCGTGATCGGCACCTCGACGACGGGCTTCTCGGCCGTGATCGGCACGACCCACGTGTCGCCGACGCCCTCGCGCTCGACGGTGACCAGCGCCGTCGCCTTCTGGAACGGCATGCGCACCTGGAAGCGCGCGGTCTCGCCCGGCTCCCACTTGCGCCGCTCGGGCACGACGTCGATGCGGTCGGCGTCGCCGGGCTCGAACCAGTGCGGGCGCTCGGCGGAGACGTAGACGTAGGTGTACGTCGACACCGTGTGCCCGTCCGGATCGGTGACGCTGGCCTCGACGATGGCGGTGCCCTTCACGTCGGGCCGGCCGCTGCACTCGGCGCGGCCCTGCGCGTCGGTGGGCGCTTCGCAGAGCGGCCCGACGTGCCTCACCTCGCTCACGTTCTCGTAGGCGTAGAAGCCGCCCACGACGCGCTTGCGGGTCGTGAACGTGGTGCGGTCGAAGACCGTGAAGACGACCTTTGCCCCGGCGACCGGCTTCTTCTCGACGTCGAGCACGAGGCTCTTCACGTGCAGATCGCCCTCGGAGAGGATCCAGCGCTCGGCGGCGATGCCCGGGATCCAGTCGCCCGGCCACAGCGGCACGGAGCGCGAGACGGTGTGCGCGACGCCGCTCGGATCGCGGTACTCGAGCTCGACGGTGAGCTCGCGCGGCGTCGGCGCCGGCCGGCCGAGGCGCAGGCGGGCACGCGTCGTACCGGTGCCGTCGAGGACGAGGTCCTGGCGCGGCAGCTGGCGCAGGCCGTCGTGGGCGGGGGCGCCGTCCTCCTCGTTGGCGATGCCGGTGCCGCTGCGCTCGATGCCGGTGCGCACCGTGCCCTCGGCGAAGCGGTAGTCGCCGGCGTCGGCGGGCGGCTCGAAGCCCGCCGGCCGCTCCTCGGCGCGCACGCGCACCGGCACCTTGCCCGCGGCGCCGCCGGCGAGCCAGCGCACCGCGACCTCGGCCGACACCTTCTTCGGCGCCACCAGCGGGACGGCGGGCAGCTGCAGCGTCGCCTGCATGAGCGGGACGCGGAACTCCTCGACCCGGAACGAGGCGCCCTCGAGCTCGCGCGCGGTCCACGGCTCGCCCGGCTTCGCGCGCGTCACGAGGGAGACGGCGTAGCTGCCGAGCTTGGCGGTCTTCGGGATCGTCCAGGTGGATTCGGCGGCGCCGCGCTCGTTCCAGGCGAGCGACTGCTCCCAGGTCTCCATGGTGCCGGTGTTGCGGATGCGCAGCGTGATCGGCCGGTCGGCCGCGGCGACGGCCCCGAAGCCGGCGAGCGTGCGCTCGCGCAGCAGGTGCTTCATGTGCACCGTCTCGCCGGCGCGGAAGAGCGCGCGGTCGAGGATGGTGTGGACGAGCGCGGGCCCGGTCCACGGCTCCGATGGCAGGTCGAAGCGGTACGGCTCGATGCCCTCGTCCCACGACGAGTGCACGAAGGTCATGTCGTCGTCGGTGCGGGCGACCACGAAGAGGCCGCCGCCGAGGTCGTCGATGGCGCGGATCTGCGACCAATCGAAGAACTCCTCGGGCACCTGGAACCGCTCCTCGTGGCAGCTGGGGACCTCGGGCCACTGCGGCAGGGGGACGTCGGCGACGCCGCGCGCATCGGTCGTGCCGCGCGCGAGCGTGTTGCCGTGGCAGTCGTGCACCGTGACGCGCGCGTTCTCGACCGGCGTCGCGCTCTCGAGCGTCGTCACCCAGACCAGCGAGCGCTCGCGGCCCCACTTGAGGTGGGCGGAGAGGTTCGTCACCAGCGCTGCGGTGGGGACGAAGAACGGCACGTCGCGCCCGAGGAGCGAGGCGCCGAGGCGGCGGCTCTGGAGCTCCACGACCCACAGCCCCGGCGACGCGAGCGGGATGCCGATCACCTCGAAGGCCTGGTCGCCGTGCACGCGCGGCAGCTTGAACGCGTCGAGCCCGGGCGGCGGCGTCTTGCCGAAGACGGACGCGTCGCGCGGCGCCACGGCGACGCGGCGCAGCCAGTGGATCATGGCGGCGGGGTCCTCGGCCGGGATCTTCGCCACGTTGCCGCGCACGCGCAGCGATTGGCCGCCGGCGCCGGGCTCGAGGTCGCGCACGGTGACGGGCAGCGTCGGATCGCCCTTCCATTCGAGGATGCCGAAGCGCGACGAGAACTTCGCCAGGGGCGGGTAGGGATCGGTCTTCACCGTCAGCGGGAAGCTGTCGGCATTGACGAGCGCGCGTCCGGCGTCGTCGCGCACGTCGGCAGGCAGCTCGACCCGGAACGTGGCCGCGGCGGGGAAGGGACCGGCGAAGGTGACGCCCGTCGTGGTCGCGGCGTCGTCGTCGCGCGCTTCGGGGGCGATGCGCGCGCCGTCGGGGCCGATCAGGGCGATCTGCGCGGCCATCGCCCGTGCGACCGGCGCGGAGAAGCGCAGCTCCATCGGCAGCAGCGGCACGCAGCCGCGATCGGCGTTCTCGCGCGCGCAGCGGAACTCGGCGGTGAAGCGCGGGCGGACCTTCCAGGAATAGGTCTGCGGCGACGTCGTCGGGACGCCGTCGGTGGTGCGCACGCCGGCGTCCCAGTGCAGCTCGACGCGGGCGTCGTTGGGGAAGCGCTGCGGCGACGCGACGACGACCGTCGGCCCGTCTTTCTGCCATTCCCACAGCGCGGCGAGGATGGCGTCGCGCTCGCTCGCGTCGACCACCTTCGCCGGCACCCGCTCGGGCAGGCCCTCGATCGCGAAGGACACGTGCTCGGGCACCGAGGCGGGATCGACGGCGGCGTCGAGCAGCAGCACGAAGGCCTGATCCTCGACGATGGTGTCGCCGTCGTCGGGCGTGGCGCGCCGGACGGCCGGGCCGCCGGTGTCGAAGCCGAAGGTCGCCTCGCCGCCGACGGGGTCGCCGGCGAGCGTCGCGAGGTCGTCGCGGCGCGTGAACGTGCAGCGCAGGCCGGCCGGCACGTCGCGCTCGAAGTCGTAGACCCAGGTGCGCGGATCGATCCAGCGGCCGCTGCCCGCCTCGGGGCAGTCGACGGTGAAGGGCGGCGCCGCCGCGCGCGGGTCGCCGAAGGGGACCATCGGCGCCGAGAAGCGCGCCGTCACCTGGCGCGGCGTCTTCACCGTGCCCTGCGGGACGAACTGGACGACCGTCGCCTCCGCGGCCAGCGCCGCGGCGGCGCCGGCGAGCCAGACGATGCCCACCACGAGCCGCCCCCCGAGCCCCGCATCGCACGCCCCGCGTCGCATGGTGGGCCCCTGCTTGCGCGTCGGGACCCGCGGGGTCAAGGGCAACGCAGGCTCAGCCGCGTGCGCGCACGACGTGCTCGAGCGCGCGGGCGCGCGACAACGTCGGCGTCGTCGTGCGACGCTCCGCGAGCGCGGCGGCGAAGCTCGGGGCCGGGTCCGCCGAGCCGGGGATCAGCACCGCCATCGGCGTGTTCTCGGGCGCCGCGAGCTGCGCGACGAGCCCGCACGCGCCGCGCGGCGGCAGCGCGAGGTCGACGACGAGGAAGTGCGGATGGACGATCTCGACGAGGTCGGCCGCCTGCTTCGCGTCCCAGCCGATCGAAACCGACATGCCGGCGCGGGTGAGCGCCTGGCGCAGGCTGATGAGGGCGTTCGCGTCGGTTCCCGCGGCGAGCACGCGGCCGCCGCGAGCCGCGACGGGCGCGAGCAACGCGAGCAGCGCGTCGGGGTCCGGCGGGCGCGCGGCGGGCTCGACGCGGCCGAGCAGGAGCACGTCGTCGCTGCCCGGCTCCACGAGACAGCCCAGCATCGGTGCCGACACGCCGGCGGCGCGCAGCGCGGCCATCGCGGCGAGCGTGCCGGGTCCGCACAGGTTCACGAGGATGCGTCCGGGGGCCGCGGCCGCGACGCGGGCGGCGATGTCGCCGCCCGCCGCGAGCGCGACGACGCCGTCGTCGGCGGGCCACACCGCCGGGTCGGCGTCGAGCAGCACGATCGGGCCGTCGGGCGCCGCCTCGCGGCGCACGGCCGGCGCGGCGTCCGGCGCGGCGTCTGGGGGCACCGACGGCGTGCGCAGGCGCTCGATCTCCGCCCGTGCCGCGGCTTCGCCGGCGGTGAGGCGTGCGATCTCGGCGGCGACCCGGCGGGTCTCGTCGTCGTGCGCGAGGATCTGCCGCTGCGCCTCCGAGAGGGCGCCGCGCAGGGCCTCCGCCTCGGCGACGGCGTGGGCGCGGGCCTGCTCGGCCGTTTCGGTGAGCGAGCGGGCGTGCTCCAGCGTCGCGTCGCGATCGGCGCCGGCGCGCTCGAGTGCGCCGGCGAGCTCGTCGCGCGCGCGCCACTGCGCCGCGACCGTCTCCTCGAGCTCGGCGGCGAGGCGATCGCGCTCGCTCTCGAGTGCGCTCGCGCGCTCGCGGGCCTGCACGGCCGTGTCCTCCGCGGCGGCGACCTGCGCGCTCCACCGCGTCTCGGCGGCGACGATCTCGGCACGGGCGGCGTCGGCGCTGCGCTCGAGCTCCTCGCGCAGCGTGCGCAGCGCGGCCATCTCGGCGTCGCGGTCGGCGTGCCCGGCCCGCGCCGCCGTCAGCTCGGCGTCGAGCGCGGCCTGCGCGGCCGTGGCGGCGTCGTGCGCCATCCGCAGGCGAGCCGTCTCGTCGGTGAGGCGCACGATCTGGTCGCGCGCGAGGCGCGCCTCGCTCTGTGCCTCGCCGAGCTGCGTGCGGACCTGCGCCAGCTCGCCGGCCGCCGCCGCTCGCGCGGTCTCGGCGCGCCGGCCGAGGTCGGCCGTCTGTCGCAGCAAGCGCTCGCGGTCCGCGGCACCCTGCTCGTCGAGCACGGCGACCGCCTCCATGTGGAGGATGATGGCCTGCGCCTCGGCGAGCGATTCGCGCAGGGCCTCGAGCTCCGTCGTGGCCAGCACGCGCGCGGCTTCGGTGGCCGACAGCTGCGCGCGGACCACCCCGAGCTCGTCCTCGTGCCCCGCCCGCGTCACCGCGAGCGTATCCTCGAGGCGCGCCGCGCGCGCCTGGGCGGCAGCCAGCCCCGCGGCCTGCCGCTCGTGCTGGTCCTCGAGCGCGCGGCCGCGGGTGCGGGCCTCGGCGAGGGCCGCCTCCGCGTCGGCAGGGCGGCGTGCGCCGTGTGCCCGCCTCGTCGCGCCAGCGCGCGATCAAACCGCCGCGCTCCTCGCGCAGGCTCTCGGCGACGGCCGCGAGCGCCTCGGCGCGCTCGGTCGCGGCCGCTGCCCGCGCCCGCAGCTCGTCGGCGGCACGCTGCACTGCTCGCGCGCGACGCAGGCGCCGTGCTCGGCGCCGGCG
This sequence comes from bacterium, assembly GCA_026129405.1. Taxonomy (NCBI): domain Bacteria; species bacterium. The sequence goes on from JAHCID010000001.1 coordinate 1,821,809, forward strand.
GGGCGCTCCGCTTCCGCAGTCGCGCGGCGCACCTCGTCGCGCAGGGCGAGGATCGTCGTGTCGGCGGTCGCGAGGCGCGGTGCGAGGCGCCCTCGGCGTCGGCGACGGCGGCAGCCCCGCTGCGCCTCGGCGGCGGCGGTGATCTCACCTGGGCGGCGCGCCAGGTCTCCTCGCGGTCGACCGTCGCGCGGGCGACGAGCGCCGGCGATCTCGTCGGCGATGGCCGAGCCCGCTCCGCGACGCCGCAGGCTCGGCGGCCAGCGCGCTCGCGCCGGCGCTCGGTCGCGAGGGCGCCCTCGGCGTCGACGGCGGCGCGCGAGCGCTCGTCGCCGGAGCGGGCGTTCTCGACCTCCGAGCCCGGAGAGCACGCGGCGCAGGCGCTCGCGGCGCTCGGGCTCCACACCGCGTCGCCAGCTGATCGGCCACGGCGCCGACGCCCGGCAGCGCGCGCGCCCACTCGAGCAGCCGGCCGACCTCGGCGACGACCGGCGCGACGCCGCGCAGCGCCTGCTCGGCGATCGTGTCGAGCAGCGCGGGCGTCGTCCGGCGCCGGCGCTGCCCGGCGCGGGCGCGGTGATGGATGGTCTCGACGAGCCGCGCGATCACGGCCAGGCGCTCGCCGCCGCCGACGAGCGCGGCGTCGGCGAAGGTGTCGGCGTCGGCTCCGACGAGGAGGACGACGGCGAGCGGGCGGCCGTCGACGACGAGCGGCAGGCAGGCGATCGCGCCGGCCGGCTCCCCGTCGGGCACGAGCACGGGCAGGGGGGCCTCGTCGCTCGCGACGACCACCCGCGGCCGGCGGTCGCGCAGGCAGGCGAGGGCGGCGTCCCAGCCGCCGTCGCCGGCGCGCATGATCCGCAGGATGCGGCAGCCCTCGTCCGACAGCCCGACCTCGGCCGCCAGGCGCAGCGTCGCCTCGCCCCAGCCGAACAGGCAGACGGCGCCGCCCGTCGCGCCGAGGCTACGCACGAGCGTGCCCAGCGCCGGGTCGAGCCGTTCCTCCGGGGCGTGCGGCCGCCCGGCAGATCCTGCCGACGGCACGAGCGCGAGGGGTGCCGCGTCCATCACCTGTCCCCGCTAGCTAGCTGCGTGCCGGACGTGGTCCTGGCGCGAATCCATCAAGCCCTGCTTCGGCCGGAACCGCCGCGGACTTGAGCGCCGGCGGTCAGAACACGGGCTGGATCGAGCGCAGCCGCTCCTCGGCGGCCGCCATGAGGGCGTCTTCGGCGCGCTCGTCGGCCGCCTCGTAGGTGACCGAGAAGCGCAGATGGGGCCCCGCGTCGTCCCACGGCACCGTCACGATCGAGTGCTCGTGGATGAGGAATTGACTCGCGGCCTCGGCGTTCTCGAAGGTGCGGCCGCTCGCGGTCCCCTTCGGCGACGGGGTGTAGAGGAAGTAGGTACCCCCCGGCATCGCGCAGGTGAAGCCGCAGCGGCCGAGCATCGCCACCAGCTTCTCGAGCCGGCGGCGGTACTTCGCGCGTATCCCCTGCCAGATGGCGGGGTCGTCGAGCGCGGCGACGGCGGCCTTCTGGATGGCGATGAACTGGCCGGAGTCGCCGTTGTCCTTCACGTCGGCGAGCGCCTGGACGAGCGTCGGGTGGCCGCAGAACCAGCCGAGGCGCCAGCCGATCATGTCGAAGCCCTTCGACAGCGAATGGATCTCGAGGCCGACGTCCATCGCGCCGGGGACGGACAGGAAGGAGAGGGGCTCGCCGTCGTAGCAGAGGAGGCCGTGCGCGGCGTCCTGCACGACGATGACCTCGTTGGCGCGCGCGAAGTCGACCACGCGGCGGTAGAAGTCGGTGGTGGCGAGGCGTCCGGTCGGGCTGTTCGGGTAGTTGATGACGAGCAGCTTGGCGCGCCGGCGCACGTCGGCGGGGATGGCGTCGAGATCCGGCAGGAAGCCGTTCTCGCGCAGCAGCGGCAGGCGGTGCACCTCGCCGCCGAAGTACCGCGTGGCGGTGCCGGCGACCGGATAGCCGGGGACGGTCATGAGCGTCACGTCGCCGGGGTCGATGAAGCACGCCGGCACCATCGCCAGCGCGGGCTTCGAGCCGATGCAGTGGTTCACCTGCGTGGCGGCGTCGAGCCCGACGCCGAAGGTGCGCTGCATGAAGCGCGCGACGGCCTCCTTGAACTCGGCGATGCCGTTGTCGGCGTAGCCGCGGTTCTCGGGGCGGTCGATCTCCGCCTTCATCCGCTCGCGCACGGCGGCCGGCGCCATGCCGTCGTTCTCGCCGATGCCGAAGTCGATGAGCGTACGCTCGGGGTGCTCGGCCAGCGCCTGCCGCTTGGCGCGCTTGATCTTCTCGAACTTGTAGATGTCGGTGCCCTTGCCGTAGCCGGCACCGCCGATGCGCTCGGCGAAGAGGGACTGGAACCAGGGATCGGCGCTCATGGGGTCCCGGTTCTAGCGGCGGCGCTCCGGCGCGACAAGGACGGGCCGCGGCCCGCGCGCGCCGGTCCGTGGTGTTCGCTCAGTACTGCCCGATCACCGTCACCCCGAGCGTCCGGTATTGGTCCATCGCCTCGAGGACGCTGCTCGCCTCTTCGAGCCCGATCGTCCTCGTGACCAGCTTGCCGGGATCGAGCCGCCCGGCCTCGACCATGCGCAGCATGCCCGCGAAGTGCGGCGCCTGCATGCCGAGCGAGCCGAGGATGCGGATCTCCTTCAGCACGATGATGTCGATCGGCAGCGCGATCTCGCCCTTCTCGGCGCCCGAGGTGAGGCCGACCTGCACGTGCCGCCCGCGCTTGCGCACGCACATCACCGAGTTGCGACAGGTGGCGGCGATGCCGAGGGCGTCGAGCGAGACGTGCGCGCCGCCGCCGGTGAGGCCCATGATGGCGCCGATCGGCTCGTCCTTGGCGGCGTTGATGGTGTGCATCGCGCCTTCCGTCTTCGCCGCCGCGAGCTTCTCGTCGGAGACGTCGACGGCGATGACGTTGGCGCCCTGCGCCGCCGCGATCTGTACCGCCGAGAGCCCGACCCCGCCGCAGCCGTGCACGGCGACCCACTCGCCGGCGCGCACCTGGCCCTCGTCGACGACGGCGTGGAACGCGGTCATGTAGCGGCAGCCCATGCTGGCGGCGTCGACGAAGGAGACCGATTCGGGCAGCCCGACGAGGTTCACGTCGGCGTTGGGCATGCCGACGTAGCGCCCGTACCCGCCCCCGTAGGCGACGCCCGGCACGAGCGGCGTGTCGCAGACGTTCTGATGCCCGCTGCGGCACCACTCGCAGGTGCCCTCGCCCTGCGAGAAGGGCACGATCACGCGATCGCCCTTCTTCCAGCGTCGCGTCTCCGGCCCGACCTCCTCGATCACGCCGCAGAACTCGTGCCCCATGACGTGCGGCATCGGCAGCACGATCCCGACCCAGCTCCAGTCCCCCGTCCAGAGATGCCAGTCGGTCCGGCAGATGCCGTTCGCCTCGACGCGGATGATCGCGCCGTTCGGCGGACACTGCGGATCGGGCATGTCGCGAACGACGAGCGGCTTGCGGATGGCTTCGAGTACGGCGGCGCGCATGACGGGTCCTCCTTGGTGCGGGTGGGCGGGCGGCTCGGTGCCTACACCAGCGGGCGCGGACGGGGAAAGCCCCGGGGGCACATGGCGAAGTTGCCCAGGGCGCCGCAAGAACGCTAACCAACCCGCGACTTCGCGACGATGCGCAAGCGGATCGGCGCCTACCGGAGCTCGAATGCGACGGCGGTAGGTCGGGACGGGAAGAATGCCACCAGAATCGGATGCATCCTCCTCGCCAGTCCGGTCTTCTTCCCGCGTGAGGCTGGGTACGACAGCCGCACGATTGGGCGAAGTTCAACCTCCGTGGCCAAGGTTACGATCTCACCGCAGGCGAGGGACGACGGCGTACGAGAGCGCGTGCGCGGTGACGGCGGAGCACTCGCTACCGGTGCTCGAGGCTGCCACGGGCGCCCCGGCTCGTCGGCCACGCCGCCCCGCGGAGCGGCCCGACGAGCGTTTGCTCGACTGGCACAATGCGGAGCGCGTTCTCGGGTGATGTCCGCTCGCCTTGGGCTGATGCGGTCTATCGCGTGGGATCGTCATCCCCGCTTCACCTGCCGCCATGCGCCCTGCTATGTCCGCCGCACTTTCGACCCACCCAAGGGGGAGGACTCGTGATGGCGGATCGGCGAAGCGGGCGTGCGACGTGGCTCGGGATCGGGATCGTGCTCGTGGTGGCGGCGACGGCGGGCGCGCAGATGGGGCAGGCGGGGACGGGATGCTGCTGCGTCACCGACGGGATCGCCTACCGGTGCTCGGACCTGACGCAGGCGGAGTGCCTGAAGCAGGAGCCGCAGGCGCCGAAGTTCGACACCAAGGCCGACTGGAAGGCGGCCTGGGGCAAGTTCGTGGAGGCCTCGAAGACGCAGGAGGCGCGGCCGATGAGCGGGGGGTGGATCGCCGAGTCGTGCCTCGACGACATCAACCCGAAGACGGGCGAGCCGAAGGGTGCGCCGACCGGGTGCTGCTGCTATCCGCCGGCCGAGGCGGGGGGCGCGCCGACCTGCAAGGCCAGCGTCACGGAGTTCGACTGCAAGGCCGAGTGCTCGCTCCTGAAGGACGGCCGCCTGCCGTCGGGCTGCACCTGGAACGCGGGCGCCTGCGCCCACTGAAGCGCGGCTAGAGGAGCCCGCGCCCCGTCACCAGCGGCAGGTCGAGCGTCGAGAGGATGCCCGGCCGCGCCGCGCAGACGGCGGGGATCGCATGGACGAGGCGTGCGGCCGCCGTCGCGTTGCCCGCGTCGGCGGCGCTGCCGCCGCCGGCGTGCAGCGTGACGGCGACCTCGAACGACGGCTCGCCCGTCACCAGGACGGCGTAGCTGCCGCGCTGGCCGGGGGCGGGCTGCGGCCACTCCGGCGCGCACGTCGGGTCGATGCGGGTGACGTGCTCGCAGACGACGCGCGGCCGGCCGGCGACGACGCCCTGCACCTCGAAGCGGAACGCGCCCTGCGTGCCCGCCTCGAAGACGCCCATCTCCGGCGTGTCGATGGTGCGCGCGAGCGGCCGCCGCTCGACCACGATCTCGACGCCGTCGAGGCGGACGCCGAGCCCGTCGGCGAGGACGCGCACCATCGACCCCCACACCATGTCGAGCGCGCCGGGGAAGAGCATCGGCGGCGTCTCGCCCAGGGGGCGGCCGAAGCCGATGAGGTTGCGGACGGCGTGCGGCTGGTCGTAGGTCGCGTAGTCGAAGATCTCGCGGCAGCGCAGCTCGTCGATGCGGGTGGCGACGCCCGAGAGGACGAGCGGCAGCAGGTCGACGGCCCAGCCGGGATCGATGCCGGAGACGAAGATCGACGTGCCGCCGCCGCGGCAGGCCTCCTCCACGCGGGTGCGGAGGTCGTCCGGCACCGACGGCGGATGCAGCAGCAGGTAGATCGCGCTCGAGACGACGTTGGCGCCGGCGGCGAGGCAGCGCAGCACGTCGTCGACCGCGTCGCCGGGACGCGTGTCGCCGGTGGCGGTGTAGACGACGGCGTCGGGACGCAGGCCGAGGACGGCGTCGACGTCGTTGGTGGCGACGACGCCCGTCGCGGGGAGGCCGGCGAGCGTGCCGGCGTCGCGGCCCACCTTGGCCGTATCCGAGACGAGGACGCCGATCAGCTCGAGGGCGCGGTTGGCGACGACGGCCCGGATCGCGGGCTTGCCTGCGTTGCCGGTCCCCCAGACCACCACGCGATGCGGCATGGCGTCAGCAGTAGGTCGCGACCATCTGCAGGAGCCGCTCGTGGTCGAGCGGCTTCACCAGCGCGTCGACGACGCGGCTGCGCACCTTGTCGGCGGCGCTGGGGTCGGCGGTGATCACCACGACGGGCACGTCGGCCACGCTCGCGTCCTGGCGTTGGGCGTCGAGGAAGGCGCAGCCGTTCATCACCGGCATGAAGAGGTCGAGCACGACCATGCAGGCGCCGTCGGCGCGCAGCAGCGTCAGGGCTTCGCCGCCGTCCGCGGCCGCGGCGACCGTGTAGCCCTCGGACTCGAGCAGCGCGACCAGCGACTCGCGTACGTCGGCGTCGTCCTCCACCACCAGGATCGGCTTGTGTCCCATCGTCATCCTCGACTTCCCTCGGCGACGCTCGATGCTCCGCTATCCGGAACGGCGTCGGACGGCAACGTAGCGGGCGCAGCCATCTCCGCCGCGGGCAACGTGACCGTGAAGGTGGCGCCGCGGCCGTCGCCGTCGCTCGCCGCTTCGACGCGGCCGCCGTGCAGCTCGACGAGGTGGCGCACGATCGCGAGGCCGAGGCCGAGCCCGCCCTCGCGCCGCGTCGCGGCGGCCTCGCGGTGCACGAAGCGATCGAAGACGCGGTCCACGAAGTCGGACGGAATGCCGCAGCCGGAGTCGTGCACGACGATCCGCACCGCGTCGTCGTGCCGGACGACGGCGACGCACACCTCGCCGCCGCGCGGCGTGAACTTGACGGCGTTGCTGAGCAGGTTCCACGCGATCTGCTGGAGGCGATGCGGGTCGCCGGCGACGACGAGGGGCAGGTCGGGCAGCTCGTGACGGAGCGTCACGCCCTTGGCCTCGGCGGTCGGAGCGAGCATCTCGACGGCGGCGCGCATCGACTCGCGGACGTCGACCGGGCGCGGCTCGAGACGCAGGCGGCCGGCCACGATGCGTGACACGTCGAGCAGGTCCTCGATCAGCCGCGACTGCGCGCGCGCCGCGCGCTCCATGCCGGCGAGCCCGTGCGTGATGCGGGTCGGATCGGCCTCGCGCCGGAGCGCGCGCAGCCAGTTGAGGATGGCGGTGAGCGGCGTGCGCAGCTCGTGCGAGAGCACCGACAGGAACTCGTCCTTCACCCGCGTCGCCGCCTCGGCGGCCTCGCGGGCGCCGCGCTCGCGCTCGAGGAGGCTCGCGTTGTCGAGCGCGATCGCCGCCTGCGCGGCGAGGCCGCTCACCACCCGCTCGGCGCGCTCGGTGAAGACGCCCGGCTCGGGATGGCCGAAGAAGAGGCCGCCGAGGACGGCCCCGTCGCGCGACACGACCGGGACGGCGAGGTAGCTCGCGACCGGCAGGTGGCCTTCGGGCATGCCGCGGTGGGGCGGGTTCTGCCCGTAGCGCGCGTCCCGGCGCACGTCGCCCAGGCGGACGTTGCCCTCGCCGCGGAACGTCGGGCCGAAGAGGGCGGTGTTGCGCGGCAGGGGAAAGCGCGCGAACGCGTCGCGCGGCACGCCCGAGAGCGTATAGAGCGTGTACGACTCTCCCTGCGCGTCGACCTTGTTGTAGAAGAACGCGCCGAAGCGGGCGCCGCTCGCCTGCACGGCGGCGTCGGTCACCGACTGCACGAGACGGTCGACGTCGAGCTCGGCGACCAGCCGCTGCCCGACCTGGTTCACGGTGTCGAGGATCTCGGCGGTCTCGCGCAGCGCGTCCTCGGCGCGCTGCTGCGCGGTGCGGTCGATGAGCCAGCTCACGCCCTCGCCGGGACGGACGCGCGCGCCGGCGCACAGGATCGGAAGGTATGAGCCGTCGCGCCGGCGGATGTCGGACACGAACGGCGCGCAGACGCCGCGCATGTGGATCTCGTCGAGGGCGCGCTCGTGGCGCGCGAGGCGATCGGCGCCGACCAGGGTGCGCCAGTCGAGCTCGCCGCGCGCCAGCGCCTCGCGGTCGTAGCCCAGCATGCGCAGGAGGGCGTCGTTCGCGTCGGTGATGCGGCCGTCGTCGTGCCAGAAGAGGATGCCGATCATGTTCGACTCGACCACGGCGCGAAATCGGCTCTCGCTTTCGACGAGCCGCTGCTGCGCCGCGCGCCGGTGGGCGAGCTCGGCGGCGAGGCGGTCGCGGTCGGCGCGCTGGCGACCGGCGACGAGGCTGATGAGCGCGCCCTCGGCGAGGAAGATGCCGAGGCGCACGAGCTGCGCCAGCGGCGAGGCCGGCGGCGGCGCGAAGACCAGCGCCGCCATCAGGCCGGACGCGGCGGCGGCGGCGAGGCCCGGGCCGACGCCGCCGGCCCAGGCCGACAGCACGACGGCGCCGAAGTAGAGGATGAAGGGCACCTGCCCGCCGAGCACGGGATCGAGCGCGAGCTTCGTCACCGTCGCGACGCCGACGGCGAGGAGCGCGATCCCGTAGGGAGCGATGCCGCGCGCTTGCACGGGGCGCAGGATGCGGGGAGGCCGCCCGGTCGTCAACGCGCGACGTGACGTCGCGGCGCGGATCAGGCGCCGGCGACCGCGCTGGCGCGGTGCACGTAGAGCGCCTCCGCCGGGGGCCGGACGTGGGTCCCGCCCGGCAGCGACAGCTCGCAGGTCACGGGTCGGGCGTGGTCGGCGAGCAGGCGGTCGACGTCGTAGACGCCGCCGAACTTCCACAGCATGCGCAGGAAGTTCGTCTGCCCGCGCGCGAGCAGGCGCGCGGTGACGCCGAAGACGTCCCACAGCGCCCGCCAGCCGAGGTGCTTCCTGTTGAGCACGTCGATGGTGCGCGTGAACTCTTCGTAGAAGCGGCGCAGGGGCAGGCGCGTCGGGAGCACGGCGTGCTGGACGTCGAAGAGGCGGTAGTCGCGGGTCGTGAAGCGGCGCGACTCGGTGTGCCAGGTTTCGGTGCCGGGGTAGGGCGTGTTGACCGTCAGGTTGACGATCTCCGGAACCTCGAGCGCCCACTCGCGCACCACCTGGAAGCGGCGCTCGTCCCAGTCGGGGTCGGCGATGAGGTTGATCGCGACCACGATGCCGAGATGGCGCGCGACCTCGAGCGCACGGGTGTTGTCGCCGAGGTGGACGCGCTTGCGATGGAGCCGGAGGCCCTCCTCGTCGATCGCCTCGATGCCGAGGAACATGTAGCGCAGGCCGAGCTTCGCCCAGCGCGCGAAGACCTCGGGGTGGCGCAGCAGCACGTCGGCGCGGGTCTCGAGGTAGAACTGCTTGCGTACGCCCCGCCGCTCCATCGCGTCGGCGATCGCCATGCCGTCCTCGGGGCGCACGAACGCGACGTCGTCGACGAGGAAGACGTTGGGCTCGGCGATGCGCGCCAGCTCCGCGGCGCAGGCCTCGGGCGAGCGCTTGCGGTAGCTGCGGCCGTAGAACGTCCACGCGCTGCAGAACGCGCAGTCCCACGGGCAGCCGCGCGTGAACTCGACCGACGCGCAGGGGTCGAGCTCGCCGATGAAGTACTTGCGCCGGCGGCGGGTGAGATGGCGGGCGGGCGGTCGTGCGTCGAGGTCGGGCTCGAGGAGCGGGGCAGGCCCGCTGCCGGCCGCCGTGACCACGCCGGGGATGGTTTCGAGCGCAGCGCCGCCCGCGAAGGCGTCCAGCACGCGGGCGATGACGCCTTCGCCCTCGCCGCGGACGACGCAGTCGATCGCGCCGCCGGCGTGGCGGAGCAGGTCGGCGGCGGTGAACGACGCGCTGTGGCCGCCGACCACGATGCGGCAGTCGGGCAGCTGCGTGCGTGCCTCCGCTGCCATCGCGACCACCTCGGGCACGTTGGCGAGGTAGTTGAGCGAGAAGCCGATGGCGTCGGGCCGCCAGGTGCCGAGCGCGCGGCGGTAGTCGGCGGGGCGGAAGACCTGCAGATCGAGCAGCCGCACCTCGTGTCCGGCCGCCTCGGCCGCGCCGGCGACCGTCTCGAGCCCGAGCGGCTCGAGACGCAGATAGATCTCGGAAAAGATCAGCGGGCTGGGGTGAACGAACAGGACCCGCATCGCGCGCACCCTCCCTGACGACGTGCCGCTGCGCGGCTACAGCCCGGCCGCGACCATCGCCTCCTCGAGGCGCGTCTCGGTCGAGCCGTAGAACTGCTCGAGCGTCTTCACGCGCTTGAAGAAGAAGTGCAGGTCGAGCTCCCAGGTGAAGCCGATGCCGCCGTGCATCTGGATCGCCTCGCCGCAGACGAGGCGGGCGGCGTCGCCGGCGTAGGCCTTGGCCGCGGCGCAGGCGAGGGCGGTGTCGGCGTCGCCGGCATCGACGCACCAGGCGGCGCGGTAGACGGCCGAGCGCGTCGACTCGACCCGCAGCAGCATGTCGGCGAGCCGATGCTGGAGCGCCTGGAACGCGCCGATCGGGCGGTTGAAGGTGGAGCGCGTCTGCACGTACTGGAGCGTCGTTTCGAGGGCGCGCTGCATGAGGCCGAGCAACATGGCGACGGCGCCGACGGCGGCGAGGCGGTCGACGCGTTCGAGCAGCGCCGCGTCGCCGAGCCGCGTCGCCGCGCCGTCGAACGCGACGCTGGCGAAGCGCTGCCCCGGATCGATGGTCGGCGTCGGCGTCGTGCGGAACGGGCCGTCGACGCGCCACACGCCGTCGGGGGCGACGACGCAGAGCGCGTCGGCCGCGGCGGCGAAGGGCACGAAGTGCCGCGTGCCGCGCAGGCGGCCGCCGCTCGTCTGGAGCGGCTCGGGCGGGCCGCCCGCGAAGAGGGCGTCGGCGCGCGCGATGGTGACGAGCTTCGTGCCGGCACAGAGCGGCGCGAGGAGATCGGACGACGTCTGGGCGAGCAGAGCTGCGGCGAGGTTCGTGTCGAGCAGCGGCCCGGGCAGACACACGCGACCCGCCTCCTCGCAGACGACGGCCAGCTCGACCGCCCCGAGGCCCTGGCCGCCGGCGCCGGCGGGCGCGACGAGGCCGGCGTAGCCCATCTCGGCGAGCTGGCGCCACTGCGCCGGCTCGAAGCCCTGGGCTGCGTGCTCCATCGTGCGCCGGCTCTCCTCGAGCGGCGCGGCCTTCTGGAAGTAGTCGCGGGTGGAGGAGCGGAGGAGCTGCTGGTCGTCGGAGAGCTCGAATCGCATCGGGGTCCTTCAGGCCTGGGGCAGGCCGAGCACGCGCTTGGCGACGATGTTGCGCTGGATCTCGGAGGAGCCGGAGTAGATGGTGCCGGCGCGCGACCACAGGAACTCGCGCGCCCAGTCGACGTCGGGCCGCGCGCCCGGGCTCGTGCGCAGCAGCTGCCCGCCGGGCCCGAGGAGATCGAGCGCCGTCTCGCGGAAGCGCTTGTCGAACTCGCTCCAGTAGATCTTCTCGAGCGACGACTCCGTGCCAGGCGCCTTGCCCTCGGCGAACGTGGCCAGCATGCGGATGCCGTTCGCGCGCATGACCTCGTTCTCGACGAGGAGCCGCGCGATCTTCTCGCGCGCCGCGCCGGTGAGGCGGCCGGCGCTGCGGCACGCCTCGGCAAGGCAGCCGAGGTCGCGGTCGTAGCGCTCGGAGTAGGCGAGGGAGCTGGCGCCGCGCTCGTAGGCGAGCACCGTCATGGCGATGCGCCAGCCGTCGCCGACCTGTCCGACGAGATGCTCCTTCGGCACGCGCGCGTCCTCGAAGAACACTTCGCCGAACTCGCTCTCGCCCGTGATCTGGCGCAGCGGCCGCACCGTGACGCCGGGCGTGTCGAGCTTCACGAGCACGAAGGAGATGCCGCCGTAGCGGTCCTTCGGGTCGGTGCGGCAGAGGACGAAGATCCAGTCCGCCCACGGCCCGAACGTCGTCCACACCTTCTGGCCGTTCAGGACGAAGTGGTCGCCGTCGAGGACGGCGCTCGTCTTCAGCGACGCGAGGTCGCTGCCGGCACCGGGTTCGCTGAAGCCCTGACACCAGATCTCGTCGCCCGCCAGCATCGGCGGGATGAAGCGGCGACGCTGCTCCTCGCTGCCGTGGTGGATCAGCGCCGGGCCGAGGAGGCCGATGCCGAGGATGTTCAGGATCGGCGGCGCGTCGGCCTGCGACAGCTCGGCGTCGAAGATCGACTTCTCCACCTCCGTCGCGCCGCGTCCGCCCCACTCGGCGGGCCAGTCCATGCCGAGGTAGCCGGCCTCGTAGAGCATCTTCTGCCAGGCGCGGCGCAGCGCGATGAGGCTGTCCTCGGTCGCCGCCGGGTCGCGCAGCTCCTCGCGCCACGGACGGCGCAGATTCGCGCGCAGCCAGGTGCGCAGCTGGTCGCGGAAGGCGAGGGCCTGGGGCGTGAGGTGCAGGTCCATGGGCGGGGTGTAGGAGGCGGGTCGCGCTCGTGTCAACGCCGCGGCGCGATCGTGAGTCGGCGACCCCGCCGAGGTCGCCGGCACGGCGCCGGGCATCCGGAACGCGGCCGGCATGGCGTGGAGCCTCGTCGCTGCGGCGACGGGTCGCGCCGGCGGCGTCGCCGTCGATGTGGTGGCCGCGCCGACCGTCGGGCCGCCGAGGAAGCCGTGAGCGTCTATGCGCGCCGATCGCGCTGCGCGTCCGACACCGAGGCGTCGCCCATCACCGTCTGACCGATGGCGACGGCGACGAAGCCGGCGACGGTCAGCCCGAGGTCGCGGCTCTGCTCGGCGACGAGCAGCACGCCCGCGAGCGGCAGCCGGTAGCCCGAGGCCAGGAACGTCGCCGCGCCGAGCAGCGCCAGCGGGCCGCCCGGCGGATGGCCGAGCAGGCGCTCGAGGCAGACCGACATGAGTAGCCCGGTGCACGCGAGCGAGGTGAAGACGCCGCCGCCGCCCCCGCCGTAGACCGAGGCGAGGGTCCCGGCGGCGCGAACGACGAGCGCCGCCGCCAGCACGGCCGGCGCGTGCGCCGCCCCGAGCGTCCAGGCGGCGGCGACGTAGCCCGGCCCGAACGTGATCCACCGCCCGGTGAGCGCGTGACCGCACCACGCCAGCGCGGCGAGCACGCCGGCGCCGGTCGCCGCCCGCGCCCAGGGGCCGTGCGTCTTGCCGAGGGCGCGCAGCGCCGTCAGCGCGGCGGCGAAGAGCCGCGCGCCGAGCCCGCAGGCGATCGCCAGCAGGACGATCGCGCCGAGCAGCGCCGCGTCGAGCGGCGGGCGATGCGTCAGCGCGACCAGCGGCTGCGCGCCGATCAGCGCGGTGCGGACGGCGAACGCGACCGCCGCCGCGATCGCCGCCGGGGCGAAGCGGGGCGCGTCGAGGTCGCGGCGAAACGGCACCTCGAGGCCGTAGAGCGTACCGACGCCCGGCGACGAGAAGATCGCGGCGATGCCGGCGCCGGCGCCCGCGACGACGAGCGTGCGCACCTCGTCCGGCGCGGGCGCGAAGCGTCGCAGGCGCGCGCAGCACTCGCCCAACGCGGAGCCGATCAGCGCCGACGGCGACTCGAAGCCCTGCGAGCCGCCGAGCCCGACCGTGGCGATCGCGGCCAGCAGCCGTCCGGGCACCTGGCGGAGCGGCACGTGCGCGCCGGGCGTGTGGTAGGTGACGATGTAGAGCTCGGCGGTCGACGGGTGCAGCGAGCGCGTGACGGTCGCCGCCGCCAGCACCGCGAGCGGCAGCGCGAACGCCGTCGCCACGGCCGGCCAGCCGCCCGGCAGCGCGGCGACCGCCGCCATGACGCCGCCTTCGACGCCGCCGCTCAGCGCCGCGACGGCGCCGCCCGTGAGCGCCCCGATGACCGCGGGCGCCGCCACCGTCCATACGCCTCGCCGTGCCCACGTCGCCACCGCGCTCGGATCCCCGGGGCGTGGGTCTAGCCGGCGGAGGTGCCGCGGGCAAAGGTCGCCCGCGGCCTCCGCGCGCTACTGCTCGTGCTCACCCTTCTTCTCCGCCGCGGCGTCGAGACAGGCGCGCACCGTCTCGACGTCGGTGTGGAGCTTCTTCGCGAGCTCGTCGGCGCTGATGCCGCCGCCACCCTCTTCGTAGGCGGCGACGATCTTCTCGCAGCCCTTCGACTCCGCCCGGACGGCCGGCGTCGCCAGCACGAGCGCCATACCCACCACGAGTCCCGCCGTCGCGGATCCCATCACGCGTCCCATCATGGCACCTCCTCCTCGCGTCGCCTCTCGCACAGGGTCCCCGGGCGTACAAGCATTGCCGAGGGCGGCGCGCTGCTCTCCGCGAGCAGGGGATCGGCGGCACGGTCGTCCATCCCCGGTGTGCGTCACACCACGCCAGGCGGCTCGGCAAAAGGACGGTTGTCACCTCACCGCACGCGCATGAGGCGCTTGAGCGCGTCGCGGGTGCGGCGCGCGAGGACGTCGCAGCCGAGATCGCTCGGGTGGATCAGATCGGCGTAGAGGCGCGGGTTGCCGAGCCCGAGGTCCCTAAAATCCGATGCCGAAGGCGATGCCCGCGAGCGTCGACAGGCCGTCGTGGTCGGTGTCGAAGGATACGAGCGGCCGGATCGTGATCGGCCCGCGGACGAAGTCGTAGGCGACGCCGCCCGAGCCGAAGAAGAGATCGCCGTTGCTGCGCATGCCGCCGTCGGTCGGCTCGACGACCGTCAGGCGCAGCTGCACGGTCTCGCCGAAGAACAGCACGACGGGCGTCAGCCCGGTGGGCGTCTCGGGGCCGACCGTGAGCCCCGGCGTGTTGCGCCCGAACGGGAGGCGGTACTCGCCGGGCTCGAGCGCCGCGGCGTCGCCGGTCGCGATCACGAGGATCGCCGTGGTCAGGCAGGCGCGGGTCCACCACCGCCCACCGCTTCCTTCCACCCCCGCACCTGCCCGCATGCGCCGCCTCCTCGCGCTCTGCCGCCCAGCGACAGCAAGGCACATGCCATGGACGTCGTATGCGCCGGCTCGGTGTTGCCGACCGGCCCCGTGTCAGGCGGCCGACAGATGTCAGGAGACCGGACGCCCGCGCGGACGGAAGAGCCCGAAGGCGCTCGTGTAGCCGTGCAGGAAGGTCGTGCCGTGGATGGGGCCGATCTCGCCGTTGCAGAAGAAGCCGCCGAGCGGCACGGCGCCCACGCGCTCGGCGAACAGGGCGGTGTCGTGGTCGGCGCGGCCGTACAGCCCGCGCCCGCGCCCGAGGCACGAGAAGAGGAGGGCTCCCGCCGGCTGGCCATGGTAGCGCGCGAGCAGGGCTTCGAGGTCCTCGGCGGAGGTGCGGGCGTCGCGCAGGTGGAACTGGACGACCATCGCATCGCGCACCGCGGTGCCGACCACGATCGAGGCCGAGCGCGGGTCGACGCCCAGCACGTTGCGGATGAGGAAGTCGCCGTGGCCGTACTGCTGGCAGTCCTCGCGCATGACGACGCCGAGGAAGAGCGACGAGCGGAAAAGTGTCTTGTCCTCCTGCGACGCGCGCGCGAAGATGTCCTGCAGCACCACCGCGGCGCGACGGCCGTCGAGCTCGTGGATGACGTTGCGCTCGCTGCGCGTGACGAACATCGGATCGCCGATCGGCCGGCAGCCCTGCGCGACGATGGTGTCGACCGCCACGTCGCCGGACAACGCGATCCCCACCGCGCCCGCGCGGTGCGCGGCGGCGGTCTCGAGCAGGATGTTGCCGCCGGGGGCCCGGCCGCCGCTGGCGAGGCCGCCCAGCGTCACACAGCCGGGCAGGGCCGCGTCGATGCCGCGCAGACACTCGTCGACGTCGAACGTGAACGCATCCGGCAGCAGCACGAGGGCGGCCGGCGGATCGTCGGCGAGCGCCGGCACCGCCGGCTCGGTGAGGCGCACCGGCCGCACGCGCACGCCGGGGAGCGTCGCCGCGGTGAGCGACAGGCCGGGCTCCTCCTCGAGCTCGTGTCTTCCCCCGATCACGCCCCCGGCCGAGCAGCCGACCAGCGTGCGGGCGCCGAGGGCGTCGTGGAGGCGCTGCGGCAGGGTGTCCCAGCCGGCGGTGTGATGCGGCGACACGAACGCCACCAGCAGGTCCGGCGTCGCGCCGGCGAGTCCCTCGCGCACCCGCGCGGTGGCCTCGCGCAGCGCGTCCTCCAGCCTGGGCGCGTTCGACGCCGCCGAGCTCCACCGCATGCGGCCGGTTGTAGCATGGACCGCCCGGGATGGCGTCTCGCCTGCGGTGGCGCGTCGGCTACGATCGGTGCCCATGCCGTCCGCGTCCCCGGATTCGTTCGCCGCACTGGTCGCGACCGCGGATGCGGTCGGCGCCACTCGCAGCCGGCTCGAGAAGGTGGCGGCGGTCGCCGCACGCCTGTCGGCGACGGGCGACGCCGCCCTGCCGGTCGCGGCACGCTTCTTCGCCGGGCATGCGTTCCCGCCGACCGCCGCGTGCACCACGCAGGTCGGGCCGGCGCTCGTACGTCAGGCCATCGCTGCGCTGGCGGACGCGGATGCGGCGCATCTCGGCGCCCGTGCGGTGGCGCTCGGTGACGCGGGGGACGTCGCCGGCGAGGCGCTGGCGGCGCGGCCGTCGGCGGGGCTCGGGCTCGTCGCGGTCGCCGCGCGATTGGCGGCCCTCGCAGCGGCGCCGGGCACGACGGCGCGGCGCGCGCTGCTCGTCGAGCTGCTCGGCGAGACGTCCGGGCGTGAGGCGCGCCTTCTCGTGCGGCTGCTGCTCGGCGAGCTGCGCATCGGGCTCAAGGCGGCGCAGGTCGAGGAGGCGATCGCGCGCGCGTTCGGGCGCCCGCTGGCCGACGTCCGCCGCGCCACGCAGCTCGCCGGCGACGTCGGCGAGGTCGCGCTGCTGGCGCGCCGGGACGCCCTCGCCACCGCGCGCCTGCGCCTCTTCCATCCGCTCGGCTTCATGCTGGCGCAGCCGCTGCCGACGCCCGACGCCATCGTCGCGGCGCTGCCGGCACCGTTCGCCGTCGAGGACAAGTACGACGGCATCCGTGTGCAGGCGCACGTCGCCGGCGGGCGCGTCGCCCTGTTCTCGCGTACGCTCGACGACGTGACCGCGCGCTTTCCCGAGGTCGTGGCAGCCGTCGCCGGGCTCGGCGAGGGCGTCGTAGTCGACGGCGAGCTGCTCGCCGTCGACGCGGCGGCGCCGACGCGCGCGCTGCCGTTCCAGCAGCTGCAGCAGCGGCTCGGCCGCAAGGCGCCCGGCGCGGCGCTACTGGCGCGCGTGCCGGTCGGCCTGGCGGCCTTCGACCTGCTCGCCCACGCCGGCGTGCTCGTCGTCGACGAGCCGTGGCGGGCGCGCCGTGCCCGGCTCGAAGCGCTGACGTGGCCGGCGGCGGGCGCGTGGCCGGCACCGGTGCGGCTGCTGTCCGACGCCGCCGGCATCGACGCCGCGTTCGCCGCCGCGCGTGCGGCGGGCAACGAGGGCCTCATCGTGAAGGAGGCCGGCTCGTCCTACGCGGCGGGCCGGCGCGGCGGCGCCTGGATCAAGCTGAAGCGCGCGCTCGCGACGCTCGACGTGGTGGTGGTCGCGGTCGAGCGCGGCCACGGCCGGCGGCGCGCGGTGCTCTCGGACTACACCTTCGCGGTGCGCGCAGGCGACGACGATCCGACCCTGCGCGTGGTCGGCAAGGCGTTCACCGGCCTCACCGACGCCGAGATCCTCGCGCTCACCGCGCGCTTCGAGGCGCTCACGCTGGAGCGGCACGGCGGCTGGCAGCGCGTGCGGCCGGAGGTCGTGCTCGAGGTGACGTTCGACGTGGTGCAGCCGTCCGCGCGCCACGACTCCGGCTACGCGCTGCGCTTCCCGCGCATCGTTCGCGTGCGCGACGACAAGCCGCCGTCCGAGATCGACACGCTCGCGCGCGTGGCGGCGTTGGCGGGCGGCCGCTGACGCGGCGCCGGTCCGCGTCGGCCCATCCGGCCCGACGCGGCCGGCGCGCTCCGCTCAGCCGACCGTCCAGGTCTCGTTGCCGCGCAGCAGCTTGCCCAGATCGGGCGGCGTCTTCGCCTTCGCCGCCATGATCTGGTCGTTGACGGCCGCGTCGTAGCAGCGGCGCGTGGCGGCATAGAGGACGCCGACGGGGGTGGGGAAGTCCGGCGCCTGCATGCGGGCGAGCAGGGCTGCCAGCACCGGGTTGCGCTCGTCGTGGACGACGCAGTCCGCCTCGGTGAGCCCGTGCTCGAGCGCCACCACCTCGGGCGCGAAGCCGCGCAGCACGATGCCCTTGTCGCGGTTCTTGCCGAACACCATCGGCTTGCCGTGCTCGAGGACCAGCGTGTGGTCGGCCTTGCGGGTCTTGTCGGTGAGGTGCTCGAAGGCGCCGTCGTTGAAGACGTTGCAGTTCTGGAGGATCTCGACGAACGACGCCCCGCGGTGGCCGTGGGCGCGGCGGATCGTCTCCTGCAGGTGCTTCGCCTCGACGTCGACGCTGCGGGCGACGAAGCTCGCCCCCGCACCGAGCGCCAGCGCCAGCGGATCGAACGGATGGTCGATCGAGCCGAGCGGCGTCGACTTGGTCTGCTTCCCGACCTCGGAGGTCGGCGAGTACTGCCCCTTCGTGAGCCCGTAGATGCGGTTGTTGAAGAGCAGGATCGAGAAGTCGACGTTGCGGCGCAGCGCGTGGATCAGGTGGTTGCCGCCGATCGAGAGCGCGTCGCCGTCGCCGGTGACGACCCACACGGTGAGGTCGGGACGCGCCACCTTGAGGCCGGTGGCGATGGCCGGCGCACGGCCGTGGATCGTGTGCATCCCGTAGGTGTTCATGTAGTACGGGAAGCGGCTCGAGCAGCCGATGCCGGACACGAAGACGTGGTTCTCGCGCGGGATGCCGAGCTCGGGCATCACCTTCTGGACCTGGGCGAGGATGGCGTAGTCGCCGCAGCCCGGGCACCAGCGCGGGTCCTGATCGGAGACGTAATCCTTGCGGCTCTGCGTCGCGCCGCTGCCGACGGCCGCTGCTTCGCTGCTGCTCACGCGTGCACCTCGTGCCGCTCTTCCGGCCGGTCCTGGCCGTCGAGCAGACGGACGCACCGGGAGCGGATCTCGGCCACCTTGAACGGGCGGCCCTGGATCTTGCTGAAGCCGATCGCGTCGACCAGGTACTCGGCGCGGATCATCTTGACGAGCTGTCCGAGATTCATTTCGGGCACGACGACGTGGCGGAACCGGCGCAGGACGTCGCCGAGGTCGGCGGGCAGCGGGTTCAGCCAGCGCAGATGGGCGTGCGACACCGAGCGGCCCTCACGCTGGAGATCGGTGACCGCCTGGCGGATGGGCCCGAACGTGCTGCCCCAGCCGAGGACGAGGAGATCGCCCGTCGCCGGTCCGAAGATCGCGGTCGGGCCGATCTCGCGCGTGATGCCGGCGACCTTGCGCTGCCGGATGCGCGTCATCTGCTCGTTGTTCGCGGGCGAGTAGCTGACGTTGCCCGTGCCGGACTCCTTCGAGAGGCCGCCGATGCGGTGCTCGAGGCCCGGCGTGCCGGGCCGCACCCAGGGACGGGCCAGCGTCTCCTCGTCGCGCATGTAGGGCTGGAAGCCCTCGGGGTCGGTGCGGAAGTCGACGTGGACCGCCGGGAGCTTCTCCGGGTCGGGCACGAGCCAGGGCTCGGCGCCGTTGGCGAGGAACGCATCGGACAGGATGATCACCGGCGTCATGTACTTCGCGGCGATGCGCAGCGCCTCGTAGCCGACCTCGAAGCAGTCCGACGGCGTCGACGGCGCCAGGATCGGCACCGGCGCCTCGCCGTGGCGGCCGTACATCGCCATCAGGAGATCGGCCTGCTCGGTCTTCGTCGGCATGCCCGTCGACGGGCCGGAGCGCTGGATGTCGGCGATGACGAGGGGCAGCTCGACGGACACGGCGAGCCCGACGGTCTCGGCCTTCAAGTCCATGCCGGGGCCGCTCGTCGTGGTGATCGCGAGCGCGCCGCCGAAGGCCGCGCCGAGCGCCGCGCCGACGCCGCCGATCTCGTCCTCGGCCTGCATCGTGGTGACGTCGAACTGCTTCATGCCCGAGAGCTCGTGCAGGATGTCGCTCGCCGGCGTGATCGGGTAGCTGCCGAGGAAGAGCGGCCGGCCGGCGCGGTGGGCGGCGGCGACGAAGCCGAGCGCGAGGGCCGAGTTGCCGGTGATGTTGCGGTAGAGGCCCGGCTCGATCTTCGCCGCTGCGACCTCGTACGAGATCTTCAGCAGCTCGGCGTTCTCGGCGAAGTTCCAGCCGGCGTGGAGCGCGCGCAGGTTGGCCTCGACGAGCGTCTGGTTCTTCTTGAACTTGCCGCGGACGTACTCCTCCGAGACCTCGAGCGGGCGGTGGAAGAGCCACGAGGCGATGCCGAGGCAGAAGAAGTTGCGGCAGCGGAACGTCTCGCGTGCGGACAAACCGAACTGCTTGAGCGCCGTCGTCGTGAGCTTCGTGATCTCGACCGGGAAGAGCTGCCAGCGGTCGAGCGAGCCGTCCTCGAGCGGGTTGCGGGCGTAGCCGGCCTTGCGCAGGTTGCCGTCGTTGAAGGCCTCGCGGTCGACGAGGAGGATGCCGCCGGGGCGAAGGTCGTCGAGGTTGGTCTTCAGCGCGGCGGGGTTCATGGCGACGAGGACGTCGAGGTCGTCGCCGGGGGTGAAGACCTGGTTCGTCGAGAAGTTCAGCTGGAAGGCGCTGACGCCGGCGAGGGTGCCGGCGGGGGCGCGGATCTCGGCAGGAAAGTCGGGCAGGGTGGCGAGGTCGTTGCCGGCGCGGGCCGACTCGCTCGTGAACTGCACTCCGGTGAGCTGCATGCCGTCTCCGGAGTCGCCGGCGAAGCGGATGACGATCGCGTCACGCTGCTCGACCCGCTTCGCCGTGCTCGACTGACCTTCGGACATCGTTCCTCCTGCTGCTGGGGCCGCCCCTCCGTCCGCACCGCGCCCTGTGGGCCCGCGCGGGGAGCCGGCGGATCATCGACCTACCTACCGTCCGCCCACAGGGGTTGCAACGGTGCGATGGTACGCGCGCCGCGAGGCGTTCCTCGCCGCGCCGCGGCGACGCGCGAACGCCCGTTTGGGCGGTGGTTTGTACGATCTGCCGTGCTCCGCCGGCATGCCTGCGTGCGGCGGCGGGGCCCGCGCGCGGCATGTGGCTTGCTGCCTTCGCGGGCATGGCCAGGATCGTCGTTCCCCTCGCAGAGGATTTCGAGGATGCCGAGCTCACCGTTCCGCGCGATCGGCTCGCCGCCGCCGGCCACACGCTGACCATCGTAGGACGGGACGCGGGCGAAACCGTGCGCGGCAAGCGCGGCCGGGCGTCGGCGCTGGTCGAGGCGTCGGCGGCGTCGGTCGCCGCCGACGCGTTCGACGCCTGTCTGATCCCCGGCGGCTACTCGCCGGACCACCTGCGGACCGATCGCGGTGCGGTCGCGCTGGTGCAGGCGATGATGCGGGCTCGCAAACCGGTGGCCGCCATCTGTCACGGTCCGCAGCTGCTCATCGACGCCGGCGCGGCCGCGGGACGCACGCTGACGTCGTACCCGTCGGTGCGCGCCGACCTCGAGAACGCGGGCGCCCACTGGGTCGACCGTGAGGTCGTCGTCGACGGCGCGCTGATCACGTCGCGCACGCCGGACGATCTCGATGCCTTCACGCGCGCGTTCCTCGCCGCGCTGAGCGAGGGCGCCGCGGCCCACGACGCGTGAGCACGGCGTCGCGGGGCCCGCCGCTGCGAGCCCCCCGCGACGCCGCGGCGGTCAGAAGTCGAGCTTCGGCTCGCGGCCGAGCAGGCGGCAATGGAGATACGCCTGCGCGGAGTCCTCGACGATCTCGGCGCGGTTGTACGCCTCGAGCAGCGACGGGCCGCTCGCCGCGAGGCCGTGGTTCGCGAGCAGCACGATGCGCGTGTCGGGCTTCGCCTTGTAGACGTCGACCACGAGGTCGCGCAGCTCCTCGGAGCCGGCGTTCGCGTAGGGGACGATCTGGATCTCGCCCAGGTGCGCGCGGGCCTGCCCGGTCATGTGCGGCGGCGTGATGCCGCAGCAGCCGAACGCCATGGTCGCGGTCGAGTGCGAGTGCACGACGCCGTTGACGTCCTTGCAGGTCGCGAACACGCCGGCGTGCCAGCGGTGCTCCTTCGAGGGCTTCCACTCGAAGTTGTCGAGCTGCTTCCCCGACAGGTCCATCTGCACGACGTTCCATACCGCGGTGTCGCGGAAGGTCACGCCGGTGGCCGTGCAGAAATAGCGGTCGGTGCCGGGAATGCGGATCGAGATGTTGCCGCCCGATCCCGCGGTGAGCCAGCGCTCGCTCGAGCGGTGGCAGATGTCGACGAGTTCCTTGCGAAGGTCGTGCAGATCCATGCTCGGGCGAGTATCGGCGATCGTTCCCGGATTCTCAACCCGCGGGGCGGCGCGCCCCGGGTACACGAACGTTCGCGCGCGTCCATTTCCGTGCCCTGGCGGGGGCGCGCGCTGCGCGCCGCGCACGGCGGGCGCGCGGGGCCCCGCGCCCCGCGCTCGATGCGCGCGACGCGGCCTCGGAGCGCGCCGGCGGCGGCACATCGGTTGCACTCGTCCCGCGCTGGAAACGCGGCGCACGGAAAGCTTGGTGACATGCTTGCCGCTTGCGCTCGCCGGAAGGAGGGACGATGCGACGAGGGGACATGGGCCGCACGCTGGGCGTGCTCGGCGCGGCGGGCGTGCTGCTGCTCGCGGGTGCCGGGACCGCGCGCGCGGCCGCGGAGCCGGGCTGCGGGCCGCGCGCGACGCTGCTGCGCATCGAGGAGAAGCTCTGCCCCGCCAACGACCGGCGGCCGGCGATCGTACGGCAGCGGGCGTGCTGCCTGAAGCCGGGCGGCCAGGTGCGCTGCGCGCACTTCCAGCACTGCCCGCGCAACTCGCCGTCCTGAGCGGCGCCAACGGGGGAGGTTGTCGACGCATGCGAATCACGACCGGAAGGGGAAGGACCGCGGCGCTGCTCGCCGCGGTCGTCGGCACGGTGCTCGTCGCGAGCGCGGCCGACGCCGCCAAGCTGCCGCGGCCGAAGTGCGGCGGACGCCAGGAGATGGTGCGCGTGGACGAGAAGGTCTGTCCGGCGACCAAGCGACGGCCGGCCGTCGTCATCCAGCGCGCCTGCTGCCAGAAGCCGAACGGCAAGATCCGCTGCAAGGCGTTCAAGAAGTGTCCGCGTCGCTCGCCGTCCTGACGGCGAGGTGACGGCGGGGGAGGGTGCGCATGGGGAGGCGGTGGACCATTGCGGCGCGGGTCGTCCTGGGACTCGCGCTGGCGACCGGCTGCGGGGCGGGGCGCCCCGCGCCGGTCCCCACCGCGCCGCCGGCGACGGCGGACGCGGGGCATCTCGACGCGGAGACGCGCGGCCGTCTCGCCGCGCTCGCCGCCGGCCGCACCGCGACGGGCGCGGCCGGCGGCTATCGCATCGGGCCGGACGATCTCCTCGACGTGCGCATCCCCGACCTGCTCGCAGGCTCGCCGCGCTCGGAGGGGGGGCGGCCGGGCCAGGCGCTCGCCGAGGCGCCGGTGATGCAGCAGGGGTTCCGCGTCGGCGCGGACGGGCTCGTGCAGCTGCCGCTGCTCGGTCCCGTGCCGGCCGCGGGGCGCGCGCCGGCCGAGCTCGAAGCCGAGCTGCGCCATCTGCTGCGGGCGCGCGGGCTGCTGCGCGATCCGCAGCCGAGCGTGCTGGTCGCCGAGTATCGCAGCCGCGTGGTGTCGGTCGTCGGCGCCGTCGAGCGGCCCGGGCAGTACCCGCTGACCCGGCCCGACGCGACCCTCGCCGACGTGGTCTGGGCCGCGGGCGGCCCGGCGAAGGACGCCGGCCGCGTGCTCGAGCTGACCCCGGTCGGCCCGGACGGCGCGCCGGCCGAGACGCCGATCCGCATCGACCTCGACCTCGTGCACGCGGCGGCGCCCGAGGGCGTCGGGCTGGCGAATCCGCGCATGCGGCCGGGCGACGTCGTGCGCCTGCCGGCCGCGGGCAACGTGCACGTCGACGGCTGGGTCGACAAGCCCGGCAGCTACCCGGTGACGCGCGGTCTCACCCTGCGCGGCGCGCTCGCCGCCGCCGGCGGCCGCATGTACCCCGCCGACTCGAGCGCGGTGCGCGTGCAGCGCACGACCGCGCCCGGACGCCAGGAGACGCTCGTCGTCGACATGAACGCGGTCGCCGCCGGCACCGCGCCCGACGTGCCGTTGCACGACGGCGACGTCGTGCAGGTGGAGCCGTCCGTCGTGCGGCTCGTGCCCTACGGCGTCTGGGAAGCGACCAAGACGCTGCTCCACGTCGGCGGGTCGATCCCGCTCTTCTGACCCACGGGGAGACCCATGCCCACCACGATGCCCACCGTCGCGGCGCCGCCGCCGGCGCCCGACGTCCTCGACGCCGAGTTCACCGACGCGCCGCCGCGCCATCTGCGCGACCACCTGCGCGTCCTCGTGAAGTATCGCTGGCTCGCCGGCACGCTGTGCGGGCTCGTGCTCGGCGCGACCGTGCTCTGGACGCTGGCGACGCCGCGCCAGTATGCGGCCACCGCCCGCCTCCAGGTGACGCGCGAGTCGCCGATCCAGCTGCGCCTCGCCGAGAACGTCCTCGACCTCGAAGGACAGGACCGCGCCGTCGGCGGCGGCTCGAGCTTCCTCGCGACGCAGGTCGCGGTGCTCCAGAGCCGCGACCTGGCCGAGCGCGTGCTGCGCACCTACGCCGCCGACGGCGAGGCCACCGCGGCGACGCCGCTCGCCGACCGTCCGGGGCTGCTCGCCCTGGGCGGCCGCCTCCTCGCCGCGGTGCGACCGCGCGGCTGGGAGGAGGACGGCACGCCGGCGGGCGGCGACGCGGGCGCCGGCGGCGGCGAGCCGACGCCGGCGCAGCTCGACCGCTATCGCGACTGGCTGTCGGTGCGCGAGGTGCGGGGCACCGACCTCGTCGAGGTGCGCTTCACGACGCCGAGCGCGCGCCTGTCGGCGTTCCTCGCCGGCGCGCACGCGCAGGCCTACCTCGACGCCAACGAGGAGGTGCGCCTCGCCGCCAACGCGACGGCGAAGGACTTCCTCGGGCGCCAGCTCGAGGAGGCGCGCGGGCGCGTCGAGCAGGCCGAGGCGGCGCTGTCGACGTTCGCCGCCGCGCATCCCGAGGTCGCGGTGAGCGAGGAGCACAAGCTCCTGCCGCAGCGGCTCGCCGAGCTCACCACCGGCGTCACCAAGGCGGAGCGCACGCGCGTCGGGCTCGAGAGCCGCTACGGCTTCCTCTCCGATCCGGCCGCCGATCCGCTCGCCTTCTTCCTCGACCGTGCCGGCGTGCAGAAGGTCCGCCTCGCCGAGCTCGAGGTGCGGGCCGAGGAGGCGGCGCTGGCGACGCGGCTCGGGCCGAACCATCCGCAGATCGTCGAGCTCGGACGGCACGCCGCCGCGCTCCAGCGCCAGCTGCGCGGCGAGGTCGAGCGCGAGGTGTCGGGCGTGCGCCAGCAGTGGGAGGCCGCGCGGCGCAAGGAGGCGGCGTTGCGCGCGGTCGTCACACACCAGGAGAGCGACGCGATCGCGCTGCGCGAGCTGGGCGCGCGCTACGAGCTGCTGCGCCGCGACGCCGACACCGCGCACGCGCTGCACCGCTCGCTCCTCATGCAGCAGCTCGAGACCGGCGTGCACTCGGAGCTCGCGGCGTCGAACGTGCGCATCGTCGAGCGCCCCGAGGTGCCGATGGCGCCGAGCAGCCCGAACGTGCCGCTGGCGCTCGCCCTCGGGCTCGCCGGCGGCGTCGTCGTCGCGGTGGGCGCCGCGTTTGCGTGCGAGTACTTCGACTCGAGCCTGAAGAGCGGAGCCGAGGTCTCCGAGGCGCTGGCGCTGGCGCCGCTGGCGACGATCCCGAACTTCGCGGCCGCGCGCCGCTCGGCGTCGGCCGCGGGGCTGTCGGCACGTGCCGGCGGCGGCCTGCTGCCGGCGCCGGACGGGCCCGGGCCGGAGCTCGTCGTCGTGCACGAGCCGGCGTCGGTCGTCGCCGAGGCGTTCCGTGCGCTGCGCACCGCGGTGCTCTTCTCGGCCGCGGCCGAGACGCCGCGCGTGCTCCTCGTGACCAGCGCCGGCGCCGGCGAGGGCAAGACGGTGTCGAGCCTGAACCTCGCCACCACGCTGGCGGACGCCGGCGCGCGCGTCTGCGTCGTCGACGTCGATCTGCGGCGCCCGGCGTGCCATCGCGCGCTGCGCCTCACCAACGAGCGCGGCCTCTCGACCGTGCTCTCGGGCCAGGCGGGGCTCGAGGACGTGCTGCGCACGCTCCCGTCGCCGCGGCTCGACGTCCTCACCGCGGGGCCGACGCCGCCGAACCCGGCGGAGATGGTCGGCAGCGCGCGCATGCGCGCGCTCCTCCAGACGCTGCGCGAGCGCTACGACTTCGTCGTTCTCGACTCGCCGCCGACGCTGCCGGTCACCGACTCGGTGATCCTCGCCCGCGACGCCGACGGCGTCGTGCTGGTCGTGAAGGGGCACGACACGCCGCGCGAGCTGGCGCGCCGCGCGCGCGATCTCCTCGCCGCGTCGGGCGCGCACCTCCTCGGCGCCGTCGTCAACAACGTCGACCTCGGCTGGGGCGAGCTCGGCTACTACCAGCGCTACTACGGCTACCACCGCGTCGAAGAGGTGGCGGCATGAGCGACGTCCTCGATCGGCGCGTCGCCGGCGTCCTCGCCGCCCTCGTGCTCCTCCTGCCGCTCGGCCTGGGCGGCCGGGCGGCGTGGGCGGTGGCGGTCGCGGACGTCGTCGTGCTGGGGCTCCTGGCGGCGACGCTGCGCGAGCGTCGCCGGCGCGCGCCGGCCGACGACGCGCCGGGGTCGGCTGGCTCGCGGCCTTCGCCGGGCTCGCGCTCGTGACCACGGTGCCGGTGCCGCCGGCGGTGCTGCACGCGCTGGCGCCGGCGACCGCCGATCTCGTCGCGGCGGTGCTGCCCGGGTGGCCCGAGGGCGGGCCGTGGAGCCGATGGCGCCCGCTCGCCCTCGACCCGTGGGCGGTGCGCGACGAGATGGCGCGCCTCGCGATCGGGCTCGGCACGTTCGCGGTGCTCGTCGGCTGGCCGTGGCGCGACGGCGGCGCGGGTCGTCGCGAGGCCGCGCGCAGGCTCCTCGTCGCGTTGCTCGCCGGCGGCGTGGCGATGGCGCTCCTCGGCCTCGCGGCGCACGTCCTCGGCAACGGCCACGTGCTGTGGCTCAGCGACGAGCTCGCGCAGGAAGGCCGTGCCTCGGGCCCGTTCGTCAACCCGAACCACTTCGCGACCTGGCTCGAAGCGGTGATTCCGCTCGGGCTCGCCCTCCTCGCGGTGACGACGCTGCGGGCCGCCGAGGGCGTACGCCGCGCGGCGCGCACCGCGCGGGCGCTCGGCGTGCGGCCGCGCCAGGCGTGGGCGCAGGCGCTCATCGCCCAGCAGCAGCGCCTGCTCGTGCCGCTGGCGGTGCTCGCCGGCCTCGTGATCGCGCTCGCCGCCCATGCGGCGAGCGGCTCGCGCGGCGGCACGGCAGCGCTCTTCGCGGGGCTCGGCGTCACGGCGGCCGGGTTGCTGGCCGGCGCGGTGCACGGGCCCCGCTGGCTGCGGCGCGCGCTGCCGCTCGTCGCCGCGTGCGGCCTCGTCGTCGCGAGCGTCGGCACGCTCGCGCTGTGGGACGCGAGCCTCGCCGACGGCGGCGCCGAGGCGACGGCGGCCGCCGATCCCGGGCTCGCGAGCCGGCTCGAGGTGATGGCCGCAGGGGCGGCGCTGGTGCGCGACCACTGGCGCGTCGGCACCGGGCTCGGCACCTGGCTGCACGCGTTCCGGCCGTACCAGGCGCCGCCGGTCGACGGCGGCATCTGGGACCGCGCGCACGACGACTACCTCGAGCTTGCCGCCGAGACCGGCGTCGTCGGCCTCGTCCTCGTGCTCGGGTTCGTCGTCGCGCTGGCGCTCGCCGCGCGCCGGACCGCGCCGCCCGAGGCCGCCGCCGACGGCTTCCACGCGCCCGGGTTCGAAGCCTCGGACTGGCGGCGCGCCCTCGAGGCGACCGGTCCGCTGCGCTGGGGCCTCCTCGGCGGCGTGGTCGCGCTCGCCGTGCACGCGACCGTCGACTTCGGGCTGCGGCTGCCCGGCAACCTCGCGCGCTCGCCGCGGCCGTCGCGGTCTGCTGGTGCTGACCGCGCGGCCGCGCGCCGGACGGGCCGGCGGCGGCAGCGGCGGCGCTGCCGCGCCTTTCGTCGCCGTGGCGGCGACGCTGCTGCCGCGCGCCGTCGACACGGCGGGGACCCTCGCAGGCTTCGCGCCGCGCGATCCGCGTGCCGCCATGGCCGCCGCCGATCTGCGCTGGGCGGAGGACGACGACGCGGCCGGAGCGCTGGCGCTCGTCGAGGGGGCGCTCGACGCCGCGCCCGCCGACCGCGAGGTGCACGAGCTGCACGCGAGCGTGCTCGACGACGGTCCGGCCGGCGAGGCGGCCTTGCGGCGCGCGCTCGTCCTCGATCCCTGGTCGATCGAGCTGCGCGACCGGCTGGCGCTCGCGCTGTGGACGCGCGGCGACGCCGCCGCGGCCGCGGCCGAGCTCGAGGAGTCCGTACGCCGCGCGCCGGCGCTGGTGTCGCACGGCTATCTCGCCGAGGACGTGGCCGACGACGGCGGTGCCGGCGCCGCGCGCGTCTTGCGCGTGCTCGCCGAGGGCGACGGTCTCGCGGTGCGCCTGCGGTTGCCGCGCCGCTGGCCGTCAGATCGCGGCCTGCCGCCGCGCGCGACGCGACCTGCCCGGCGCGGAGCTTCGCCGTGGTCGACGACCTCGCCACCGTGCTCGAAGCGCGCGGCACGCCAGGCGAGCCGCGGCGGTGCTGTACGCGGCGGCGAAACGTGGCTCGCCGCTGGCGGGCCGCGGCTGGCGCGGGCCGCGCGCGGCTACCTCGCGGCCGGCGACGTCGCCGGGGCCGGAGGCGGCGCTGCTCGCTGCCGTCGTGCGCACGCCCGAGCGCGGCGAGCTCCTATCGCCAGCTCGCGGTCGACGTTACGCCGCGCGTGGCGACTTCGCGACCGCGGCCCAGGTGCTGGAGGCGGCCGAGCGTCATGCCGCCGACCTGACGCCGGTGTGGCGCGCGACGACCGAGGTGCTGAGCCGGCGCGAGGCGGCATGGAGCGCGCGCTTCGCCGGCGAGGCATGGCGACCACCCCGCCGGACGCCGCGGCGACGGTGGCGCCGGACGCCGCGACCGCGCCGCGCCACCCGCGCGACGATCGCCTCGCCGAGGTCCTGCGGTGAGCGCCCCCGTCCGCCTGCTCGTCGTCTCCGAGACGCGCTTCGTGCGCGCGGCCGACGGCCGCGTGTGGGCGCCGGGCGGCGTCGACGGCTACGCCTTCTGGCAGCGCTATCTCGACGCGTTCGACGCCGTCGCGGTGGCGGCGCGGACCGGCCCGGGGGTGCCGGGCCGGCGGCGACGCCCGTCGACGGGCCGGGCGTGCGGGTCGCGGCGTTGCCGCCGTATCGCGGCGCGCTCGGCTTCTGGCGCGCGCCGCGCCCTGCGCCACGGCTCGCTGCGGCCGTCGGCGACGTCGACCCGTGCGTGCGCGCGCGCGGTCCGCTCGCCGACTCGCGGCGGGGCTCGCGGTGGGCGGCCGCTCGGCGTCGAGGTCGTCGGCGATCCAGGGACGCGCTCGCGCCCGGCACCGTGCGCAGCGCGGTGCGGCCGCTCGCCCGCCGCCTGCTCGCCCGCCGCCTGCGGGCGCTCTGCGCGCGCCACGGTCGCCGCCACGTCAGCGGCGGCACGCTCCGGCGCGCTACCCGAGCCCGGCTGGTCGACGGTGTACTCGTCGATCGACCTCGACGACCGCCGCCTTCGCGCCGGACGCCGCCCTGCGCCGCCGCAGCGCCCTGCGCGGCGGCGGGGCGCGGCACCGCCGCCGCGCCCTGGGCGCTCGCCTTCGTGGGCACCCTCAGCCAGCGCTACAGGCTCGACGTCCTGCTCGCCGCGCTCGCGCGGCTGCGGGTGCGCGGCTGGCACGCGACCCTCGACGCGTCGGCGACGGGCGCCACCGCGCCGAGCTGGCGGCGCAGGCGCGCGCGCTCGGCGTCCCCGTGCGCTTCCATGGTCAGGTCGCGGCCGGCACGGGCGTGCGCGCGCTCCTCGACGCCGCCGACGCGTTCGTGCTGCCGTCGCGCTGTGAGGGGCTGCCGCGCGTGCTCATCGAGGCGATGGCGCGCGGGCTGC
Source organism: bacterium (assembly GCA_026129405.1). NCBI lineage: Bacteria > bacterium. The sequence continues at coordinate 1,851,466 of JAHCID010000001.1, forward strand.
CCTGCGTCGCGACGCGCATCGGCGGCACGCCCGAGCTGCTCGACGCCGACGACCTCGTCCCGCCTGGCGACGTGCCGGCGCTCGCGACCGGATTGCGCCGCACGCTCGGCCGCGATCCGCTCGCGCTCGCACGGCTGGTGCGCACGCACCGCGAGCGGGCGCGGGCGTATCATCGCGACGCGCTCGGCCCACGGCGGCGCGCCTGCTACGCGCGCCTGCGGGCGGCGGCGGCGGTGCGCGGCGGCGCGCTCCGCTGCGGGTCGCGTCGCGCGAGGTGCCGGCGTGAGCCGCGCGGCCCTCGGCAGCATGGGGCTGCGGCGCCCGACCCTCGACGAGGGGACGTCGCAGGCCCCCGGCGCGGCCGCCGCCGGCGCGCGCGTCGCCGCGGCCCGCACGCTCGCCGGGCGGGTCGCCGCGCACGCGCGGTGGACCGTCGGCGCCAGCGCCTTCTACGTCGCCTGCCAGGCGCTCGTGCTGGTCGTGGTGGCGCGGCTCGGGTCGCCGCGGCTGGTCGGCGAGCTGGCGATGGCGCTCGCGGTCGCGGCCCCGATCCAGCTGCTCGTGAGCCTCCAGCTGCGCTCGGCGCAGGCGACCGACGTGGCCGGGGAGTGGGATTTCGCCGACTACCTCGTCGTGCGCGGGGCGGGGACCGTGATCCTCGTGGTGGCGACGCTCGTCGTCGCCGAGGCCATCGGCCTCCCGCGCGGCGTGGCCGCGGCGGTGGCGGCGATGAAGGGCGCCGAGGGGCTGTCCGACGTCGTCTACGGCCGGCTGCAGCGCGAGGAACGCTTCGACGTGGTCGGCCGCTCGCAGATCGTGCGCGGCGTCCTCGCGGTGGCGGGCGTGGCCGCCGGGCTGTGGCTCGGGCTCGGGCTCGCGGGCGGCGTCGGGCTCGTCGCCGCCGCCTGGCTCGCCGTCTTCTGGGCGCGCGACCGCGGCGCTGCCCGCGGCGACGGCGGCCGCGCGCCGCGGCGGCGAGTCTGGCGCGGCGGCGCGCGCTGGTCCGCGTCAGCCTTCGGCTCGCGGCCTGCGCCGGCAGCGTCGCCGCCGGCGTGCCGCGCTACGTCCTCTACGGCTTCGCCGACGCGGAGACCGTCGGCTACTACGCGGCGCTCGCGTACGTCGTCGTCCTGGGGGCGCTGTTCGCGTCGGCGCTCGGGCAGGCGATCTGCCCGCTGCTCGCGCGCAGCTGGCGTGACGCGCGCCGGCGCTTCGTCGCCGTCACCGCGGCGACGGCGACCGGCGTCGCCGCGGCGTCCGGCACAGCGGTGCTGCTCGCCGCGCACGACGGCGCGGCGCTGCTGTCGCTCCTCTACGGCGACGCCTACGCCGCCCACGCGCCCGCGTTCACCTGGCTCGTCGTCGCCGGGGGCCTCGGCGCGGTGGCGTCGCTCCTCAACTATGCCCTCACGGCCACGCGCCGCTTCTCGCGCGTCCTCGTCGTGCAGCTGGCCGCGGGGGCGGCGATGCTGCTGGCGGGCCTCGTGCGCATCCCGGCGGGCGGGCTCCTCGGCGCCGCCCAGGCGACCGCCTGCGGCAGCGCCGTCGGCCTCGCGGTCCTCGTCGTGGCGCTCGCCGGCACGCTCGGGAGCCGCGATGCCTGAGGTGGTCGTGCCGCTCGTCGTGCAGGCGGCGCTCGCCGCCGCCGGCGTCGTCGTGGCGCTGCGCCGGGGCGGGCGGGCGGCCGCGGTGCATCCGCTCGTCACCTTCGGCGTGCCCTACGCGGTCATCACCACCGGCCCGGCGATCCGCTGGCTCGTCTTCGACGTCGCGCCGTACGGCATCCACCTCGACGCGATGGGGCGGGCGCTGTGGATCGCCGTCGCCGCGCAGGCGGGCATCCTCGCCGGCGGCCTGCGTGCCGGGCGGCGCGTGCACCTGCCGCGCACGATCCTCGTGCTGGCGGCGCCGCGCCGCTTCCGGCGCCTGGCGCTCGGCGTCTTCGCGGTCGCGTTCGCGGCCGGCGCGGCGGCGCTGGCGGCGCGCTGGGGCGAGCTCACGACGGTCGGCAAGCTCGACGCCGGCGCGACCGGCGACCCGTGGATCCGCCTGCACTACGCGGCGTTCCTCGTGCTGCTCGCGGTGGTGCCGGCGGTCGTGCTGGTCGATCAGGCGATCGCCGGCCGCCTGCTGCCGCGCCGCTCGCAGCTCGTGCTGGGCGCGTTCGCGCTCCTCTGCATGCTCTCGAGCGAGCGCGACGTGGCGCTGGTGCTGCTCATGGTGCCGCTGGCGTGGCTGACCGCACGACGCGGCCCGGCGGTCCGGCGCGGCCGCGCGCGCCGCGGCCTGCGCACGGCGTGGCGGCTCGGCGCCGCCTTCGCGGTCGCGGGCGTCGTGCTCGTGGGCATGGAGTGGGCGCGCAGCGGCGGGGCGCTGTCGTGGTCGTCGCAGGTGGCGGCGCTCGGCGAGCGGGCGCGGCAGGAGAGCGCGGTGCAGTCGTTGCTCGGCCTCGGCTCGAACCTCTTCGTCACCAGCCGCGTCGCCGAGTGGGTGCCGGCGGACGAGCCGCATCGCTACGGCACGACGTACCTGGCCACGCTCGGCAATCTGGCCCCGTCGTTCCTGCTCCCGGGCCTCCGCTTCGCGTCGCTGCCGGCGTGGTTCAAGGACAACTACGCGCCGACGTCGACCACCGGCTACGGCTTCGGCATGGAGGCCGAGGCGTATCTCAACTTCGGCCTCGCCGGGCCGGCGCTGGTGTTCGCGCTCTGGAGCGCGGGGCTCGTGCTGCTCTTCGACGGCTGGCGGCTGGTGCCGGACGCGCTGCTGCATCGCTACGCCTTCACCTTCATGTGCCCCTTCTCGCTCTACTGCATCCGCGGCGACTCCCTCATGTGGGCGAAGGGGTTCTGCTACGCCGTCGGCGTCGTATGGCTGCTCGCCTGGGTCGCCGGCGCGCGCCGGCGCGTGCGGCGCACGGCGCCGCGGCCGGCGACGGCGGGGACGGCGCCGGCGATGCCCGTGCGGGGGAGGATCGCGGCGTGAGGGTGCTGCATCTCGTGAAGACCGCGCAGGGCGCGGCCTGGGCGCGCCGGCAGATGGCGGTGCTGGTGCAGATGGGGATCGACGTCGTGGTGGCGCTGCCGGGCGGCACGCGCACGCCCGGCGCGGTGCCGTATCGGCGTGCGGGCGTCACGGTGGTCGACGCCGATCTCGACTGGACGCTCGAGGCGCCGTGGAACCTGCCGCACGCGCTCGCCACCTGCCGCGCGCTGGTCGCCGACGTGCGACCCGACCTCGTCCACAGCCACTTCGTCAGCACGACGCTCACCGCCCGCCTCGCGCTCGGCCGCCGCCATCCGCTGCCGCGTCTCTTCCAGGTGGCGGGCCCGCTCCATCTCGAGCACCTGCCGACGCGGCGGCTCGACCTCGCCACCGCCGGCCCGCGCGACGCCTGGATCGCGACCTGCGACTGGACGCGCGAGCGCTACGCACGGAGCGGCGTGCCCGCGTCGCGGCTCTTCCGGGCCAACTACGGCATCGACCTCGCACCCTTCGGCGCCGCCGCCGGGGCGGGCGCGTTCCGCCGAGCGAGCGGCGTGGGCGCGACCACGCCGCTCGTCGGCCTGGTCGCGTGGATGTACCGCCCGCGGCGCTGGCTCGGGCAGCGGACGGGGATCAAGGGGCACGAGGACTTCCTCGCCGCCTGCCGCCGGGTGACGCGCATGCGGCCGGGCACGGTCGCCGTCGTGGTCGGCGCCGCGCGACCGGGCGCGGCGGACTACGAGGCACGGCTGCGTGCGCTGGCGGCGGGCTGCGACGCGATCCGCTTCGTCGGCGCGCGCGACGACGTCGCGGCGGTGTATCGCGACCTCGACGTCGCCGTGCACCCGTCGCTGTCGGAGAACCACGGCGGCGCCGTCGAGTCGCTGGCGAGCTGCTGCCCGACGGTCGCGACGTGCGTCGGCGGGCTGCCGGAGATCGTTCGCCACGGCGACACCGGCTGGCTCGTGCCGCCGCGGGCGCCCGACCAGCTCGCCAGCGCCATCCAGCAGGCGCTGGCGGATCCCGTCGAGGCGCAGCGCCGGGCGCGGGTCGGGCAGACGCTGGTGCGCGCCCGCTTCGACGTGACGCGGACCGCGGCCGAGGTCGCGGCCGTGTACGCGCAGGTGCTCGGCGAGGCGCCGTCGGCGGCCGCGGCGGCGGCGGCGGTGGGCTGACGATGCGGCTCGACGCGAAGCGGGCGCTCGACGTCGCCGCCGCGCTCGTGCTCGGCGTCGCGGCGCTGCCGATCGTGGGCCTGGCCGCCCTCGCGATCCGCGCGACGATGGGCGGCCCGGTGCTCTATCGCCAGCCGCGCGTCGGCCGCCACGGCGCCGTGTTCGCGATCGTGAAGCTGCGCACCATGCGCAGCGGCCTGGGCGACGACGCCGTGCGCCTGACCCGGCTCGGCCGCCGGCTGCGCGCATGGAGCGTCGACGAGCTGCCACAGCTCTGGAACGTGCTGCGCGGCGACATGTCGCTGGTCGGCCCGCGGCCGCTGCTGCCCGAGTACCTCGGCCGCTACTCGCCGGAGCAGGCGCGCCGCCATCTCGTGCGCCCGGGGCTGACCGGCCTGGCGCAGGTGGAGGGCCGCAACGCGCTCGACTGGAGCGCGCGCTTCGCGCTCGACGTCTGGTACGTCGACCACCGGAGCCTCGGGCTCGACGCGCGCATCCTCGTGCGCACGCTCGGCTGTCTCGTGCGGCGCGACGGCATCCACGCCGCCGGCCACGCGACCATGCCGCCGTTCGAGGGACCGACGGAAGGGAGGGGATCATGCGCCATCTCGTGATCGGGGCGGGCGGCTTCGCGCAGGAGGTCGCCTGGACGCTGGACGCCGCGCTGCGCGCCCGGGGCCGCACGACGGAGCTGCGCTTCTTCGACGACGCGGTGCCGCGCGGCGTGCTGCGCTCGGGGCTGGGCGAGGTCGTGGGGACGCTCGCGGAGGTGACGGCGCACACGCACGGCGACGAGGTGCGGCTCGTGCTCGGGCTCGGGCTGCCGCGCACCAAGCGCGCCGTCGTCGAGCGCCTGGCCGACGTCGGCCTGCCGTGGGAGCGCGTCGTCCATCCGAGCGCGCTGGTCGGGCCGGCGTCGCGCGTGGGCGAGGGCTGCTACGTCGCGGCCGGCGCCGTGCTCTCGGTCAACGTGCGGCTCGGCCGCTTCGTGACCGTGAACGTCCACGCGGCGGTGACGCACGACGACGTCATCGGCGACTTCGTGACCCTGCACCCGTCGGTGCATCTCGCCGGACACGTCGTGATCGGCGACCTCGGCGAGCTCGGCACCGGCGCCGCGGTGCTGCCGGGCCACACGCTCGGCAGCGCGACCACGCTCGGGCCGGGCTCGGTGGCGACGCGCTCGCTGCCGGGCGGCGGCACCTGGATCGGCAGCCCGGCCGTGGCGCTGCGGCGGCCCGTGACGGATCAGTCGGTGCGCGGCGACGCGCGCCGCTCGATGACGGCGACCTCGTGAGGCGCGAGCCGCACCCGTACCCACGCCGCGCCGTCGCGGTAGCGGACGCGCCAGGCCGCGCGATGCTCGCGGCCGGCGGCGTCGAAGCGGAAGGCGCGCACCGCGCCGGTGCGGCTCGGCCAGCCGTGCGTGCCGCTGCGTACGGTGACCAGCCGCTCGCGGCCGCGCAGCGTGCCGGGACGAATGGCTTCGGGGGTGAACGGGAAGAGCCGGCCGGCGAGCTGCCAGTCGTAGTCGAGCCGCGTGCCGGCGGGCAGCAGGCCGCGGGCGAGGAGCGCGGTGACGGCGGTGAAGTCGCGTGCGCCGCCGAGGTAGCCGAGCGGCGAGGTGAGGTGCGCGAGCGCGTCCCAGTCGCGTCCGTGCTGCATCTCGACGAGGCGCAGCGCGCCCGGCTGGAGCCGCCGGGTGGTCGGCGGGCCGTTGCCGAGGACGAAGCGGCCGCGGGCGAGCGCGACCTTGAGATCGTCGGACAGGAGGTTCGCGAGCCCGACCCGCGCGGTGACGCGTCCGGCGGCGTCCGCCAGACACGAGCGGCCGTCCCAGCGCGACGTCGTGAGGCGCGGGCGGCCGTAGTCGATGCCGTCGATCTCGTCCCAGTAGAGGCCGTCGCCGCCGAGCGCGTCCATGGCGCGGGCGGTGGCACGAAGGCGTGCGCCGACGCCGCCGCCCGCACGCGGCACGATGCTCCAGGCGGGCGTGAAGCGACCGCCGAAGGCGGCGCGCTCGACCCCGCCGCCCGGCCGCACGATCAGCTCGTCGGGCGGCCCCGCGACGGCGCTGCCGTCGCGCTGCGCGTCGAAGTAGGGCAGCACGCGCAGGCCGGGGCGCGCGGCGTGCAGCTTCGCGATCGCGGCGGCGACGCGGGCACGCAGCGGCGCGAAGGCGTCGTCCAGCACCGACGGCCCGAAGCCGATGCGCGGCGGCCGGTGGGTGTCGGCGGGATCGACCCAGCCGCCCCACATGGCGGCGACGGCGACGTGCTGGCGGCGCAGCGCCGCGGCCAGCGCGGCGTCGGGCATGGCGAGGATGCGGTCGGGATGGAACCAGACGTACGCGCCGGGGATGGCGGCGTCGCTGCCCCAGGCGGCGCGCACGGCGCCGACGAAGTCCCAGTAGTCGCCGCGCGCGAGCGGCCAGGCGCTCCAGACCATCGTGTAGGTCGCCCCGCGGTCGAGGCAGAGGAGATCGGTGCGCAGCCCGGCCGCGCCGCCGGCGACGTCGGCGATCACCTGCTGGCGGAAGACGTCGTCCTCGGCGACCAGGCCGACGCCGCCGGAGCCGACCGGCGTGAACACGGTCGGATTCCACGGCGCGTAGACCTCCTGCGCGGAGGGGTCGGGCGAGCCGGCGACGTGGATCCAGCGCGCGGCGCTGGCGAGGGCGTGGCGGACGTGGACGGCGGCGAGCGCGTCGCCGGCGTTGGTGAACGTGTCGCGCACCGCGACGTGCGCCGCGCGCACGTCGAGGGTGCGGGCGTGGCGGATCGCCGTCGGCGCGACGACGGTCGTCTGCACGAGCGCGCCGCCGCCGGGCCAGGCGAGGTCGAGGCGGTGCGGGTCGGCGCCGGCGGTGAATGCGGTGTGCGGGCGAGCGGCTGGCGCCGCGGCCGGCCCCAGTCCGGGGGCGGCTCGCGGGCGGGCAGGGCGGCGCCGTCGTCGGTCAGGGCGCACGTCCTCGACGACGAGCGGCGCTGGCGGCGGTGCCGACCTCCAGGCGCAGGATCGCGCCCTGGGGCGTCGGCGCGCGCACGTCGCCGGCGTCGAGCAGGAGGCGATCGGCGTCGTCCGCCCGCGGGCGATAGCGGACGCGCCAGCGGCCGGCCTCCCAGCGCGGCAGCCCGTCGAGCCGCGCGGCGCGCCGCAGGCGCGGCGTGCGGCGATCGGCCATCGGTCCGAGCGCGACCGTTCACGACGATGCGCAGCGCCGGCACCGAGCCCGCGGGCGCCGGCGCGGCGAGACGCGGCACGAGGCGCAGGCGCCGGCGCGTGGCGACCGGCGGCAGCGTCAGCGTCGCCCCGGCGCCGGGGGCGACCTCGTGCGGGCCGGGCGCGCTCCACAGCACGGCGGCGAGCATCACGCCGAGCATCGACAGCCATCACGCCGCCGCCCTGCCCGGGATGCAAGCCGGCGCGCGACCGGAGGTGCGTCATGACGATCCCCATGTCCCAGCCCGACATCACCAGCCTCGAGCGCGCCGCCGTGCTGCAGGCGCTCGGCACCGCCACGCTCAGCATCGGGCCGTGGCTCGACCGCTTCGAGCAGGCGATGCAGGCGCGTCTCGGCGTGCGGCACGCGGCCGGCGTGTCGAGCGGGACGGCGGGCCTGCACCTGGCGCTGCTCGCCGCCGGCGTCGGCGACGACGACCTCGTCGTGACCACGCCGTTCAGCTTCGTCGCGTCGGTGAACTGCATCCTCTACTGCCGCGCGCGTCCGGTGCTGGTCGACGTCGAGCCGACGGCGCTCACCCTCGACGCCGAGCGCGTCGCCGACGCCGTGCGCCGCCTCGCCGACCGCGGCGGGGCGCGCGGCGGCCGCTTGAAGGCGATCCTGCCCGTGCACGTGTTCGGCCAGCCGGCCGACATGGATCCGATCTGCGCCGTCGCGCGGCGCTACGGTCTCGCGGTGATCGAGGACGCGTGCGAGGCGCTCGGCGCGACCTACCGCGGCCGCCCGGCGGGCGCGCTCGGCGACGCTGCCGTCTTCGGCTTCTACCCGAACAAGCAGGTGACGACCGGGGAGGGCGGCATGGTCGTGACCTCGCATCCCGACTGGGACGCGAGCGTGCGCAGCCTCCGCAACCAGGGACGCGACGTGGAGGGCGGCTGGCTGGAGCATTCGCGGCTCGGCTACAACTACCGCCTCGACGAGCTGTCGGCGGCGCTCGGCGCGGTGCAGCTCGCCCGGCTCGACGAGCTGCTCGCCGCGCGCGCCCGCGTCGCCGCCTGGTACCGTGCCCGGCTCGAGCGCGTGCCGGGCGTGACGCTGCCCGCGACCGCGCCGTGGACGACGCGCGCGTCGTGGTTCGTCTACGTGGTGCGCGTCGCCGCCGAGCGCCGCGACGAGGTGCTACGCACGCTCGGCGCGCAGGGTATCCCGGCGCGTGTCTACTTCCCGCCCATCCATCTCCAGCCGTACCATCGCGGCGTGCTCGGTGCGGCGCCCGGCGACTTCCCGGTCGCCGAGGCGGCCGGCGCCACCTGCCTCGCGCTGCCCTTCTCGGGCCGCATGCGCGAGGCCCAGGTCGACGAGGTGTGCGGCGCGCTCGCCGAGGCCCTGCACGGCGCGGCGCCGCGGCGCGCGAGCGCCTGAACGCCCGTGTGACAGGAGGAGGTCTCCACCCGATGCCCGTGTCCAATCCGTCGTTCTTCCGCCGCCATCCGCGCCTCTTCGGCCTGCTCGCGTCGTGCGAGCTGGCCGCACTGGCCTACCTCGGCGCCTTCCTGCTCCGCTTCGACCTCGCGCTGCCGCCCACGTACGGCGCCGTGCTGCTCGCGACGCTGCCCGGGCTGCTCGCGTGCAAGCTCGCCGGCTTCGCCGCCGTCGGGCTCTTCGGGCGCTCGTGGCGTCACGTCGGCATGCGCGACCTCGAAGCGATCCTGCTCGGCAACCTGGCCGGCTCGGGCCTCTTCCTCGCGCTCATGGTGCTCGGGCGCGGTCTCGAGGACTTCCCGCGCGCGGTCTTCCCGCTCGACCTCATCCTGTGCACCGGCCTCGTCGCCGGCGTTCGGCTCGGGCTGCGCGCGGTGGGCGAGGGGCGGCGGCGGCGCGCGCCGCGCCGCGTGGAGACGCTCGTGCTCGTCGTCGGCGCGGGCGAGACCGGCATGCGCCTCGTCGAGGAGATCGAGCAGCGCGATCACCTGCGCCTCGCGCCGGTCGGCTTCGTCGACGACGATCCGGGCAAGCAAGGGCTCTGCATCGGCGGCGTGCCGGTGCTCGGCCCGCTCGAGGCGCTGCCCGCGCTGGTGCGCCGCCACGAGGTGGGCGAGGTGCTGGTCGCGATCCCGTCGGCGACGGGTTCGCTCCTGAAGCGCATCGTCCAGGGCTGCCGCGAGGCCGGCGTGCGGCACCGCGTGGTGCCGACGCTGGGCTCGCTCGTCGAGGGTCGCGTCGTGGTGACGCAGATGCGCGAGGTGAAGGTCGACGACCTCCTCGCGCGGGCGCCCGTCCGCCTCGACCTGCCCGGCGTGCGCGAGCAGATCGCCGGCCGGCGCGTGCTGGTGACCGGCGCCGCCGGCTCGATCGGCTCCGAGCTGTGCCGCCAGCTGGCCGGCTACGGCCCCGAGCGCCTCGTCCTCTACGACCGCCACGAGAACGGCATGTTCGCGCTCGAGATGGAGCTGCGCGCCCGCTTCCCGCAGGTGCGGCTCGAGCCCGTCCTCGGCGACGTGCTGCTCCCCGACCAGCTCGACGCCGTCTTCGGCGCGCATCGCCCCGAGCGCGTGTTCCACGCCGCCGCCTACAAGCACGTGCCGCTGGCGGAGCGGAACGTGCTGGAGGCCGTGCGCAACAACGTCGTCGGCACGCGCAACGTCGCCCAGGCGGCGCTCGCGCACGGCACCCGCGAGATGCTGCTCGTCTCCACCGACAAGGCGGTGCGGCCGACGAGCGTCATGGGGGTCACGAAGCGCGTCGCGGAGATGGTCGTACGCGGGCTCGGCGGGCGCGGCTGCCGCTTCGTGGCGGTGCGCTTCGGCAACGTGCTGGGCTCGAACGGCAGCGTCGTGCCGCTCTTCCGCGAGCAGATCGCGCGCGGCGGGCCGGTGACGGTCACCGATCCCGACGTCACGCGCTACTTCATGACCATCCCCGAGGCGACGCAGCTGATCCTCCAGGCGGCGGGGCTCGGCGGCGGCGGCGAGATCTTCATCCTCGAGATGGGCGATCCGGTGCGCATCGCCGACCTCGCGCGCAACATGATCCGCCTCTCGGGCTTCGAGCCCGACGAGGACGTCCCGCTCGTCTTCACCGGGCTGCGCCCCGGCGAGAAGATGCACGAGGAGCTGGTCGACGACGGCGAGGCAACGCTGCCGACGCCGAACGACCGCATCCGCGTGCTCGAGGCCAACCCGGTGCCGCGGCTCGCCGAATGGCTGCCGACGCTGGAGGCGTGCGTGCGCACGGGCGACGTCGGCACGACCGTGCGCCTGCTCCAGGTGCTCGTCCCCGGCTACCGGCCGAGCCCGGAGCTGCCCACCGCGCCGCTGCGCGCCGGCGCGCGGCCGGGCGCGCGAACGAGCGCGGCCCCGTCAGAAGTTGAACCACTGCGACGGGTGCGCGCGTAAAAAGGCCGTGATGCGGTCGGCGACCGACTGCGCGGCGCGGGCGGTCGCCTCCGGCGGGTCCGCGCGGTCGAGGCGGATCGGCTCGTGGATGACGACGCGGTAGCGGCGAAAGCCGGTGCGCGCGCAGAAGATCGGGAGGATCGGCGCCCGCGCGAGCCGCGCGAGCCGGAACGGTCCCTCCGGGAGCGCGGAGGCGGCGCCGAAGAGCTCGACGGGCACGACGCGCATCCCCGGCGGCGTCCGATCGAGCTGCATCGCGACGACGCCGCCGCCGCGCAGCTGGCCGAGGAGCGGCAGCGCGTCGAGCGCGTCGTCGCCGACGTGGACCACGCGGACGCGCATCTTCCCGCGCGCCTCGTCGTGCAGGCGCTCCGCCTCCGCGTGGGCCTCGTGCGCCATCACGAGCACGACGTCGAGCGCGAGGTCGCCCGTGAGCAGCGCGCCGAGCACGTCCCAGCCGCCCGAGTGGATCGTCCCGATGATGAACGGCCCGCCGAGCACCGCGCGCAGGTGCTCGCCGCCCTCGATGACCGGCTCGAGCGGGCGCTCGTTCTTCGAGCCGGTGGCGAGCGACTCGCCCAGGGCGCCGGCGAAGCTCGCGAACGTCCGCATGGTGTCGACGGTGTCGCGCCACGCCGGGGCCGCGCCGCGGACGCGACGGAGGTTGTCGATCACCCGCCGGCGGGCGTCCTTCGAGAGCAGCGCGGCCGTCCAACCGACGACCGGCGGGGTGTAGCGGAGCACCCAGAACG